>CAYPJS010000091.1:0-4603 GCA_964411135.1 uncultured Anaerolinea sp.
CCTCAAGGCGGAGTCGTCATTCAGGCGGGAAGGTTCTCCCAGCACGCTGAAATCTACCCCCTGGACGATACTCTTCAGGTTATCGCCAATTTGAAGGTAGACTGTGTGGATGTTATACACACTGTGTGCTGCCCGTGCAGTTTCGGCTGGGATGGTAAAGGTTGTTTGTGTTTTTAGATGCATGAAAGGACCTCTGGTCAATAACCCACCGCTAGATATAGGATAGAGATTCTGCTGGGGATATAAAACCGTAGTTAAACTGTATCTTTGCTGGCAAAGTATTACGGATGTCGGATGAGAAAATACGGATGCCTTCCGTACTTTTTACGGATTTGTGAAAAGTGTTTTTATCGGGTGGGCTGGATCTAGGGTTTCCGTGAACCAGGACGTATCTCTGAAGAAATAAAAAAGCAGCCATTTTAAGGCTGCTTTTTCAGCGGCGGATTATTTCAGACAAATCTTTTCAAAGCTGGCAATGGACTATTTAGACCCCATCAAATTGTGTTGACTGGCGTATCGGACCAGGTCAACCCTTGAGTGCAGGTCCAGTTTATCCATGATGTTTGAGCGGTGGGTTTCAACCGTGCGGGTGCTCAAGGTTAGCGCTTCGGCGATTTGTTTGCTGGTATACCCCTGCACGATGAGTTTTAGGACATCGATCTCCCGGGAAGTAAGGGGTTGTTTCTGTTTTGGGTTTTTTGATGAACTTTCCTGAACTGGCGTTACTAATGAGGGCATCAAAGAAGGGTGAATATAAATGATGCCGCGCTGGACGGCGTAAATGGCATCGACCAATTCTGATTCGGCGGCACGTTTGATGATGTACCCGGACACGCCTGCCCGCAGACATTCCTGCAATAAGGCGCTATCCTCATGCATGGTCAGCATCAGAACCTTGGTAGGGGGGAAGTCTTGTAAAACCTGCCGCATAGCTTCCAGGTTTTCGTTTCCGCTCATACCGATGTCCATCAGAAGAATATCCGGCTGCAAATTCCGGGTGACCAAAATGGCTTCCTCGCCAGTGGTGGCTTCTCCGACTACCTCGAACGAAGGGTCGTCATTCAGGAGGTTTTTAATCCCGGCACGGAATAAGCGGTGATCGTCGGCAATTACGATTCGGATGGACATGGAACCTCCAGTATGATCGTTGACCCTTTGCCGGCGGAACTTTCAATATGAATGGTTCCCCCCAGCATATCTGCCCGTTCCTGCAATCCAACCACTCCCAGGTGGTCTCCGGAGACGGCTTTAAGGTCGAAACCGACTCCGTTGTCTTCCACGATTGCCAGGATTGAATCCTTCCGGCGTTCCAGCAGTACCCCGGCGCGGGTTGCCTGTGCATGCCGGACGATATTGGTCAGTGCTTCCTGTACGATGCGATAGATAGCGGTCTCCATTTCTGGAGCGAGGCGTTCAATCGTGCCCACCACTTCGAATTGGATAGCTAACTGGTGTTGATCGCTTATGGTTTCCACGTATTGCCGCAAGGCGGCTACCAACCCTAGGTGGTCCAGTGAAGCCGGGCGCAGGTCCATAGCCAGGCGGTGCAGGTTTTCCAGTACCAAATCCACAATCTGCTTCAATTCCTGGCTGCGCTCGACCACAGCCTGATGGTCTCCACCTTCACGCTCGAGCAGCTTCAACCCGACCATTAATGAAGCAAGTGCCTGTCCGGCTTCATCATGCAGCTCCCTGGCGATGTAAAGCCGTTCGGATTCCTGGACTTCGACCAGGCGGCGGGAAAGGGCCTGCAGGTGCTCACGCCCGTCGCGCACCTGCTCGAATAGCCAGGCATTTTGAATGGCTATTGCCGCCTGATTGGTGAGGGTGGTCGCCCAATCTGTCAACTCCGGGGTGAAGAAATTCGCATCCCGGTGTTCAAGGATCACCAGACCAATGATCTGATCGCCTGCCAGCAGCGGGATAGATACCCAGCTGCCAATATATTGTTTGCCCGGGAAGTATATGGACCCTTTATAATCCCGCGTGTCGGCGCACTGCATTACCTTCTTTTCCTTTAAAATAGGGGCAAAAATTGGCAATTCATGGATGTCAAGGTGCCTGCCCGCCAGCCGTTTTTCTTCCGGGAATACTTCCTCACCGCGTGCCAGCCGTACGAAGAGGTGATCTTCATCCTCAAGCAGCTCGATATGGGCGCTGGTGAACGGCACAACCTCGTGAATCGAGTCCAGTAAGGTATCCAGGACGGTGCCGCTGTTTAAGGATGAGGAAATCGAAAGCGCTGCCTTACGAAGGGAATCTGCCAGATCGTGGGCGCGGATTTCAACCTGATACAGGCGGTTGAGTTCTTCCTCGCTGCGTTTTAAGGCTTCCTCAGACCTTATCCGGTCGGTAATATCCCGTGCCTCGCTAATTAGTAAAACCGGGTTGCCATCCTCATCCAGCAGCGGCTTGATGGTCAGATCCATAACAGCCGTTGTGCCGTCCTGGCTGTGTACATTAACCACATCCCGAACCGTTTCGCCCTTCACCGCCCTTTGAATCCCGGCCTTCAATACAGCATCCTGTTCCTCGGATTGTTCCCACCAGGGAATCTCCCAGAATGGTTTTCCTCTGACTTCTTCAAACGGGATACCGCTGAAATCATTAGCAGTCTGGTTGGCCATGATTACGTTGCCCGAAGTATCCAGCAGGCCAATCAGTTGGAAGGTCTGGTTGAACACGGCGCGGAAACGGCGTTCGCTGTCAACCAGAGCCATTTGTGCCTGTTTATGTGCGGTTCGATCAGCCAGGACAAGAATCAGGGCGTCCACTTCTCCGGCAAGGTTTTTAATCGGCAGCAGGGACCAATCCCAGTAACTGGTTCCCCGCTCGGGATTGGCAGCGTAAACAAAAGGCCTTTCGTAGATATACAAAGGTTTGCCAGTCTCGATAACATGTTTGAAAAACAACTGGTTTTCCTCGTTCGGGAACAGGTCAAAATGGTTTTTCCCAACATAATAATCAGGGGTATGCTCGTCATAACTGGCATAGGTGGTGTTCACACGGATGAAGTTAAAGTCCCGATCCATGTAGGCAACCAGGATATCGCTAATCTCGAAGAAGCGCTCAAGAATTTCATTGGTCTTGAGTAATTCGATGTTCGTGCGACGGTGTTCGTCAATCTGACGCAGCATTGGCTGCACA
Organism: uncultured Anaerolinea sp.; assembly: GCA_964411135.1. GTDB lineage: Bacteria > Chloroflexota > Anaerolineae > Anaerolineales > Anaerolineaceae > Bellilinea. Next base: position 3,148 of record CAYPJS010000091.1, read on the forward strand.
ATGAACTGATAATTCAGGGGGAAGAGCAGGACCACCAGCAGGAACCCGTCAATGTACCAAACGATCGGTTCGGGGATATTCAGCACCAGCTCGAGAAGCACCATGAGCAGGGTCTCAACGCTAAAGATCACCAGGGTGGAAAAAATCAGCATTTTAATAATCTGGCGATACTTTTCGGCCTTGAAGATATCCTCGGTTTTTCCCACCAGGCTTTTCACGAATACATCGGATTTCATAAGGATTTCCCTCAAAACCGAAATATACGGGTTCCAGATAGAACTTGGCTCAATTAGAGACCTTATTTAATCATTATATAGAGGTCTCCCAAACACAGCCGTTCAAGGTCCCGCAGATTTTCGAGTCTCCACTTTTCAGATCGCCAATCGATTACATAAGCGGTTCATATTTAAAGGTTGGATGGACTGCTGCCATCCCGAATCAACCCTGCACCTTCCACAGGGCTGGTAATGAAAATCTCTGGTTTGATACGGGTTAGGGCCTGATAGCGGATGGCAAGGTTTTCTGCGACACTCCGGGCTTGGTCGCGGCTCGTCAAACACACACAGCAGCCGCCGAAACCTGCGCCGGTGAGGCGCGCACCCAGGCAGCCTTCAAGGGATTGCGCAATCTGCGCCATGGCGTCGAGTTCAGGGCTGGAAACCTCATACAGATCGCGCAAGCTGGTATGACATGCGTTCATCAGGCGTCCAAATGTCGATAGATCGGCGGCCTTCAGGTACTCCCATGCCTGTGCCACGCGCGCGAGTTCCTCGACCACGTGCCTGGCCCGTTTCTCAATCAGGGGCGGCAGCCTGTGCGCCAGCCGGTTAAAATCCTTGACTGATACATCACGCAGATTCTGAATGTCTGGCATATCCCGGCTCAACAGCCGTACGGCTTCTTCGCATTCGGCTCTGCGCTGGTTGTACCCGCCGGCGGTTAACTTGCGCCGCTTGCCGGTATCCGCGATCACGATTGCAGCAGAAGCCGGCAGGGGGGTGCTTTCCCACTCCAAAGAACGGCAATCCAGTAGCAGCAGATGATCCTTCATGCCGCAGATCGAAACGAATTGATCCATGATGCCGCTTTTTACGCCCACATATTCGTTTTCAGCTTGCTGGCACAGCAGCGCCTGCCTCATGGGCGGCATACCGGCGTTTGCCATAGACAACCAGGTGGTAATAAATGCCGCCTGGATAGATGCTGACGAACTCAGGCCAGCACCGCGCGGGACGTCGGAGGCGAAGACCGCCTGAATTGGAACGGGATAAATTCCATATTCGGCAAGCCGGGACATCACACCTGCCGGATAGAGACTCAAGTCTGGCAGGTTTTACCCGTTGGCCTTGACTTTTTTCTTTACCGAAGTGTCCGTAACCGTGACTTCCTCGTTAAAATCGTCCGCTAGAATGGTGGTTTCACTGCCCGGCGCGGCAGAGAAAGCGACATAGGCAGC
>CAYPJS010000092.1:0-21912 GCA_964411135.1 uncultured Anaerolinea sp.
ATGCAAAAAATTACCCCATGCTTATGGTTTGACACCAATGCCGAGGAAGCCATCAACCATTACCTCAGTATCTTCAAGAACGGAAAACTGATCAGTTCATCACGCTATGGTGATGCTATGCCTATGCCGAGCGGGACTTTCTTAACCGGTGTGGTCGAGATCGAAGGTCAGGAAATCATGTTCCTCAACGGAGGACCGGTGTACAAGCTGTCCCCGGCGTTTTCACTTGTAATCGACTGCAAGGATCAGGATGAAGTCGATTATTACTGGGATCGGCTGTTGGAAGGCGGTCGGCCTGACCAGTGCGGCTGGCTAACCGATAAATTCGGGGTGTCCTGGCAGGTTGTACCTTCGGTTCTGGAAAAACTGATGAGCGACCCGGACCCGGTGAAAGCTGCCCGCGTTACTCAGGCAATGCTGCAAATGGTCAAGCTGGATATTGCCGGGCTGCAAAGAGCTTATAACGGATCGTAAAATCAAGCCAGATATTCCGAAGTTGTCATGTAGCGCTCCCAACAATGTGAGCGCTTTTTATTCCTGATAGGTACGGCGGGTGTTAAAATGGAATAGTCAACAAAAACTTATACCTCGGGAGGGCAAGCATGGAGTATCGAGAATTAGGCCGCACGGGTTGGCGCGTTTCGGCGCTTAGTTTTGGTGCCTGGGCAATTGGCGGAACTTGGGGACCGACCCTTGAGAGCGAATCATTAGGAGCGCTTCACCGCGCGGTTGAAATGGGCGTCAATTTTTTTGACACCGCAGATGTATACGGGGATGGCATCAGCGAAAGGCTGCTGGCACGTCTGCGCAAGGAGACCCGCGAAGAAATCCACATTGCCACCAAGGCCGGCCGCCGCCTTCGACCGCACGCCCCCCAGGGTTACAACCGAGCCAACCTCACCACCTTTGTCGAGCGCAGCTTGAGGAATCTTGAGACACCCGCGTTGGATCTGGTTCAACTTCATTGCCCGCCCACAGCCGTGTATTACATGCCTGAGGTGTTCGGCATTCTCGATGATCTGGTCCAGGAGGGAAAAATCCTGAACTACGGTGTCAGCGTTGAAAAGGTTGAGGAGGCACTCAAGGCAATCGAATACCCGAATGTAAAGACGGTTCAGATTATCTTCAACATGTTCCGCCAGCGACCTGCCGATCTGTTTTTCGAGCAGGCCAAAAAACGAAAGGTAGGCATCCTGGCCCGTGTACCTTTATCTTCAGGGATGCTGACTGGCAAAATGAATCCCGAAACTGCTTTCGCCGTGGACGATCACCGGGCTTTCAATCGGCAAGGGGAATCATTTGACCGTGGCGAGACTTTTTCAGGGGTTCCGTACGAGGTTGGTCTGCAGGCTGTGGAAGAACTAAAACAGATCTGCCCGACAGGTGTAAGCATGACGCAGTTTGCACTGCGCTGGATTCTGATGTTCGATGCAGTCAGCTGCGCCATCCCAGGTGCTAAAAGACCGTCCCAGGCGGAGGAAAATTTTTCCGCGTCGGACCTGCCAGAATTAACAACGGACACAATGATGCAGGTCCGCTCAATTTACGACCGGTTAATTCGGCAGCACGTTCAGCATTATTGGTAGGCGGTGAATAATGGATAGAAAACGCCCTTCCCGATTTGGGAAGGGCGTTCTTCGACTGGCTCCCTGAATTTAGATCCAGCCGCGCAACTGCATTGCTTTTACAACGCGGGCGATGGCGACCATGTAAGCGGCATCGCGCATATAAACGTTTTCCTTGTGGCTCATCTCATAGACGGCCTTGAAGGCTTCCGTCATTTTGGTATCGAGCTTGGTTAAAACTTCATCCTTGGTCCAATAGAAGTTCATGTCGTTTTGGACGCCTTCGAAGTACGATACCGTCACACCGCCGGCATTGCACAGGAAGTCAGGAATCATGAAGATACCGCGGTCTTTGATGATTGCATCTGCTTCAGGAGTCGTGGGACCATTAGCACCTTCTGCAATCATCTTTACGTTCTTGCTGATTTTCTTGACCGACTCTCCGGTGATTTGACCGCCCAGGGCAGACGGGATCAAAAGATCCACATCCTTGCTGATCCAGGCATCACCATCTTCAATGACATACCCGGCAGCCTTGGCTTTGCCCTTATCGATGGAACCGTACTGATCGGTGATACTCATCAAGAAATGAGGATCGACGCCGTCAGTTTTGGATACGGTGTAGGAAACCCGGTCTTCACGATCCCAGTATGAGACGCAAACAACCTTCCCGCCCAGCATTTCGATGAAGCCGATCGCTGCGTACTGGGCCACATTGCCAAAGCCCTGTACTGCAGCAGTGCATTTGGTGGAGTCGATCCCCAGCTGCTTCATGGCTTCACGGACAGTGTAAATGACACCATAACCAGTTGCTTCGGTACGTCCGAGCGAACCGCCGCCGCCAACCGGTTTACCGGTGAAGACACCCGGGGTGTAAACGCCAGAGAGACGGGAATATTCGTCCATCATCCAGCCCATCATTTGCGGGTTGGTACCAACATCCGGAGCCGGGACGTCCTGGCGTGGTCCAATATTGCGCCACATGACGTTCACCCAGCCGCGGACCAGGCGTTCTTTTTCGCCGGTAGAAAGGGTTGCCGGATCTACCACCACACCACCCTTGCCGCCGCCCAGAGGGATATCCACCACTGCGCATTTCCAGGTCATCCAGGTAGCCAGTGCGCGGACCATGTCCAATGTCTCGGCTGGATGGAAACGGATACCGCCCTTATTGGGACCGCGGGCATCATTGTGTTGTACACGGAAGCCCTGGAAAACCCGGATCGTACCGTCATCCATGCGTACGGGGATGCGGAAAGAGAATTCCCGCATTGGCCAGCGCAGGATTTCACGTACCTGCGGGTCGAGTTTGAGCAGTTCAGCGACATGATCAAACTGGCGCTGAGCCATTTCAAATTCGTTGTTGGTGGTTTCTGACATTTATTCTTCTCCTGTTTGGGTTTGAGAGAATGGATTGGGATGGATCCAGCGTCAGGGGCAGCCTGGAAATTAACGGTGTATGAATTTCAACTGTTTTAGTCGGCCGCCAATACACCGGTGAATTCGCCTGGCTGGGTACCTTACTAGGGTAGCAAACCTGCACCTTTGCGTCAATATGTCAAAAATCGGTAAATTGGGGTGATACAAGTTATCTATTGGTGAAAAACCGCACAATTCGTCCCCCTGGTCCCCGCCAGCGACAAATATCAGCCTCCTCAGGCAGTGATCCCTGGGGGCATCGGTGATTAGATCAGATTGTTGCAGCAAGTATTTATTTCTACCTTTAAATACCTATGCGCAACTCTATTTGGCTCGCGATTTCAGGTCATCCAGTTGGCGTTCCAGTTCTGTCCGAACCACTCCCGGGTTAGCCTTGCCGCCTGCCAGCCGCATGACGGTACCAAAGAACCAGTTGGACAACGTTTCTTTCCCGTTCAAATAGCTGTCCAATTCATCGGGGTTGGTCTCCAGCACTTGCTGAACCAGGCCGGAAATGATGTCTAAATCAGAAACCTGACGCAAGCCTCGCTCTTCAATAATATCTCCAGCACTCCTGCCCGATTGCAGCATCTCCATCAAAACCGCCTTGCCGGTACGCAGATTGATTTCGCTGCGAGCGACAAATCCAATCAGAACAGCAAGGGCTTCCGGCTTAACCTTTAATTCCTCAAGTCCTTCACCAGACTGATTGAACCAGCCAAATATTTCGCCGGTTATCCAATTGGCTGCCAATTTGGCACCAACGCCTTCAAGGCTGGCAGCCTTTACTGTGTCCTCGAAGAAAGCAGCCACCCCGGCATCCCCCGACAATAATTCGGCATCCGAGTGCGGCAAATCATATTGGCGTATGAAGCGTAATTTTCTCGCAATGGGCAATTCAGGCAGCCAGGCACGCACCCGTTCAATCCAGGCGGGTTCCACAACAAGGGGCGGCAGGTCGGGTTCAGGAAAATAGCGGTAATCGTGCGCTTCTTCTTTACTGCGCTGCACGTAGGTTGTGCCGGCAGCCTCGTCCCAGCCAAGGGTTTCCTGATCAACCGATCCGCCGCGATCGAGAATGGCAGCCTGCCGGTCAATTTCGTAAGCTACCGCCCTCTCCATGCTGCGAAAGCTGTTTAAGTTCTTGATTTCGACGCGTTTTCCCAACTCCGTGCTGCCCTGCGGACGGATAGACACATTGGCCTCAAAACGCATGGCACCTTTTTCCATGTCCCCGCTGCTGGCCGAAACCGCCCGAAGAACCGCGCGCAGTGCCATTGAATATGCGCGAACCTCCTCCAGAGTGTGCATGTCAGGTTCGGTAACAATCTCCAACAAGGGGACACCGGCGCGATTTAAGTCGACCAGAGAATATGAACTGCCATCCGCTGTGTGCACATGAGTCAGTTTTCCAGTATCTTCCTCAAGATGTGCCCTTCGGACTCGTACCACCTTCTCACCATCGCTGGTTTCAATGACCAGTCGGCCGTTTTCTGCCAGGGGGTACTCATACTGAGATATTTGATACCCCTTGGGTAGGTCCGGATAGAAGTAATTCTTTCGGGCAAACAGGCTGGTCTGGGCGATCGTGCAATCGAGGGCCAATGCAACACGCATTGCCAGTTCCACAGCCTGCTGGTTGACCACCGGCAGAACACCGGGCATGCCGGCACAGACCGGGCAGACAGCAGTGTTCGGTCCTGCCTGTGTCAGATCGACAATCGGGCAGGCGCAAAACATCTTTGACCGGGTGGAAAGCTCTGCATGCACCTCAAGGCCAATCACCGCTTCATACTTCATGAGAAACACCATCCAATGGGAATTTGTTGTGATTCTACCACTAAGGTAACCGCTGTCTGGCGGTTGCTCATCAATCGTCTGGTATTGCCGGTGCCCGACGGATATCAGGCTGGGGTCGAACAAACATCCAGGGCGGACTTGAAAGTCCGCCCCTACAGCTTGTTCGGATCAATTAATTCCCGTTGCAGCGGAAAGATCGCCTTCAGATTGTTGCTATCGTTACAGACGGTTCACAAACCGGTCAATACGGCGCAAAGCTTCCTCAAGCTTTTCGTAAGATGTGGCATACGAGCAGCGGCAGAATCCTTCTCCACCCACCCCGAACGAGTTGCCAGGCACAATCGCCACGTGTTCTTCATTCAGCAGCCGGGTAGCAAAAGTCTCGTCGTCCAGGCCAGTGACACCGACTTTGGGAAAACAATAAAAAGCGCCTTTCGGTTCGAAGGTTGGTAGACCAATGCGGTTTAATTCCGGGACAATTAAACGGCGGCGGCGGTCGTACTCTTCAACCATCATCATCACTGACTCATCGCGGTCTTCAAGGGCTACAATGCCGGCTTCCTGCGCAATGGTCGGTGCTGACATAACCGTGTATTGATGGATGCGCAGCATGCCCTTCAAAAGGTGCGCAGGTGCCAGGGCATAGCCGATTCGCCAGCCGGTCATGGCGTAATCCTTGGAAAAACCGCCCAGCAGAATGGTACGGTTGCGCATGTTTGGCAGTGCCGGGAAGCAGACATGCTGGTGACCGCCATAAACCAGCCGATCATAAATTTCGTCTGAAATAACAACCAGGTCGTATTTTTCGGCTATCCGGGCAATTTCCAGCAGGCGCTCGCGTGAAGCCACTGCACCGGTCGGATTGTTGGGGAAGCCCAGCAGAATAGCTTTGGTGCGCGGGGTCACAGCCGCCTCAATCCGCTCCGGATCGACATCGAAATTATCTTCCATGCGGCATGGAATTTCAACTGGCACGCCGCCAGCCATAAAGACCTCAGCCTGATAGGAAACAAAGCACGGGGTTGGAATTATCACCTCGTCGCCTGGGTCCAGCAGCGCGGTCGCGCTTAAATATAGTGCTTCAGAGCCGCCAACGGTGATCAGGGCTTCCTCAATCGGGTCGTAACTGACTCCATACAACCGGTCAATATTTGCTGTCAGGGCTTTTCGCAGTCCCAAAATACCTGCATTGGAGGTGTAGTGGGTGCAGTGGTTCTCCAGGGCACGGATGCCTGCGTCGATCACCGGACGCGGCGTATCAAAGTCTGGTTCGCCGATGCCCAGTGAGATGACTTCCTTCATCGTGGCTGCGATGTCAAAAAACCGGCGAATGCCTGATGGTTTCAACGAGGCTACCCGCTGCGAAATATAAGACTCACGCATCTTTGCTCCTTGGTTGTGAACGGTTGGTGGATCAGATTGGGTGGTTTACTTGGAAACCTTAGATTTCATGAACACGCCACTCATCGTACATTTCGCCGTAAAAAAGTTCAAACTTCCTGCCGTCCTCCAGCCTCACCCGAAAGCATTTCCCCCCTGGAATGCGCCAGGTGTCCTCGACAGCAACAACTTCCATCCGCTTCCCGCCAACGGTCAACGCCGCCGGTCGCTCGGCATATTCGTATCCCGAGTGGCACTCGACCTGGAAGTTTACTTCTTCATCCATGCATTGTCTCCAAGGTTGAGGTTCTCAGCTTTTCCCTCCACCTGGACATCCCGGCCTAAAATACTGCCGGTCAAAACACTGTCTGAAACACTGACTCCATCTTCAAGGATCGAATTGGAGATGACCACGCGTTCAATGACACAATTCCTGCCAACTGAAACATAAGGCCCGATCACTGCGGCATTTATTTCCGCCGTAGGATGAATATAAACTGGGGGGATTATGGCGATATCCCCTTCCGGATTGATTTCCAGGGAGTTGTCATAACCATGTGAAAGCAGGTGGCGGTTGGTCTCGAGCAATGCTTCCGGAATACCCGCATCCAGCCAAACATCAACTTCGCGGGTGCGCATTTTCGCACCTTTTTCCAACATGATGTTGATGGCATCTGTCAGAAAGAATTCGTTCTTGACGGTCACATTCCGGCTCATTTGCTCTTCAATGGCTGCTACCAGGTCTTCGCCGCGTTTGAAGTAATAGAAACCCACCACGGCCAGTTTATTGTCCATTTCGGCAGGCTTTTCGATCAAACGGGTAACCCAGCTGTCACTATCCAGCTGCGCCACGCCAAAACGGCGCGGGTCTTCAACCGTCCGCACCCATGCTAACCCATCAGCCTGCTCCTCCGCGATTTGCGAAAGGTCTGTTTCAATCACGGTGTCGCAGAAAGCCATTAGTAAAGGTCCGGTCAGATGCTCGCGCGCCAGGTGCAGGGCATCCGACTGACCGCGCATGACCTCCTGAACAACGTAGTCAACCCGCTTGGACGGGTGGCTTACCTGCATATGCGCCTTAATCTGCTCCAACTGGTTGGGTCCAACAATGAAGACATATTCACGGTCAAGCAAGTCGGGTAGGGTCTCAAATTGCTCCAGCACATGGTCCAATATCGTCATGCCAGCCAATGCAATGAGCGGTTTGGCTTTGCTCCAGGTGTGGGGGCGCATACGCGTCCCATAACCGGCCATAGGCACGGCAATTTTGATGACTGGTTTCAATTGGTCCCTCCGTGGAATTGCTTCTTCTTCATTATTGTATCATTCCCAAAAATGATAAGCTATTGAAGGTCATCCACCTCTTGATTGACGTTTAGCCTGTTTATCGACACCGCCAGGTACCCCTTCCGATAAAATCAGGCTGCTGGAAATACTTCGGTCAACTGGAAGCGAGGGCTTTCTGAAGATCCTCGATGATATCTTCAACGTTCTCAATCCCCACGGACAGACGCACCAGGCCGTCCGTCAAACCGACCTTCAAGCGTTCCTCCCGCGGCATGCCCGAGTGTGTCATGCTGGCAGGGTGCTGAATCAGGGTGTCCGTGTTGCCAAGGCTGACCGCCAGGGTCATCATGCCAACGTTATTCAGCAAAGCTTCGCCGGCTTTTAAGCCGCCGCCCAATTCAAATGAAATCATGCCGCTAAAAGCGTGCATTTGCTTTTTTGCTAGAGCATAATCTGGATGCGATTCCAGGCCGGGATAGTACACACGCTCAACTTTGGGATGATGCTCGAGGAATTCTGCAACCTTAATGGCATTTTCGCAGTGTGCCTTCATGCGCAGTTCAAAGGTTTTAAGACCCAGGGCTGCAAGCCATGCATCAAACGGTGATTCGGACCCGCCAAAATTTTTAACCGCGCCAAATAAAGGTCCCTTGACCCAGTCAACGTGCCGGCTGACGGCGGCCCCGCCCACAACCACGCCATGGCCGGCCAAATATTTGGTGGTGGAGTGCAGCACAACATCCGCGCCGAGGGTTAAGGGGCGCTGACAGAATGGCGAAGCAAAAGTATTGTCTACAAACAACAATGCGTTATAACGGTGTGCAATTTCCGCCACGGCTGCCAGATCCACGATAGCCATGGTTGGGTTGGCTGGCGTTTCTGCATAGGCCATAACAGCCTCCGGGTTAGCCGCAAAAGCCTCCTCCCAGGCTTCAGGCTTGACATCATGCAGCCAGACGACCTTCACCCCAAAACGCGGGGCATACTGGTTCAGAAAAACGTAGGTCGCACCATATAATGCTTCCTGAGCGATAATCGTCTGCCCCTGACGGACACTTGCCATTATGGCGGAGGTGATTGCAGACATACCTGTGGTAAACACCTGACCCGCCACCACTTCTTCCATCGGCCGATCCGGTTGGGCACGCAGCAGGTCCAGCCCTTCCAGGGCAGCATACTTTTCTGCCAGCTGCACCTGATTTGGATTCTTGAAGCGGGTATAGGTGTAACCGGGATCGGTGCCCTTGAAAATTGCAGCACCGGTGGCTACATCCGGAAAACTGAAAGCCGATGTTTGATAGATGGGCGAAATATGCGCGTGTTGAGGATGCCCGTTCTCAGCCACATGGTTAACCAGTGTACTGATGCCGTGTTTTGGGTTGAATGGCCCCATTCTCACTCCTGTTCGTTCGGATGATTGCGGAAAATCCCCCCGCAAGAACTACAGGATTATTATAAGGCCGGAAAATTAATTCAGGTTTTCCGGCCTATTGTAAATTGCCTTAAATTTATTTTTGGGCTGCAGCCACTGGCAGCATCTGAAGGTACATCCATACAGCAGACAATTCGTCATCAGTCATCTGACCATACCACTGCCAGGCCATGAAGGGGCTGAGGTGGCGTCCATCCGGAGTGGCCCCAGTACGCATGGCTGTTACAAAATCAGCTTCTGTCCAGCCGCCGAGGCTGCCGCTTTTGGTTAAACTGGGAGCCGGAGGGGATTCAGGATTCGGGCTCTTGCCGCCTGCCAGGTCAAGACCATGGCATTCGCTGCAGCCGCTGGAAACCACCATGTACTCACCATATTCCACCGTCACGCCCACCGGAACAGCCTGCGGTCGAAGCGCTTGATGGTCAAGGGTTTCAGCGTGCAGGATGTTGCCGAAAGCGCCCAGCTGATGGGCTGCCTTGCCAAAAACTGTCAGTTGGCTTTCAGAAGGGGTGGTCTCACCATGCGGCAGGCTGTACAGGTATGCTATCACCGCTCCAAGGTCTTGATCACTTAGATGATAAAACGCCAGTGCAGGCATTACCATCAGGGCTTTCCCCTCGGTATCCACGCCATGCCGAATGGCTGATACGAGATTTTCAACATTTAATTTCACTCCCCCGTTGCCATATCCGCCTGTGATGTTGGGTGTAAATATTATTCCCAATGCAGGGTCGGAAAACAGGGTCGTGCCGGCTAAATCCGGCCCGTGGCAGCTTTTACAATGGATGGTCGCCAGGTGTTCACCCTGTGCAATGGAAACCGCATCCTCTGGGATGGTCACAGAACCAACCTGGATGGAATAGGTTTTGTTAAGGCGGGCATTCGTCAGGATATTGAGAATACCGATCAATAAAATGAAAACTGCAACCAGACCGGCTAAAAATATAGCCAGGCGCTTTAGAACCTTACCCATGCATTACCTCCCTGTGCCTCAATAAATGTTACCATATATTGACATAATTTGTCTTATTTGTCAATAATATGGATACCATTGGGTAGGTGTGCTTTTATTGGGGTGGGTGCTCGTGCCGGTGGTGCAGATCGGGTGAATGAGGATGGACATGTTCGAGCGGAGAATGCTGATGTTCATGAGAATGCCAGCCTTCCCGCGGGAACACCTCATGATCATGCGTGTGATGTCCATCATGATGGTTATGAAGATGTACGTGGTGCTGGGTGTCATGCTGGTGCGCGTGCCCGTGCTGCTCCCGCGAGAGGAGCCAGATGGACCCGATCAGCAGCACAACCGCCAGACCCAGCTGCCACGTGAAACGCTCACCCAGCAAGATGATTGATAGCAACACGCCCCAGAATGGTGCGCTGGAGAAAATCAACTGGCTGCGAGTGGCACCCAGCTGCTGTGCCGATGAAATGTAGAATACGATACTGAAACCATAGGCAAACACGCCCACAGCCAGACCCTGAAGGACATTGATTCCAAACTCCCGTATAGGTGTCATGCTCAAACCAATGGCAAGGTTTACAGCTCCGGCAGCCAACCCTTTCCAAAAGGTCGATTGGGCTGGCGTTATCCCATCGATCAGCGCGGTTGCATGGTTGTCGATGCCCCAGCACAGACAAGCTGCCAGCACAAACAATCCGGCAGTCAATCCCGCCGCCCCTTCACCAGCCGCCAGGATCCCCGCCGCTAAAAAAATGCCGCCGGCAGCAAGCCACCCCCGCCGGGTCAGGTGATCCTTGAAAATAAAATGCCCCAGGACCGCCGTCGCCACCATTTCCAGATTTAACCACAGCGAAACCGATGCCGCAGAGGCCAGCCGCAAACCTGCCAGCTGCGCCAGCGGCCCCAGGATACCGCCAAACAGGATGGATGCCAACAAAAACAAAGCGTTCCGCCGATCCATGCGCCAGGGCAGAACGAATTTCTTTTCTCGCACCAGCAGGATGGTAACCCCTAATGCAGCACCGAGATAAAGCAGCCCTGCGAGCTGGAACGAAGTCAGCCCGGAAAGCAGCGTCTTGCTGATCGGAGTTGCGGCACCAAATAGTAATGCAGCTAATAAAGCGGTTAATAATGCGGCATTATTCACGGGTTGAGGATACATCAACTGCCTAAAAATGTCGAGAAGGATTTCTCTTGGTAGATATTCTTGACAAATTGGGGATTATTTATAAAATTATCCAATTATATCCCGCGCAACTCAATCATCGCAACAATATGGATATTGGGGAGGAAAAACATGGCTCGGTCACTGCTGATCATTTTGCTCATCGGTTCGCTGATCGGATTTGCATTGCCGGCTGCCCCGGTTTATGCCAGTGTTGGAATAGACCCTATCGCCTTCGGAGAGCAGCAAGAAGTTCTCGACGGTGAACCACTCACAGCCGGGCTGGATGCGGAGGCTTGGTATGATGGCATCATCGCATATTCAGAGATTATTAATTGCGCTAGTATCATCCAGGGAATGCCGTACTCTGAAAAGGGAATCGGAACCTATGTCGGTTTTGCAGCTGATCCGGATGCAGCCAAACCAGCCCCAAACCAGGTTTATTATCTCCACATTGTGGCATACGGCCTGGGGAATGCATGCAGTGGGCAGCGCATCTGGGTAGATTTTAAACTGCCAGCAAATACCAGCCTGGCAGTCAGCAACATGAACCCGGTTATTTGCCTGGCGAGTACAGGCCAGGAGGGCAATTGTCCGCAGAATTTACCAAATTCACCTTTTAACGCAGGTGCTTATTCCATTCCCTCTTCAGACTCGGCTAACGCTTATACCTGGCCTCTGCCACAAGGAAAATTGTGGGAATTCCGCATCCCGGTAATTTCCAATACCATATTAACCAACAGCACGTTTCAAGCCTATATACAGGCGTTGGATGGAAACGATTTCCCATGGCTTACTCCAACCGCGGGGATATATGTTTTCAGCGGCACTCCCAACGTCCTCTACCCCAGTCCATCAACCCAAATATTGACCTCTCCATCCTTGACTTATAAATCCAATTCCTATTTGTACACATACGGTCTGGGAGGGACCATCTATTTTGATCTGGGTTCAACATCCGAGAATTATTCCTTGTTCACCGATTCTGGATCGGTTCCGTCTGGAGGGAATGCCTTTCTGGCCTGGACGGATTGGACTCCTCACGTACTGCAGCCCAACACAACCTATCACTGGCGAGCGCGTTTCGCCGCATCAAACGGGCAAACGTTTTATGGAGTAAACCAGACTTTTACTACCCTGCCAAATGGACAGGTGACCGTCGGCAATGGAGGAGGCGCTAGCTGTACCGGCAGTGCTCTGGATGCTGCTTTGAATACAGCCGGGATCAAAGAGGTGGTATTCAATTGCGGTTCAGTGCCTGTAAATATCCAAATGTCCAGTATGAGGACGGTCAGTACTACCCTTACCATCGATGGCGGAAATAAAATCACCCTGCTTGCTCCAGCCGGGTCACGCCATATCGAAATTGGCGGTGCCGGAAATTTAACATTAAAAAATGTGGTGCTCAGTGGTGGAAGTACAGGCAGCTGCGGCGGCTCAGTAAAAATCAATTCTGGCGGTAAATTGACCACCAACCGGGTTCAATTCATTGGCAACTCAACCACCAATAACGGTGGAGCACTCTGCCTGGACGTAAACGCTATCGCCACATTGGACTATGCCCTTTTCAAGAATAATGCAGCTGGAGGCAGCGGCGGCGCGATTTACAATCAAGGCATAGCTGAATTAAGGTGGAGCGATGTATCCAACAACTCCGCACAGGTGAACGGCGGTGGTTTTTGGAATAACAATTATCTTGACATCAATCTTAGCCTGGTGGCCGACAATACAGTCGCTCAAGGCGCGACTGCTCGTGGAACCCATGAAGGCGGCGGAATTTATAACGGCGGCGGCACCACCTCCGTTACAGCCAGTACCATCGCCGGGAACCGCGCATATTACGCTGCCGGAATTTTCAACAACAACGCAGATGTTTGGTTAACCAATGTAACAATGGCGGGGAATACCGCAGCTGGTTTAATAGGCGGCTTAGAGAGCAAGGGAAGCGGCATCAGCAAAGTGCGTAACACGCTTATTTCCGGAAACTTCCCCGATAACTGCGGAACTGGCTATGTGAAAACGATTCAATCCGACGGCAACAACCTTGACAGTGGGGCCACCTGCGGGTTTTTCGGTACCGGTGATCTATCGAATTCCAATTCCCAGTTGAAAAACCTTGGGTTTAACGGCGGAATCACCCGCACCATGGCATTGAACCAAACTTCTCCAGCGATAGATCGGGCCAATAATTCCTACTGCGGTTTTTATGACCAGCGGGGATTCTCTGGTCCACCCCAGGGAGAAATTGTTTCCCGAAATGTTGATGGTGACAAAAATGGCTCGATCCTGTGCGATATTGGTGCGTTCGAATTTAACCCTGCAATCGACACGGGCTCGCAGGTGTTCCTGCCGCTAATCCGCCGCTGACTCAGGTAATTCAAGGGTTTGCGCATCCGCCGGTAAGCCGCGGATATACTGTACATACGCGGTAACTCTCTTATCGTCCTCGGCAGGATAGGGAAAACCGAAAGCATCGCCAACGAAAGCCGCAGCATGGCGGAACAATTCATCCATGGTAAAGAGTGCTTCCCATGTATGCTGAGGATCAGCGTTGGCATAGGTATTTTTAAGCATCTGCCATTCCTCTGGGCTCAAACCAGCTTGCAGAAATTTCCCGTATTTCCCTGCTGAAACTTTAAAATCGGTCAGGATCCCAAAATACCAGGTGAGCATTTTTAGCAGCTCCCCGCGCATCAGCGTATCCAGCATACTTCGGGCATAGGTTAGCTCGCCGCGCCACAACCCTTTTGCGACATAGGCATTCAGCCACCAGAACTCGTTACAGCATTCCCCATAGGCTTTGGCGGTTGGTTTGGCGGGAAGGTAACCTCGATCAGAGGGTGGCGGCAAAGGCGGCACGCAGCCATCTTTGTCGAGCAGTACCAAAGAAAGGCTGTCCTGCAGGACGTTTGCGGCGGATTGGAGCGGGTGAAAGCTCAAGTCGATCCGGTTGCCATCTGTGAATTGCATCAGGAAGCCGTACGTTCCATCGTTGTCGGGTTCCGGATCTCCCATATCTTCAGGAGTTTGCATAATAATCAAGTCCCCGAAAAATGTCGGAATATCCATATTCCCGCGGTAGGGCGTGACGTCTTCGACATAACAGGCAATATCGTAATCCTGAAACGGATCCTTTTTAGCATTGGGGTTTACCCGCGATCCGTTCATAACCACTGCACGGATGTCATCCCGACTGCGTGCAAATTCAAGGATCAATTCAAGCATTTGCTTTTCAGTACGCATTGAGTCCACCTGTTTTTGATGAAATTGCCTTTATACAGGCCGGAATGGCACACAGCCCCAAGGGTTGGCTAACAGCTATTCTAAATCGAAGTATATCCATTTCTATCTTGAAATGGGAATTAAAAAGGGCTGCCTGAAACCGGCAGCCCTTGGATTGAGACATCGCGTTTCAGCGTTGATCGCCGTCCCACACCATAAAGGGCATGTTGACGACCACACCCGGCATGGTCGTGCTCAACTCACCAGCAGATTCTGCGTCCAGAATTTCACTGACCGACTTCAGTTCACGAGCCTTTCCTTCATCCAGCCATTTGACCAGGATAATCTGACGTAAGGGTGAATAGTCAGGAGTGCCCGGCGGATTATCAAAAACATCCATCTGGAAACCAAGGGGTCCTTTGCCCTTGATCCCATTCTCGAAGACGTAAACGTTTGCCAGGGTTTCTTCAGGTACGTTTGCCAGGGAAGGCACCAGGATCACCGGCGACTTCATCATGTCGCTGAGCATGGTCGCGATATCCGGATCGGACGCTTCTGTATGTGCAAAGAAAATCTCTTTCCCTTCTGCATACGCCTTGCCCACAGGCAATGAGGCATAATCACCGGTACCCTGCCCCTGTGCCGTGCAGGCAGAAAGGACAATCAAACTGGCGGCCAGAAGGACCACCATGCCAGGTAATCGTTTACCCTGCAATATTTTAACCATTTTCTTTCTCCCTATTTACCGTGATGATATGAAGCAAATCAAGCTGAAATATTACTCGCTCCCTGATTGGGAATAATCAGCCATCTCCACACAGAAAACTGGGCAATATTGCCTATATCAAACCCATCCGGTTTTTGGTAGACTTTCCTAGTATTTTTATCGGACTTTTTGTGTCATATTTTATGGAGTAGAAAATTGCCAGATATTCTGATCGCATTTGTAACCGGTTTAACCACAGGCGGATTGAGCTGCCTGGCGGTGCAAGGTGGATTGCTGACTACTTCGCTGGCACAACAGATTGAAAAAGAAATGCAGACGAGATCTGTTTCAGCCCGCAAGCGCCAGCGGCAGGCACTGCGCTCTCCGGCCGACCGAAGCAAAATGGCTGCTCCGATTGCTGCCTTTTTAGCAGCCAAGCTGGTAGCTTACACACTGCTGGGGCTCTTATTGGGCCTGCTTGGGCAGATGTTTCAACTCTCGCCAGTCGCGAGGGCTGCTCTGCAGATTGCCATCGGCATCTTCATGCTCGGGTCGGCCCTGCGCATGCTCAATGTGCACCCGATATTCCGCTACTTTGCTATCGAACCGCCAGCTTTTTTGCGGCGCAAACTCCGCAAGACTGCCTCCACCTCAGACTCAACCATTGCAGCGCCGCTTTTCCTTGGATTTTTGACGGTGCTCATTCCTTGCGGCGTTACCCAGGCGATGATGGCTGTAGCACTCGGTACCGGTGATCCGCTGCAGGGCGCGGCACTGATGTTCGCCTTTACATTAGGCACCAGCCCGGTATTCTTTGCGGTTACATACTTCGCCACGCAGCTGGGAAAGAAGCTGGAGAGATCATTTACCCGGGTAGTGGCAGTTGTAATACTTGTTTTGGCAATTGTTACGATAGACAGTGGTATCACCCTGGCAGGCTCGCCCATATCTTTATCCCGCTGGACGAGTGGACTGTTCGGAAGCACCAATCAGGCGCAGGCAGCGGCTTCCCCAATAGGTTCCAGTGGGTCTGCCACAAGTGAAGACGGAACGGTTGTGACGATCAACGTAAAGAACAATGGATACGAACCGGCGGTGGTGCATGCTAAAGCCGGGGCAGCCGTTACGCTTAAAATGGTTTCAAAAAATGTCCGCTCGTGCTCGCTGGCGCTCATTATCCCGTCCCTGGACATCTTTGAACTGCTCGATCCGACAGGCGAGCGTGAAATTGAAATCCCGCCGCAGGAAGCCGGCACACGAATGCCGTACTCCTGCTCCATGGGTATGTACAGCGGCACCATTATTTTTGACTTGTAGAGGAATGCGATGACCCGAAAAGTTACGTTGAAGATCAAAGGCATGGAATGCCCCAACTGTTCAATGAACCTTGAACGCATCGAAGACAAACTCAAAGGGGTCCTCTTCGCTGAAGCGTCCTACCGTAAAGAACAATTGGTGCTGGAATACGATGAAACCATCGTGGACATGAACCTGATCCGGGCCGAAATCTCACGTCTGGGTTATGAAGTGGCCGGAATCGAATAGCTTATATCACCATTACTGGTATTGAGAGGCAGGCAGCAGATATGCCTGCCTCTCTTATTTAAACCAATTTCGCGAGTCGCCTCCGGTAAAGTGGATGGACCGGTTCAAACCAATATAAAAATGTTGATAATTTCAGTATAATTATGAAAATTTTGCGCCACTCCAGCCCAGGAGCCAGATTCATGACACAAAATAAAACGGTTGAGACGGATGCCAGTGTTACCGAATTTCTCGACAAAGTCGAGGATGAGAAAAAACGAGCCGACTGTTATACCCTTCTAAAGATGATGGAAGAGGTAACGGGTTTTAAAGCCAAAATGTGGGGAGACAGTATCGTTGGTTTCGGTTCATACCATTACAAGTATGCCTCAGGCCATGAAGGGGATGCCGGCTTGACGGGATTTTCACCCCGTAAAGCAAACTTGACCATCTATATAGTGCCTGGATTTGATGAATTTGGAGATTTGCTGAAAAAACTTGGGAAATTCAAGAACAGCAAGGTCTGCCTGTATATAAAATCATTGGAAGACATCGATCCAGAAGTGCTGAGGGAATTGATAGCCAAATCCGTGCAGATGGTTAAGAACTATTACCCAGGAGCGTAAATCGAATGAGCAGCGTGGATAAAGCAGTCGACACACAACTGCGCAATATTGAAACAAGAACCGGTAAAAGCCTGGCGGAGTTGTCAGATATCATCCAGCAAAGCGGCCTGACAAAACACAGCGAAATCCGCCAGATGATCATCGATCGATTCGGTCTCGGTTACGGGGATGCGAACACGTTGGTGCATTACGCCTTAAAATCCGATGCTAAACATGATGTGGAAGCCCGCGGCCTGTCCACCACCGATGTGGTGAATGAATTGTATTCTGGACCAAAGGCTGATTTGCGGCCGATCCACGACCGGGTAATGGCAGAGATTCAAAACCTGGGCGAATTTGAGATTGCCCCTAAAAAGACTTATTTGAGCCTGCGCCGTAAACGCCAATTTGCCATGCTTGGCCCGGCGACCAAATCCCGTATAGAGGTGGGACTGAATATGAAAGGCATCGAACCTACCGAGCGATTAATCCAACAGCCTCCTGGTGGCATGTGCAATTACATCGTCAAATTGACCAGCCCAGATCAGGTGGACGATGAATTGATTAATTGGCTGCGGACGGCTTACAACAGTGCGGGCTGAAAAAGTTTACCCTGCAGCAATTTTGCGGGATACATCTGTACCATAGAGAATAAAAAATAGAGTCCCCGCCAGACCGAAGGCGAAGGCGGCCAAGAAATTTGCCTGCGGTGAGACATTCCAGAGGAAACCTGCACTGAAAGCTGCCAGCGACACCACCACGTCACGCAGCAGGTAGTACAGTCCAAACATACCCGCCTTTTGACCTTCCGGCGCCAGGTCCATGATCAATGCCTTGCGTGTCGGTTCCCCAAACTCCTTCAAGCCGCGTATGACAAAAGCAATCGCGAACATCCAGAAGGAATCGGCTAGCATGAAAACCAGTGGGAAAAGAGTAAAAAAGCCGAACGTAATCGCGACAAATGGCTTTTTGGACCCGCGGTCCGCAAGATAGGCAACTGGAATATACACCAGCATCGCCGTAACCATTTCGATGGTGGTCAGGAGACCAAAACTGACCGGCGACAATCCATGGTTTTTGACCACCCAGATCGCCATGAAGGCATAAGGGATCTGTTCGCTGAAGCGCACCAGAATGTCAGCTGCCAGTAGGATCCGAAAGGACGGGGACATGCGCGAGAACAGCTTCAACGGGCTGCCCTCGGCTTTAGCTCCACTGCGTCTATCCTCGACGAATCGCTGCTGAAGGAAGAGCGCAATCAAGGCCAGGAACAGCGCAGCAACGAAGGCGTAGCGGATACCCAGGACTTCGCCTTTCCACGCGATTAAAGCGCCGCCAATCACCGGTCCCAGCGCCATAGGGATGCGCCGTACCAGAGAGTGCATCGAGACGCCCATGGTGCGTTTGCGCTCGGGCAGCACTGCCGCCACCAGGCTCATGGTCGCGGGCAGCGAAATCGCTGACCAGGACAGGAATAATACCGCTCCAAGGATGACCGCCCACCAGGCCGGGATGAGGATGACGACCAGGTAACCCGCCATGGCAATCAGGTTAAATACTAATAGCGCCTTTTTATAGCCCAGACGGTCGCTCAGGTAGCCCCCGGGGAAAGAATACAGGGCACTGAGCAGGTTATCCATGCCATTGAGCGTACTGACCGCCAGTGCTCCTCCCCCTAATGCCATCAAATAAACCGGCAGAAAACGCTCTGCCAGATTTTCTCCCATACCGACCAGCACAGCCATAGCCAACATAGCAGCCATACTGCGGCGCAGGCCAAGAAAACCGAGCAGTTTCCTGATTCGGCCGGGGGAATTTTGAAGCGGTGAGGGTTGAGTCATATTTTCAATGCTCAACCACCGCTGTTACAACCGGATGCGACGGAGCAACTGGGCGTTAAGGGCAACAATCACGGTGCTGAGCGACATGAGTATAGCACCGACTGCCGGGGAGAGCAGGATGCCGACAGGTGCCAAAATCCCTGCCGCCAGCGGGAGGGCCACAACATTGTAACCGGTCGCCCACACCAGGTTTTGGATCATCTTCCGGTAGCTGGCCCGGCTGAGCTTGAGGGCTTTTACTACGTCCTGGGGATTGCTGCGAATTAATATAATCCCGGCAGATTCGACTGCCACATCTGTGCCGCTGCCAATAGCTATGCCTACATCCGCGCGCGTCAGCGCAGGGGCATCATTAACCCCATCTCCAACCATTGCTACTGTTTTACCCTGCGCCTGCAGCTGGCTGACCATCTTGTCCTTGTCTTCTGGCAGCACCTCGGCAAAATAGGTGTCGATTTTCAAATCCTCCGCCACTGACTTGGCTACCGATTGACTGTCTCCGGTCAGCATGGCGACCTGGATTCCCATCTCGTGCAGCTTTCTGACGGCTTCGCGGCTTTCCGGGCGGATTTCATCAGCCAGGGCAAAGGATGCCAGAGCCTGTACCTGGCTGCCATCCAGATTTGAGCGCAGCAGGTTGACAACGCTTTGACCCCTCGCACTGGCAGTCAATTCGAACATCCCCAGCTCTGTTGGAAGGGTCAAGTTCAGGAGTTCCAGAAGCCGCGGACCGCCCACATAATAATTTTGGTCGTTCACCTGGGCAACCACCCCGCGTCCCTGAATAGCCTCGAAATTCTTAACCAATGGAACGGTCAGCATCCTACGGGCAGCACTGGCCCGGATGCCTGCTGCGATCGTATGCTCTGAATCGCCCTCAACGGCAGCTGCCAGCGCCAGTGCTTCATCCTCATTGATTCCTCCAACCGCTGCCATCCCGACCACGCCAAAACTTCCTTCAGTCAAAGTACCGGTTTTATCGAACAGGACTGTGTCGATTTGACGCATTTTTTCAAGGGCCAGGCGGTCTCGAACCAGTATGCCGTTATTGGCTCCGGCAGCGGTGGTGATAGCCACCACCAGCGGGACAGCCAACCCAAGCGCATGCGGGCAGGCAATGACAAGTACCGTAGCTACCCGTTCTATCACCCCAATATTGAAACCTGTTGCAATGATCCAGGCGATGGCGGTGACGGCTGCCACCCCTAATGCAATGTAGAAAAGCCAACCGGCAGCCTTATCCGCCAGGACCTGGGTGCGGCTTTTCGACTGCTGCGCCTGCTGCACCAGCCGCATGATCCCTGCCAGGGCAGTCTCACTGCCTGTTGCGGCGACCTCAATCCGCAGGCTGCCGCTGCCGTTAATCGAGCCGGCAATGACCGTGTCTCCATGCTTCTTGTTGACAGGCCGGGACTCACCGGTGATCATTGCCTCATTGACCGAAGATTCCCCGTCAATTACTTTACCATCCGCCGCGATTGACGAGCCCGGGCGCACCAATACCCGGTCTCCTTTTTGCAGTCGATTGACAGACACGGTTTCCAAAACGCCGTCATCTCGGATCCGTTCCGCATTGTCCGGCATTAACTTTGCCAGAGCATTTAACGCTCCCGAAGCCTGACGCACACTGCGCATTTCCAGCCAGTGCCCAAGAAGCATAATAACAATCAGGGTCGCCAGTTCCCAGAAGAAATCCATTTGACCTGGAATAAATAATGCTGCCAGGCTGTAAATAAACGCGACTGAGATCGCCAGCGAAATCAGGGTCATCATTCCCGGTTGGCGGTTTTTCCATTCCGGGACAGCCATTTTAAGAAACGGCATTCCGCCGTAGAAAAATACAATCACAGCGAAGATCGGAGCAATCCATTGACTGCCCGGAAAGGCGGGCAAGGACAGCCCGGTCATCATCTGCAAGCCGGTGCTGTACAGGATTACAGGCAGTGAAAGAATGAGGGAGAACAAGAATTTTCGCCGGAAGAGATTCTCATGACCCGCATGGTCCGTGTGAGCGTGTTGCTCAAGTTTCGGTCCCCCATGATTTTGAGCTTCCACCTTCGGATGGTGGTGGGCATGGGCAGCCAACTCCTGGCGGCCCAGACCATGCTCACCAGAAGCATGACCGGTGTGATCCTGCCCTGATGGATGCTGATGCCCAGAGTGAGGTTCGGCCTTTGTTTCTACCTGCGAATGCCCTGTTGATCGATCATGCTTGTGCTGATTATTCATAATGTACGCTCTCCCGTTCAACTTGCTGACACTAGGTTCAATGATGACATTTAATTATTGACATTTTAGATTATAATTCTTGACTATTTAAAAATCCACTCCGACAATCTTCAATGATGCCTGACATGGATTGGAATGGGCAGTGATAGAGAATAAGGAGATGATGAAAATCAAATGGAAAATTCTATTGTAACCACCAACCTTACCATTCCAGAACTGAGAAAAATGTTCGACTCGCAGTTGGTCGCTCCCGGCGATGCCACCTACGACATTTCGAGGGCATCCTTGTACGGCGGTTTCGATTACCACCCGGCGATGATCCTACGACCGACCCATGCGGATCAGGTGGCTCAGGTGGTCAACCTGGCACGCCAGTCTGGCCTCGAACTGGCCATCCGCAGCGGCGGGCACAGCCTGGCAGGGCACAGCCTGTCTCATGGAGGTATTGTCCTCGACCTGGTCAATATGCAATCCATGCAAATTGACCGGAAAGGCAGTTCAGCCTGGGCGCAATCCGGGTTGACTGCTGGCAAGTACACTGCTGCTGCCGCCGCTCACGGTCTGGCGACCGGCTTCGGGGATACTGGGACTGTTGGGCTGGGCGGTTTGACCACCGGCGGCGGAATGGGATACCTGGTGCGCAAATACGGCCTGACCATAGACCAGCTTTTGGCAGCAGAGGTGGTCACTGCCGATGGTCAGCTGGTATACACCGATGATAAAACTAACCCGGACCTCTTCTGGGCAATCCGTGGAGGCGGCGGGAATTTTGG
>CAYPJS010000093.1:0-39989 GCA_964411135.1 uncultured Anaerolinea sp.
GGCTTCCTTCCCATTATCTGCTTCCGCCATGACCTCAATTACCCCGCTGCGTTCAAGGAACTGGCGAATCCCTGCCCGGACCACAGCATGGTCATCTGCAAGAATTACACTCACCTTTTTGGGACACATGCCTTGATTATACTTGCCCCCCGCTCGGATTTCTAAGAGCAACCTATCCTCGGTTTTCTAGCAGCAAATATATTACTAAAATGGATTTGAGAGTCATTGAAAATGATAATCATGTTTAAATTAATCTTAGTCAGGGGAAGTTAATTAATCCAATCCGATAAAACTTCAACCGTCAAATCCGGTTGGTTTGGATCATTTGTGGGTAAGTGCAGTCGAAAGTCATGCCATCCCCCCATATTGCCATGCATCGAAAATGTCATTTCAATGGTCGTGCTTTTTCCCGGTTTGAGGACCATCGAACCGATGGTTGCTTGAGGTGGTCAACACCCTTCAATAAGCTCCACATAGGGCTTTTCGGAAAATCTTAATGGCTGGTCACCCGTGTTTGTCACTCGGATCGTGGCATTAACTACCGAGCCAAGTTTTACCTGGCCGTAATCAAGCATCGTGGAGTCAACCTCAATATAAGGCTGCCCAGTTACACGAGTCGCTTGCGATACCTTTTTCGCACTTAATATAAGGAAAAGACCCACTGAAAGGCTTACTATACCCAATAGTATCGTCATAAAAACAACAGGCCTTCCTCGATTCCCTTTTCGTTTTCTATTCTTGGGACTCATCGCAATTCCTCCAGATCCATTTGAAAGCTATAAATATATAGGACCAACGCTTGAATTTCCACATCGGTGAAAATAGTGCCCCAATTCGGCATCCCTGTACCCATTCCCCCCCGAATAATCTTGCCTTCCAGAAGAGCCGGACTGGCTCCGAATAGAATATTTTTCTCTGACCAATCCAGAGGTTTTACAGCTTCTTCGCCTAAATCGGAATAATCCATTTGCGGTAGACCCCGTACGATTACGCCGTTCCCTTCACCATTTTCTCCATGACATGCCAGGCAATTTTCCCGATACAACTGTAACCCTTCCTTAAACCAGCCAGGCTTTCCTTGACTGCTGAGGGCCCAGGCAACCATATTCCAAACTTGCTCTTCATTAAGATCAACGGTTGCATCAATCGAGAGAAGCCGGTTAAAGGTTGTTTCTGGGCTCGCTAACCAGATTTCTTCAAAACTCCCGATCCAATCCAACTCCCCTTCTTCGATTCCTTTGGGGAGGATTGCAGCAGGGCGTTTGTTCGGAAGCACGCTTGCTTCATGTGGAGAATCAAGGTCCAGGCTGTGGGTTAAGAAAATGGGCTGCTCAATTGTTGGTACCGGTGAACTTTCCTGGCCCTCAATTTCGATCTTTCCACGCATCCGCCAGTGATTAGAGCCACACCAACGAGTGCAATAAAACACATATTCTCCAGGCTGATTAAAAACCAGGTCAACTGTTGAATATTCCCCCGGATATATGTCCACAGCAGGAATATCCTGTTTCGCAACGGCAAAGCTGTGCACAACATCATCGGAGGTTAGATGAAGCCGAATTGGCACATTGACTCGACCATTAATAACTTCTCGGGACCACCCGCCGTTTTCAGGCATGCGCGCGTGTAAATCTAGGGTATCTCCCGGCATGTATAGCTCCTTCAAACCAAACGTCAGGCCGAAGACCAGCAGTAACAATCCAATCACAGTAACCCTTGGTATTTTTTCCATCAGCTTAACCCACTAACAACCACATCATGAAAACCGCTTGAGTAAGTCCAAAGGATATAAGTGGTAATGCAGCAGATTTACGTTCAACCGAAACCCCCAGGATTAAGGCAGTGGATATCACCGATTTCGCAGTCCAAATCAGTCCGATAACCAAAAGAGCGACAATAATCCAAGGGGTGACCTCTACCAAATAAGGTTGCCAGGCTGCATCCGCGTTCCCAAACAGATTCCACCCCCATCCAAATGGATCTGAAAAGACCGGCCAGAGATACGCCAGTTTGGAAAAAGCAAAGGATACTGTAAAGGCAATCCATGAGAATAAACCGAGGGGCAACAACGAACGGCTGAAGCGGATGAAGACAACTTTCGTGGATTGGCTAATTTTTCCAAAAATTCGCGCAAACGAGCTGCAAGCGGCGACAACCGCAGGGATGGCACCAAAACTGATCAAAAGAAAAGCTGCAGCAAAACCCCACCAGTTCGCAGTTCCAACATCGAAAGCGGCATTTTTCAATTTACCCCATGGACCCAGGAAAATCGCTGAATATACCATAACACTTCCAAGCAAGCCGAGCGACAGAAAGGCATCGTCGAGTCTAAAAGGTAAAGGTTTTTTCAATTCAGTATCGAAAGGTCTAAGGTTTATGGATATGGAATTGCCCTGGGTAGTTCGGAGGCATTCCAGGCAAAGCCCGCAATTTGAGTTCGCTTTCAGGGCAGCGGGATTATTAATCCATGGGCAGACACGGGTCCATTCACGTGAGCTTTCAATGCCGGATTTTTCCCCGGGGCGGATGCGGAGTTCCAGGGGTGCCAGAGTAGCATAAGTCCCGATGAACCCTCCCATCGGGCAAACATAACGGCAAAATATCCGTTTTTCAAACACCAGGGACATAGCTACTGCTGTCAAAATCAGTCCAAAGAAAATCCAAGATGTCACTCTGGGAGTCGTTAAGGTTACTGCAGAAAACAGCCCGATAAGTGCAAAACCAGCCGATTGAATCCAAGAATTCCTCAAAAACCGCGGCCACCGTAATCCCAGAGAAATTCCTGCGCTCCCCGGTTTAATGAGCCAACCTTGTTGAAGCCATTCTCCAGGCAAGGGGATTGGGCAAATTGAACACCAAGCCCGTCCGCCGAGCGGGAGCATAAAAAGTTTTAGGGCTGTCCACCAACCGATCCATACCAGCATAATTGCCAGGTTACTACTACCAATCGGGGACCCGATAAACCCTGTCAAGAGAATCAACAAAAATACAGCCAGGGCCAAAACACGCAAAATGAATTGCGGCCATCGCGATCGAAGTAATAATCGGACGCCCATAATCCGGGTTAAATCAAAGCGGAATGATGAAGGTGTGTCCATATATACACGATTACCACACTTAGGGCTGCCAGCAGGCTGGCGCGAAGGAATAGCCAGTTAGGTCCAACAAATAATTTCCCAATCATAAAAGGGTGAAGCTGACCGCATGGCACAGAGCAGCGAAAACGGAATAACCCCTGCCGATCGGCCGTAAAGGTAAGCCGTGTGGTTTGCCCTGGGTCTGCACTAATTTTTAGTCCATACCCATCAATGTAGATGCCATGAACGACGTCAATGCCCACCAAATCGATGGTCACCCTGTCGCCCGGATTCACTCGTAATATTGCGGGAGAAAAAGCAAATTGGCTCGCTTCAATTAAGAAGTATCTGTTGGCGGGCGAACGCACGCTTCCCGGTTGTGGTGCCGCAAGGATTAGCGCTCCAACTGCTATCCCGATTATCAACAATTGAAGGGTGCGATTTATTTTCAGAGACATCATGATACCAAGCCGTTTATTGCCAACTATTGCAGATTGGATGGTCCATACTGTGAATACTCATCAGCTATTGCTGTACCAATTTCAGCCATCGGTTTTCCATTTTTATACATTTGCATAGCATCCCGGGCAATGTCCACGCAAATTCCACAGCCAAGAGCATGGGTATCAAAAACGAAGTTACCAACTTCATCCGATTGGACATAACACGAATAATTGGATGTGTGACCAACAGAGCCACAACCGCAATAACACGGAATTTGCTTGAGGACTTCAGGATTGGCAACCGCGAATTGATAGGCTTCGCGGACTGTTGTCGGGGCATTCTGGACATCCCTTGGCAAATCACGAACTGGAGCCATTGCAATATCCATTTTTGATTGATTCAAATTCGGTGAACACGCCGACAAGATGATAGATATAACCAGCAGACTTACCATTAACAGCATCGTTTTTCGAAGAGAATGAACGGATCGGGACATAAAATCTCCTGAACAATAAGGAACTTATCATCAATATAACCGGCGCATAACAAAACCTGAAGTGCATAATTGCGCACTTTCGCTAGGCCATTCTGCCTATCCAAGGGTGAGTGGTTGGCGGATGAAAAAGATCTCTTACCGGAATAAACTAAAGGTATGAACGTTAGAAATGTAATCTTTGAAAATTGGGGAAAAACCCATCTCGCCTTGATCGGCCTAATCCTATTGGGTTTTGCAGCCCTTGGTTTCGTCCTGGGTTGGACGATGCTCGGTCTTCCGCACCAGCGGATCAACCTGAACCGAGTAGTGGTGGATATTCCCATGCAAATCCTGCATACACCCTACCGTTTTACTCAATCAGAAGATACAGAATTTTCACAGCCGTCAGGAAAAACTGCACGGGCTTCGGTGCCGGTAGATTTCTTCGATTTCAACGACATCAAACGTTCAGAAATCGCGGCGCATTCCTTTGAGATCGTCAACGATGGAAATGGGGATTTACTGATCACTTCCGGTACTTCAACCTGTCCATGCGTGCTGGCTGAGGTGAGCAGTTCGCGGATTCCACCGAAGAAATCAGCTTTGGTGACGATATTCCTGGATCCGGCATTAGCCGCATCGGGGACCGATGTACGGCGAGGGATTATTCTTGAAACAAATGATCCCCAAAACCCAAAGATTGAGTTGTGGGTTCAGGCAGCGATCATTCAATAGATTTAGTTTAAAGGAGCAGACGATGAAATATTGGATCATAGGGATAGGGATTGGGCTGGCAGCCCTGGTGGTTGTAGCTGTTGGAGTACTCGTTGCGGGGTTCTTCTGGACCGGGCGAGCGATGATGCCGTTTGGATGGTTGAATACGTCCATGATGGGTAGATATATCGGTAGTCCGGATTTTAATGGCACCAATGATGGTCGGATTGGCAGCACTCCAACCGATTGCAGCCAAAACCAGACCTCAGGGTCCATTTTTAGCCGGATGATGGGCGGAAGAACGAATGGCGGAATGATGCGTCGCGGTTTTGGCGGGATGATGGGCGGTAATGGCGGTATGATGGGCGGTTATTCTAGATTTACCTACCAGGGTTCCGCTGGTTCCTGCACATACAACAACGGAACGGGTGAGGCCAACGGCGCCCGCCTTGCGATCGAGGAGGTACAAACAGCCCTCGAGGGTTACCTCAGCGACCGACCCGGGCTTAAATTAGCTGAGATCATGGAGTTCGAGGATAATTTTTACGGCGTCGTGATAGAAAAAGAAACTGGCAAGGGCGCAATGGAATTGCTGGTGGATCCATACACTGGTCAGGTTTACCCGGAGCACGGACCGAACATGATGTGGAATGAAAAGTATGGTCACATGGGCAGCTGGTATTCAACCTCCGGGAAGAAACTAACCCTGGAAAATGCCAGTGACTTGGCTCAAAGTGCGCTGGAGGAGCAGGTCCCAGACGCTGAACTAGAAGGGATGGGGATCGAATTTTACGGTTACCATACATTCGATTACGCAATAGACGGAAAGATCGCCGGTATGCTCAGCGTGAGCAGTGATGGTCAGACGTGGCTGCATACCTGGCATGGCGCGTTCATCCAGGAAATCGAACTCGACGAATAAGACTGCCGTCCTGTTCAATTTTATAAACCCAACCACCTGGTTGGGTTTTTTGATTATTTCTGGGTGCAGCCGAGATCATATCTCCATCATCCACAATGGGACCAGCATTTCCTGCGGGCTGAGCCCACCGTGCCGTCCACGCAGTGGGTTGGCCTTGTCAGCCCACCACAGATAGGCATCCCCTTGCGGGAACAAAATGCGGTCGCCCAGGCGGTCAGCCACCTTCGGATAAGGCTTCCCTGAGCCAAATAGGCCGGTTGTCAGGGCTTCAGAAGATGCCATGCTCAGAAATTCACCTGGCCACACGCGCTCGAGGGTTTCCAGTACGTGGGGCTCACGCCCTGGCCTCAGGTATAAATACGGCAGTCTGTTTTCACCACAGGGAACCATTACCAGGTCATCCAACAGTTCAGGATGGCTGCGCAAGTCATAATGGGGATTTACCGGGGTAGCGATTTGCCCATGGTCAGCCAACAGGACCCATAAGGTATCGCCTGTTCCATGTGCCATTCTTCGTGTAATGAACCGCTGCAGCGTCCGGCTGAAGGTCTCAAATTCGAGCCTTACTCTTTCATCCTGCGGACCAAAACGGTGCGAGAGCTCGTCTACATCACTCCAGTACACATAGGCATAAGCGGGGTCGTCATGCTTGCGCTCGAGCACTTCCTCAAGACTTACCCACAGATCACTCAGGTTGCGGTACCCTACGATCTGTGCGCCATCCAACAGCATGGTGGAAAGTCCGGAACGCGCAATGGGAGCAGGCTGGAACGCAAAAACCTCAACACCGCATTTCACCAGAAAGCTGCCCAGCGTCGGGACAGGCAGGAACGCAGCCGGGGTGAAGCCTGCCCGCTGCAGTGAACCAATATCCCCATTGAAAGATGCGGGGGACTGCAAAATCATATTGGCGATGATTCCATACTCTTTGAGCCACATTTCATAGCCCATAATGCCGTGCAGAGCCGGCGGTACGCCGGTCCATAACGAGGTCAATGCCGAAGTAGTGGTGGAAGGGACTATGCTGCTCAAAGCAGCTAACCGCGCCTCTGGCAGCCAATTTTTCCAGGGTTCTTCATCCAAGAACCTTTGGAAGAATTTCAGTCCAAGTCCGTCCACCAGCATAACGACCACGTTTCGGTAGTGCGATCGCAACCCCTGGATGTATACTCCTGCCAGCGGACCCCCTCCAAACCCTGGAGATCCCAGCCAGGCTCCGATACTTGCCGGCAAGTTAGCTATGGAGCAGCCGTCATACGCCGGGTGTACAGCATCATTGCCGGCATCGACACCAGGCAGACGATTTGAAAGCAGCCCGGGTAGGAATTCTGAGGTCAAATCTGGCATGTAAAACCCCTTTGATTAGGATGAACATATCTTACTATAATGCCAGGAATGATTTAGGCGGTGATCATCTTGCCTAACAAAAGTGATTTGATAAAAGGAAGAATTGTCTGATGAATGTAACAAATAATTCTTTACTAATCCTGTATAATTATCGAAATAAAATCCGGATGGTTTCTATACAGGACACAACCGGTTAAATTATTGGAGTACAGCAGGCAAAATAAATGTCAGACCGGGAGAAGGGCTTTCATATCGACGACATCAAATTCTTCCAGGCGACGGCATGGAGAAGTCTGTTTGCATCACTGGATTCCAACCCGCAGGCATTCATTTTATTGGATGAAAAATTGAATATCCTAGCCCTGAATAAACGGGCTGAAGAGTTCTTTTCTGAAGTATTAAACCACTCGCAGTCTCTCGATAAACCCTTCCTGGATGGGTTCCCTCAAACAGCGCATGCTCAATTGTTAGACGTCATCCAGCCAGCGTTAGATGGAAATATAAGCCGTCTGGATTACGAGTTCAAAACACTTCACGGGCTGGCTTCATATTCCATGTTATTTTCGCCGCTGTTGCCAACGGATGGGCCGGTCACGGCAATCCTTTGCTCGGTTACAGCCAAATTAAAGAATGAACCCGGAGGTTTGGATCCATCAACCGTGTACACCGCGCTGGGAGTGCAGCGCGACACACACACCGCAGCTCTGGAGGAAATCAACCGTCAACTGCGTCAAGAAATTGAGCAGCACCTAGAAATAGAATCCAACTTGCAGGCCAACGAATTGTTCTTCCGTCAAAGTTTCCACGGGCTTCCGGATCCGATTCTGATCTGGCTCAAGGATAGTGAGGGCGAGATCCGCCTGGCTATGGCGAACCAGGCCGCTGCAGATTTAATCGGCAGCCGGGTCCAGGATTTGACAGGCCTGACACTGGATGACTTCTATTCAGATGCGCTGCCTTTCATCAGTCTGGTGCAGAATGCTTTTACCGACGGTGATACGCGCCAGGTTGAACTACGCTTCACCAGCAACCTCACCGAGTACGAAAAATGGGTCCTGTGCGATTTTATCCGGTTGTCGGACCAGCACGTAATGAACATTCTGCGCGATATCTCGCGTGAAAAGGATCGCCAGCGGATCGATGAGGACACACGCAACCAGATTGAGCTTTTGCGTCTGGCAATGACGGCCTTTACCTCTGTGCTGAATATCGATCAGGTGCTCAAAAATGTCCTGGAGTATCTGGAGAAACTCATCCCCAACGACCGGGTCATACTATTCCTTCTCGAGGGAGCAGATTTACAGGTTCGGGCGACCAGGGGTTTTCCCCGCGAAGAGGATCCCGTCGATTTGATGCTTCCAGCCCAGAATCCGCAGTTTGAGGCAATTAACCGCAATCGCCTCCCCTTATTCCTGACCAACGCCAAGGATTACCGCCCTTTTGAATCGCTGGGTGCCTTAAACTGCGGCAAGAGCTGGCTGGGAGTACCGCTCCTCAGCCACGGGCAAATCCTGGGCTATTTAAGCATTTACGCAGCTGAAGCCGGTTTGTACGACAGCAGTCACACACGTCTGGCAGAAATTTTTGCCAACGAAGCCTCGATCGCCATCGAAAACGCGAGGCTGTTCCAGCAGGTTCAGCAGTTGGCAGTTACCGATGAACTGTCAGGCTTTTATAACCGGCGCTATTTCTATGAATTATTGGACATGGAATTGGCCCGCTCCAAACGCTACAACCGTCCGGTATCACTGCTTGTAATTGATCTGGACCACTTCAAGCAGGTCAATGACCGTTATGGACATGCCACAGGCGACCTGGTGCTCAAGAAAATTTGCGAGGCCATCCACCGTGTGGTGCGTGAAAGTGACATCCTCGGCAGGCACGGCGGTGAAGAATTCGTCCTGCTCCTGCCCGAGACCCCGGTGGACCGTGCGCTCGAGGTTGCTGACCGCCTATGCCACATGGTGGCTGCCAATCCAATTGAGGTGGATCAAATCCGAATCGATATCACAATCAGCATCGGGGTCTCAGCCGCCGGACCTGGCTGCATGGATTCCGATGCACTTTTCCGTTGTGCAGATCATGCCATGTATCAGTCTAAGCAGGCCGGCCGTAATCAAGCCAGCGTATTCTCAGATTCAACCGGTAAATAAAACCCTGCTATAATCCAGATCCAAGAGCAGAATATCATCTGAGGATTTATGTCGATGCGTAGTGAAGTATTAACCTGGAATGATGTCGACCAGCTTATAGACCACCTGATTCCCCAGTTTGAAACTGAATATGATGCGATGGTTATGATCACCCACGGGGGGATCATTCCAGGGGGAATGCTGGCAGAAGCGCTGAAGATGAGCATCATCCTTACTGCATCGGTGGACTTCCCGGCGGAATTAAGCCAGGAAGCCGAAAAAGAAAAAACCCGCTGGCTGGTTTGGCCTCAATTCGTACAGTTTCCAGAGTCAAATCTTCTGCGCAGCCGGCGTATTTTAATCGTGGACGATGTGTGGGGTTCCGGGCGGACCATCACTGCGGTCAAGAGTCGCATTGCTGCCGCAGGTGGATTACCCGCCACGTGCGTCCTGCATTTCAACCCGCACCGCAATTTATTCGGTACGGTAAGGCCAGATTATTATGCTGCCGTAACCGATGTCCGAATTGTTTACCCATGGGAAATTTCCCGGGGCCCGTTTCCAGTATTGCGCGATTTTTAATAAAAAAAGCCGCTGAATCAGCGGCTTTTTAGTCCTTCCATAAAGCAATTATTCCTGTGATTCAGCAGCAGGGCGGAAAGCTTTGCCAGGCTGCCATGGTGTGCCCAACAAAGGCAGCAGCCAGCGGTCCAGGCCCAGCCAGCCTGCATTCTTCCAGGCCAGGATCAGCAAAATGGATATGGTGAACAACAAAGGGTTAATGGATGCGGTGCCTGCCATCATGAAATTCCAATTCATGAAACCACCGAGGAAGGCAGCAATACCGGTGAATAAGCCCAGGATCAGCGCGATGCCAATCAGGATTTCACCCGCCACAACCAGTTTCGAAAACCACGTATATGCACCCGAATCGAGCAGCGACTGAATAAAGACGCGGTACCAATCGAATGAAATTGCTGGACGCGCCGGGGCTTCAGGGATTGCGACAGCCCTTTCCCAAAAGCCTTTCAAGGCTTCACCGGTCTGAGTCCAGGCGGGATTGGACGTTTTACCAATACCGGATTCCAGCCAGGTATAGCCAATATAAACGCGCGCGATCAGCCACAACCAAGACCACTTAGGGCTGCCAAAAAGACT
Source organism: uncultured Anaerolinea sp. (assembly GCA_964411135.1). Taxonomy (GTDB): domain Bacteria; phylum Chloroflexota; class Anaerolineae; order Anaerolineales; family Anaerolineaceae; genus Bellilinea. The sequence continues at coordinate 10,270 of CAYPJS010000093.1, forward strand.
TTTCGCGATCGGGGGATCAGAAAAATGCAGAACTTGCGAACGTGCCTGAGTTGCCATACGGCCTCCTGAAAAAATACCATTAGGGATATTGAAACCTGCGGGTGCCCTTCCGCCAGCGAAAGTCATTGGTCATGAAAAGGCAAGCGCAACCCTAATTATATGTATTAAGATTAGATTTATCTTAATAATTATTGGCGGTAGAACCCAGCAGCGCTTTCAGGTAACTTTCAGCCATACGCTCAAGCCCAAAACGTTCTTCTGCCAGTGCACGTGCAGCAGCTCGGAAACGTTTTTGTTCAGATAGAATGGGCAGCGCCGCCTGAGCCAGAGTGTCAAAATCAGGTCGTTCCAGTTTCCAGGGATTAGCCCCATAGGGTACCACCACGCCCGCGTCCCCCTGTACCAATTCTGGTAGTGCCCCGCTATCAAAAGCTGCCACGGGCAGCCCGCATGCCAGCGCCTCGACCACTGAGTTTGGGCAGGAGGCATTAATATCGGCAGAGAACTGGATATGGGCTGCACGGCTGTGCATTGGTACCTGCTGACGTGGAATCACGCCCACAAAAGTAACGCGGGTTCCTTGTGAATCCTTGCTAATTTCATCCCGCAGTTCGGGATGAATATTCGCGATTACTACAAGCTCTACCGGTTTACCGGAGGCTTTCTCCAGAGCGCGCGAAAAAGCAATCGAATTATCCAGCGACAGCCGGTTATCCGGGTTCAGTTGGCCTTCCACAATTTGCACGCGTATATGGTCGGTGGGAGGTTTTTCATCCCCTGCCGGAGAATAGGCTTGCAGATCCACCCCATTATGGATAACAGAATAGGCTGCTTTATGCCCCCCATACCAATTGTGCCACCAGTCGCGGGTAAACGCGCTTTGATAGACCACGTGGTCAGCCAAAAACCAGCGGGTGTATACCAGCAAAAGGTTGGCTAGTTCTGCGCGGAGGGCGTAACGCAAGCCCAGGTTGCGATGGCGGTGCACCCAGTTGATCCCATTCAAGCGCTGCACGATGCGCACCCCACGGCGCCTGGCATCCCACAATGGCGGCAGGTGCCGGGTGCCTGCAATAATCAGGATGGCCGCCGTGTCTGCTTCATTTGGATCGTGATGTACACGGATCCCACGGCGCTCGAAGGCGACTTTGAGTTTTTTTTGAAAGGACCCCGGGCCGGCGATGGAATTAATGATCGGCACCAGGCAAATACTGCCGCTGCTCGTGCCCATGGATTATTGTTCCCTGAAGGCTAATAAAGCCTGAACGATTCGTTCTGCCGCATGCCCGTCTCCGAAGGGATTGGCTGCATGCGCCATGGCCTGGTAAGCTCGGTCGTCATCCAGCAAACGGGATGCTTCGCGCACGATCGTGTCCGTTCGTGTGCCAACAAGTTTGAGCACCCCGGCTTCAACTCCCTCTGGACGCTCGGTGGTTTCGCGCAATACCAGAGTAGGAATGCCAAGCCCGGTGGCTTCCTCTTGAATGCCGCCTGAATCGGTCAGCACCAGGGCTGCGTGGCGCATGAGGTGGACCATGGGCAGGTAATCTAAAGGCGGCAAAAGCGTTAGGTTCTCGATCCCATCCAGTAAACGGTGAACCGGCTCCTGAATATTGGGGTTTAAATGCACAGGATAAATCAAATGGGTCCTGTTGCCGTATTTTTCTGCCAGGATTCGCAGCGCAGCACAGATGTCTTCGATGGGTTGACCAAAGTTTTCACGACGGTGCGCGGTCACCAAAATCAAGCGCCGGCTGTCAGCAATACCTTTTTCTGCCAGCAGCTGCCCAACCTCCGCAGGTTCCGGGCGCGCCGTGATCTCCCGCAGTGCGTCGATTGCCGGGTTACCGGTAACGCAAATGCGCCAATCCGGTACTCCTTCGCCAAGAAGGTTTCTACGGCTGTGCTCGGTTGGGGCAAGGTGCAGGTCTGCAACCACCCCTGCCACGCGGCGAAAGATTTCCTCTGGAAAAGGCTGCCACCGGTCACCAGTTCGCAGCCCGGCTTCAACATGCCCCACCCGGATGCGGTTGTAGTAACCCAGCATACTGGCTACCATGACTGTGGTGGTATCGCCTTGCACCAGAATCCAATCGGGTTGCAGGCTGCGCAGAACCGGGTCAAGATGGGTAAAGATGCTGGCAGTCATCTCAGCCAGGCTCTGATTTGGACGCATCAGGTTCAGGTCGTGATCGGGTGTGATATTAAATATTTCCAGAACCTGATCAAGCATCTCGCGGTGCTGCGCAGTGACGATTACCTTCGAGTCAAATTCAGGGCGGCTGGCAAGTGCCTTTACTACAGGCGCCATTTTTACGGCTTCCGGGCGTGTGCCAAATATTGAGACCACCCGCACCCGGTCAGTCATCAAGAGTCCCCACGCCAAGTCGGTACAGGTCAAAGCCGGCAGCAGTCCAATTTGAAGGTACCAGCGCATTTACGGTATCCACCACAATCCGCGCTTTTGACATCTTAGCCGCTGCCTGCGGATCCAACTGTTTGAAATCGGTGTGACCCACCAGCAGGATGATTGCTTCTGCACCCCCCAGGGCATCGGTCAGGCTGACCGCCGATTTTACCCCCTCGATCCTGAAATCAGGCTTGAAGGGTTCAAAAACGGTGATGCTGGCTCCAGCATCCCGCAGCAGGTGTACCACCTCGATGGCGGGACTCTCGCGCAGGTCATCGACGTCCGGTTTGAACGCCAATCCGAGCGCAGCAATCCGTTTTCCATTCAGGCTGCCAAGAGCCCGCTTGACCAGTCCGGCTGTAAATTCCGGCTGGGCATCATTAACCTGGCGCGCAGCCCGAATCACATTGACCAGGTCCGGTGCTGCTTCAACAAAGAACCATGGATCGACGCTGATGCAGTGCCCTCCCACCCCGGGACCCGGCCGCAAGATATTCACCCGTGGGTGCCGGTTGGCAAGGCTGATCGCTTCCCAAACATCCACACCAAAACGGTCAGCTAGGCGCGAGAACTCGTTCGCGATGGCAATGTTAACGTCGCGATAGGTGTTCTCCATCAACTTGACCATTTCGGCTGTGGTAGCATCGGTCTCAATGATTTCGCCTTTGACAAAAATGGCATATAAATCGCGGGCGGCTCTGGCAGACGCCTGGTTTATTCCCCCAACCACGCGCCCGTTCTCAATCAACTCCTGCAGGATTTGACCCGGCAGCACCCGTTCAGGTGAATACGCCAGCAGGAAATCAGTGCCTGCTTTAAGGCCAGACTTTTCAAAAATTGGCGCAAGCAAATTGCGCGTGGTTAACGGCGGGGAGGTCGATTCCAGCAGTACCAGGCAGCCAGGGCGCAGGTGTGGAACAATTGCCTCCGCTGCCTTTGAGACAAAGGTCATATCCGCGCGTTTATCATCGAAAAATGGCGTGGGTACTGCAATAATAAATGCGTCTGCAGGTTCTGGCTGGCTGCTGATCTGTAAATTGCCGGTTGTAAGCGCTTTTTCCACCACTTCCCTTAAACCCGGCTCGTATAAATGGACCTGACCATTCTGCAGGCTGGTCACAACCTGAGGGTTGACGTCCACGCCTAGGACCTTAACCCCGGCATTGGCAAGCGTGCTGGCAGTCGGCAGGCCGATATACCCTAATCCGAGAACGCAAATTTTTTGAAATTTCAACGGGAACTCCTCGTACAGCGAGCGGTGATTGCGCGTGTATTATCCCATAAGGGTGAAAGATTGCACAGGTGACCTGCGTTTGAAGGCGTTCGATGAACCTGGCTGCTTCAGCGAATATGCGATCTCAAGTCAGAGATTATAATCATCCAAATGGCCGCCAGCACCGAAATCCCCGTTCCGGAAACACCTTCCGCTTCCCGTCAAATTGCCCGCGCCGCTGGCACGGTTATGCTGGCTTTCATCTTCACGCAGCTTCTCGGATTGGTGCGCGGTTTCTTGATCTACCGGGCTTTTGGCACCAGCGAACAGCTGGACTCGTTTAATGCCGCCAACCGGGTAGCAGAATTGCTGTATAACCTGATGGCAGGGGGTGCCCTGGGGTCAGCCTTTATTCCAACATTCACCGGGATGCTGGCAAAGGGTCGGCGGGCAGAAGCCTGGAAACTGGCCTCATCGATTACCAATCTGCTCCTTCTGGTGTTAACTTCCGTCGCGATCCTGGCATGGATATTTGCGCCGCAGATCGTCCACGACGCTTTATTCGTATTGGCACCCAATCAACCGGTCGGTCAGGAGCAATTGACGATCGCCCTGCTGCAAACCCTCCTTCCGACGGTCGTCATCTTCGGCTTGAGCGGGCTTTTGATGGGCATCCTGAACGCTCACCAGAAATTCTGGCTGCCCGCCATAGCCCCGGCCATGTATTCTGTCGGTCAAATCCTGGGCGTGGTCCTTCTCCCCGAATGGTGGGGGGTAACCCGCCTGGCCATTGGGGCATTGGCTGGCGCTTTACTGCACCTGGTTATCCAGCTGCCGGGTTTACTGCAGCTGCACGGGAAATACAGCCTGATCCTCGGGCTGCGGATGGCCGAAGTGCGTGAGGTTGCCCGGTTGATGGGACCACGCATCCTGGGTGTGGCTGTTGTCCAAATCAACTTCATTGTCAATATCATCATCGGTATTAGCCTGCCAGTTGGAAGCGTTTCTGCACTGACCCTGGCATTCACCTGGATGCTCATGCCGCAGGCAGCAATTGCGCAATCCATCGCTATCGCGGCCATGCCAACGCTTTCAGCTCAAGTTGCACTCAACAAACTGGATGAGATGCGCCACTCACTGGCAGCCAGTTTACGCGGCGTTATCTTGCTGGCTCTGCCGGCAGCCGCTGGATTAATCGTACTGCGCACACCGCTCATTCGCATCTATGAAGGCGGTGCGTTTTCCAGCAACTCCACACAATTGGTCGCATGGGCGCTCATGTGGTATGCATTCGGGCTTCTCGGACATTCCCTTTTGGAGGTGGTGGTGCGTGCCTTTTATGCGTTACATGACACACGCACCCCGGTCGCCGTTACGCTGGTGGCCATGTTAATCAACATCGGTTTCAGTTTGACACTCCCCGCCGTGTTTGGAGGGAGAGGTTGGCTGCCTCTGGGTGGGTTGGCGCTGGCCAATTCGCTGGCAACTACATTGGAATGTACGGTCTTGATCGTGATCCTGCGCCAGCGCTTGAACGGAATTGAAGGACGCACCCTGTGGGACGCCGGGGTCAAATCGATGGCCGGTGTGTTGGGGATGTGCCTGGCACTATGGGGCTGGTTAATGATGAGCCAAGTACTATCCGCCTGGTTGGTAGTGATCATTGGGGTTGTGATTGGTGGACTGATCTATGTTGGAGTCTTGGCTGTGGTCAGGGTGCCGGAATTGGTCCAAATTACAAATTTCGTGCGCAGGAAACTGTCTGCAAGCATCCAACAACGCTTGAAATAACCGGAGAGGGATAATGACTGAATCACAGGGAAAGACTTTTTGGGAATTGACTCGTTATGAACATGTACCTCAGAGTCCGCAGAAATTGGGGCTGCCGCAGCCGCCATTGGAATTACCGATTGACCCTGCAGCGCCCAGAATCAGCCTGCCAGATCCACGCAGCATATCCACCCCATCCATCGATCTCTGGCAAGCAATAAACCGCCGCAGAACCGTTCGCAATTATGCTCCAACGCCCTTGAGCCTGGATGAGTTATCCCTTCTGTTATGGTCCACGCAGGGTGTCCGCGAGGTGAGTGCCCGGCCCGTCACGCTGCGTACAGTTCCTTCTGCTGGCGCCAGGCACGCCTTCGAAACATACATACTCGTCAACACAGTTGAAGGTTTGGAGCCAGGAATTTACCGCTATGCTGCCGTGGAGCATATTTTGCTGCCCTACAACCTGGCTGAGGATGTCAATTCGCGCTTCACTGCTGCCTGCCTGGACCAGTCTCAAGTGGCCAACTCGGCTGTGACCTTTGCCTGGGCTGTCGTAATGGAGCGCATGTATTGGCGTTACACCGAACGCGGCTACCGCTACATTCTGCTGGACGCCGGGCATGTCTGTCAAAACCTGTACCTGGCAGCCGAAGGTTTGACCTGCGGGGTGTGCGCCATCGCCGCATTCGATGACGACCTTTTCAATCAAACCCTTGGATTAGACGGTGTGAACCAATTCGTGGTTTATGCCGCCTCGTTGGGAAAGCGTAAATCAGTCGAAAAAAGTGAATAAGCCCGGTGATAATAAGATAAAAAAACCTCTTCCGATGAAGAGGTTTTTTTAGGTCAAGAGGATCAAGTTTCCCGGGCAATTGAGCCTTATTTTTGTCCACGCAGGACTTTTAATGCCTCTTCGTACTCCGCACGGTTTGGCGGATCAAAATTGATGATTTCCTCGACCATCGTGGCAGCTCGACCAGTCTGGCCGGATTCGGCATAAGAATTGGCAAGGAAATCCAATTGTTCAACGGCTTCTTTAACTCGGTGCCCGCGCCGATACAACTCTATCAAGCGCAAACGCAAATCGAGCCGTTCGGGGTGATCTTTAATAAGCGATACAAGGAATTCAGCTGCCGCTGCAGGTTGAGACCGGCTCTCCAATAATTTTACAAACTGGTCTGCCTCGGCTAATGCTGGACCCTTTTGCGCCAGGCGGTAGTTCAGATCGATAATGCGGGCGCGTGTAGAAGGATCCTCGGGTTGGAGCGTTCGCATTTGTTCCAGGTTTACCAGGGCTGCCCGCCAGTCCAGACGCTGCATGTCGATGTCGGTGAGCTGGTTCAAGATTTCAAATGCCCAGCGGCGGCTGTGCGAGGATTCCGGGGCAAGCTTCATGGCTGATTTCAGAATCTGCGCGGCACCATCCAGATCAGCCATGCGGTAGGTCGCTTGAGCCAGGTCGATCTTTTGCTGGATTGCATCTTCCACACGCCCTTCAGCCACCATCAAGTCAATCAGCTGAGAACGGATATCCAGGTCCATAGGCGCGATGGTCAGGGTGCGCTGGAGCAAATTGATGGCCTGGGCACGCTCCCCCCGCAGTTGATACAACCGCGCCACCAGCAAATATTTCTTAAGCGCCTCCGCCTGCTGACCGTCTTGCAGCAAAAGGTCTCCAATTTGGATGTGCAGCGGCAGGTATGTGGGGGCTTTGCCGATTGCCCGGAAAGCTTCCTCATGGGCTGTGCGCAGTTTACCCTGCCCGGAAAGAGTCCGGATATACGCCAGAGCGTCGATTACATTGACACTGCGGATCTCAAGCAGCATTTCCGCCAGCGGATGGGGCGGATCTTGCGGGTCCCCTTCGGGCAGCTGCTGACGGGCTTTCTGCATTACATCCAGCCATTCTGGCTGTAACAGATAAGAAAATACAGTATCGCATAAGGTCTGCAGAGCGGCTTCGTCTGTGGCACGAGATTGAGCTTCAATAATTGGATCGTAAAGCTGGCGCAAGTCAGCCCGTTTATTCTCGGTAACCGTGGCAGCATCTGCCAGTCGTAACGCCTGTAAACAGGCAACCGCAGCCTGATTGTATGCCTGCAAATGATGGTGCACCCGCGCCATGACCAGATAACCTGCCAGGGCATATTCCGGGGTGCGCACCGCAGCGTTCAAAGCCTGCAGGGCTGCCAGCTCATCCCGCTCAGCCTGCAGATACCCCAGATTGAATTCAAGCGCCGGTGTGCTAAACCCGCCTAACTTGGCATGTTCGAGTTCCTCGGCAGCCTGATCATTCTGTCCGTGGGTTTGTGCTTCTATGGCAGCGCCGATATTCATCAAAGCCTGTCTGCGCATACTGTCGGCAACCGAGGTACGGGAAATCCCCTGCTCTAGCTGCCCGATGCCCACCTTCACCTCGTTTGAGTCAGGTGAAAAGTCGTCCTCGCCCTGGTCGAAAAGCATGCCGGCTAGTTCCACCAGGGACCGCTGTAAAGCATCCGTGACCGGATCGGCCGCCCGATGCGGGATATCCGAAGATGCTCCCGACAGGGTGCTTTCAACCGGTTCCACCTTTGGCAAAGGGCCTGTTCGCTGGCGGACTGGCGGCGTAATTGCCTGCCCCACCTTCAACTCGCGCAGCGCCTGGGCTGCCTCAGGATTCCCGGGTGCCATGTTTTGAACATACAGGATTACCTGCGTAGCCCTGCCAGGGTCACCGGCACGCTGCAGCAGGCTGGCTGCCGCCAGGTACTCGCAGACCGCGTCTGATTTTCGACCGAGCTTTTCAAATATCATTGCCAGGCGGGTATGAGCGGTCAGACTGTCTGGATGCAGGTCGATGATTCGCTCCCAACAGTCGATGGATTTTTCGACATCCCGGACCTTCAGAAACAGGTCGGCTGCCTGCATCGCCGCACGGACTGCTTCATTTTTGCGGCCCAGTCCTTCATATATGAGCGCCATTTTTTCCTGTGGGGCTGGATCTTCAGGCGCTACCGCGGCAGAACGGCGGTACACCACCAATGCCTGTTCCAGGTCGCCCAATTCATAAATCGCCAATCCAAGGTTAATGAGAGCTCCCGGATTGTTCGGGAACTCCTCCAGGGCTGTGATGTAGTAATGTTTCGCCAGGTCCCAGTTTTGATCCCAGGCAGCAGAGTTGCCATTATTCATTGCGTTCTGGAAGATCTGTTGGTTTCCAGCCATTCCCGCTCTCCGTTTTTTTTCAACTTGCGTTGCTGTATATCTATACTTTACCCGAACATGGCGATTCTGTTCACGCTTTAAGCAATAACAAAACCGCAAAGTGATTCAGGTGCAGGTTCCGTGCCCTAACCTGGCACTACCTCCAGGCTGCCCCAATTGTGCCCCCAGCGAGCCTCGGTCTCCAGGGGGATCGAGAGCGGATAGGCATTTTCCATCACTTCCCGCACAACCTTGATAGTGGCAGTCTTTTCGTCAGTGGGCACTTCCAACACCAATTCGTCGTGCACCTGTAACAGCATACGTGCGGATAATCCGGCTTTTTCTATGGCGGGTTGCAAATTAATCATGGCGATCTTCATAATATCTGCAGCTGTGCCCTGGACCGGGGCATTGATTGCCTCCCGCTCCTCGCGGGCCCGTAAAGCCAGGTTGGTCGGGTTTTTAAGATTGGGAAAGTACCGCCTGCGCCCAAGGAGCGTCTCAACGTATCCCTGGGAAGCAGCCAGACGCCGCGTCCCGTCCAGGTAGCTTTTTACTCCGGGGAATTGCTCAAAATAGGCTTTGACGAAGTTCTCAGCCTCGCTCAAGGTAAGGTCGGTGCCGCGACTTAACCCGAAGGCGCTCATGCCGTAAATCAGCCCAAAATTAACCGCCTTGGCACGCCGGCGTTGATCCTTGGTGACTGATTCCAGCGGCACACCTTGAATTGCTGCCGCTGTAGCTGCGTGAATATCCTGCCCGGCCCGGAATGCCGCCAACATAGCCTCATCTTTTGCCATGTGGGCCACAATCCGCAGTTCAATTTGGGAATAATCGACCGCCAGCAGAGCTTTTCCCTCCCCTGCCACGAATGCGTTGCGCACCAGCCGCCCGGTTTCGGTGCGGGTTGGGATATTCTGCAGGTTCGGGTCGGAAGATGCCAGGCGTCCAGTAACCGACCCTGTCTGGTTATAGGATGTGTGCACCCGACCGGTACGCGGATTAACCTGCTGCGGCAGGGTATCCACATAGGTTGACTTGAGCTTGGCCAGCTCCCGGTAATCCAGGATGGTTGCGACCACCGGGTGCTGCTTGCGGATTTCTTCCAGAACGTCGGCGGAGGTCGAAAAATGCCCGCTGGAGGTCTTCTTACGCCGGTCGGGTGGTTCTATTTTAAGGGTTTCAAAAAGAGCTTTGGAAAGCTGCTGGGTGGAGTTCAGGTTGAAGCGGTATCCCACCTGATCATAAATTGAGGTTTCAATATCAAACAGCCGCCGGGTCAGGTCCTTGGACATTTCTCCCAGGAACCCGACATCCAATGCTACACCGGCTTGCTCCATACGAGCCAGCACCGGCACCAGCGGCATTTCAATTTCGTCGAATAAGCGCATCGCGCTCGCATCTTCCATACGCTTTTTGAGGATGGGTACCAGTTGAAGGCTTACCTCTGCATCAGCCGCCGCATACGGTGCGGCCTGGGCTACCGTTACCTGGTCCATGCTGATCTGGCTTTTTCCCTTGCCGATCAGTTCCTCGATATGAGTCATGGCTACGCCAAGATATTTCCGCGCGGTATCTTTTAAACCCAGGTTGTAGCTATCAGGCTGCACCAGGAACTCGGCAATCATCGAGTCGAAGGACAGGGGTGTAACTCTCAGCCCAAACTGCTCCAATACCAGCGCATCATACTTCAGGTTATGTCCGGCTTTCGGAATCCTGGGATTGGTCATGGCTGGCTGCAACGCTTCCAGCACCTGTTTTAAGGGCAGCTGATTGCCTGCCTCTGAATGTCCGATCGGGATGTAATACCCCTGCCCCGGACGCACCGCTAGCGAGATGCCCACCAGGTCGGCGCGCATCGGATCGGTCGAGGTGGTTTCGGTGTCGAAAGCAATGATCGGTGCAGCTTCGAGGTCTGCCTTTAAGGCAGTCAATCCCGCCTGGTCGTCCACAATGCGTGTTTCAAGATTGTAGGCTGGCGTCTCACCGATCTGAACCACAGGCTCACCGAACAGTGAAAGCTGCTGGCGATCTGCCGGAACCTCCACCTGTCCTTCCAGCTTCTTCAAGCGAGCAACCAGGGATTTGAAATCCATCTGGAGGAAAAACTGTTCCACAGCCAGCAGGTTAATTTTTGCCGTTCGCGCTTTCTCCAGATCAAGCGTAACGGCAATATCGGTCCGAATCGTCGCCAGGTCACGGCTCATATAAGCTTGCTCTCGGTCACGCTCCAACAACGTTTTTACCCTGCCGGTGATTTCATCCAGGTGGGCATAGACCTCATCCAGAGACGGGTATTTCTCCAACAATGAGAGCGCTGTCTTATCGCCGACACCGGTGACCCCGGGGATATTGTCCGACTTGTCACCCACCAGAGCTTTATAATCCACCACCTGGTCTGGACGAACACCCAGCGCAGCAACAACATCCTGAGGACCGAAATCTTTAGCCTCTGAGAGCTTGCTGCCTGCCAGATTGACGTAAACCCGATCGGTCACGAGCTGCAGCAGGTCGCGATCACCAGTAATGATCTTGACGCCAAGACCTTTATCCACAGCCTGACGGGCAATGCTGCCAAGTACATCATCCGCTTCAGCACCTTCTTGCTCGAGGCGCGGAAACCCAAAAATATCCACCATTTCGCGGATCCGCTCAATTTGTGAGCGTAGATCATCCGGCATTTTGGCACGGGTGCCTTTATAATCCGGAAAAATATCATTCCTGAAGGTTTTCCCGGTGTCGAAAGCTACCGCTAAATACTCCGGGCGGTCCTGCTCCAGCAACTTGAGTAAAACACTGGCGAAACCAAAAGTGCCAGCGGTTGGTTCACCGCTGCTCGTACTGAATTTTGCGCCGGTCATGGACAGGGCGAAGTAGGTGCGGTACGCCAGAGCGTGTCCATCGATCAGGTAAAGAGTCGGGGGCATTTTATTATCCTTTTTTGAAGGATCATGGTCTGCTTTTCAGACCAGTTAAGCAACCTTAAAAGTGTATCACGTGGTATACCGGCAGGCAAGCAGGCGGAGTGGAGTTGCTTTACGGTTTTGTTATGTCCAGATAAGGTTGGGTAGGGTATGATTAATCCACTCTCTGGCAGCAGCGCCTGAAGTCCACTCCACGAGGAAAATTGGTAGTTGAGGTCGCATGCATTCGATCCCCATTAGCGGTTTTGCGAATTCGAATAAATTTGGTCGCATTGTCATCACAGCCCTGGAAGAGGTAACAGGAAAACATGGCGTAAATGCCCTGCTCAACCTGGCGCAGCTGCAGCAGTTCATCGATGCATACCCATCCTCCACCCTCGAGCGAAAATTCGATTTTGCCTTTACATCTGGTTTGATGGGTGCACTTGAGGAAATGTACGGGGTGCGGGGGGGACGCGTTTTTGCCCTGCGGGCCGGTAAGGCCACTTTCGAGGATTTACTGAACAATTACGGTGCAATGGCAGGAGTTACCGATCTGGCGTTCCGCATTCTGCCGCTGCAGTTGAAAGTCAAAATTGGATTGACTGCCATGGCGCGCGTCTTTTCGCACACCAGCGATCAGATCTCACGGCTTGAAGACCACCATGACCATTTCTTATATATCATCGACCGCTGCCCTGCCTGCTGGGGACGGCAGAGTGAAAACCCGAGCTGCTTTCTCATGGCAGGCATCATCACTGCCGGACTGAAATGGGTGTCCAGCGGGCGCGATTTCCGTGTGGTCGAACAAACCTGTATCGGTATGGGTGACAGCGCCTGCCAGTTCATCATTCCCAAAGAACCTGTGAACTAAGCGCCGCCCGAACATATTCTTTGAATTTTTTCTAGAAATAATAACGGTTTACCTTATCCCCGGTGATTATTTGGCAAGGGGAGTTTGCATCCGTCCGGGAGAATAGGTATACTCAAATAAATTCGTGGAGGGCCGATGATTCCAATCAAAGACACCATCCGTTCACGCTCCTTCCCACTGGTAACGTGGGCTCTCATCATTGTCAACGTACTTGTCTTTTTTTACGAATCGAACCTTTCGGCGACAGGGCTGCAGCATCTGATTTACACCTATGGTCTGGTGCCCGCACACGTTACTCTGACCAATCCAATCACCTGGTTTCCTCTGGTATCTCATGCTTTCCTGCATGGATCCTGGCTGCACCTCATCAGCAATATGTGGACTCTATTTATCTTCGGCGATAATGTTGAAGACAGGATGGGATCCGGTCGGTTTCTGACGTTCTACGTGGTAGGTGGTGTGGCTGCCGGCATTATCCAGATGGTCCTGGGCGGCGATCCGAATATGCCTTCTGTAGGTGCCAGCGGCGCGATCGCAGCCATTTTAGGTGCTTATTTCCTGTATTTTCCAACCGCCAAAGTTGTCACATTCATTCCAGTGCTATTGTTCGTTTGGTTCATCAATATTCCGGCTGTAATTTATCTTGGTTTCTGGTTCATTTCTCAATTATTTTCAGGCCTGTCTGCGCTTGCACTGCCTGCAGGCGCCAGCGCGGGTGGAATTGCCTGGTGGGCTCACATCGGGGGCTTTGTTTTCGGGTTGGTTCTGGCATTGGTTTTTACGGGCCGTAAACCAAAAACAACCTATTATCGTGATGAATACTATCCCTGGTAGGTAAAGAAGGTTTCCTTTGTATCATTGGGAGGGCGTATGCAGTTAATCGATCTCTTATGGATTTTTCTGATTATTTCTTCGATCGTGCCACTGATCAGCAAAAAAGTGGTTGAAGCCTCTCGATTGAGGCTGATGCGCGATATCGAAGAGAAGCGAAAATCGCGGGTCATTGCCTTGATCCACCGTCAGGAGAGTATGAGTTTCCTCGGATTCCCGGTGGCGCGGTATATTGATATCCAGGATTCTGAACAGGTTCTGCGTGCCATCAAGCTAACCGACGACAACCTGCCCATCGATATTATCCTGCACACGCCTGGCGGCCTGGTCCTGGCAGCCGAGCAGATCGCCAATGCACTCTCCCGCCATAAGGGCAAGGTAACAGTGTTCGTGCCGCATTACGCTATGTCGGGTGGAACCCTTTTGGCACTGTCCGCAGACGAGATCGCCATGGATGAAAATGCCGTGCTGGGGCCAGTCGATCCGCAGATTGGCAATTTTCCCGCCGCATCCATCCTTAAGGTTGTGGCGGATAAAGACATTAACAAAATCGATGATGAGACTTTGATCCTGGCAGACATGTCGCGCAAAGCCATCGACCAGGTCAAACAGACTATCCAACGCATTGCCTGCTGCACCTACACCGAAGAACTGGCAGCCGCCTTGGCAGACAAATTGGCTTCCGGCCTTTGGACACACGACTACCCCATCAGTGTAGAGGAAGCCCAAAAACTCGGGCTTAATATCACAACAGATATCCCGGATGAAATCTATCAGTTGATGAACCTGTATCCACAGGCAGCACAACGCCGGCCTTCGGTTGAATACATACCGATGCCTTATTCAAACAAACCAGCAGGCAGCGGGCGGAAAACTACCCGTTCCGGCGAATAATTTCCGGAAAGTTATTGGATAACAAATCCCGGGATACCAACAGACAAGGAACAATATGAAAGCCCAAATTGAAATCCGCGATGAAGATGACAAACCTGAAGGGGCCCAGGATGAAGTGAAGAATTCTGAGGTGCACGAACCCCTGCCTGAAATCAGTGAACCCAGGGTGTTGGATGCCAAACCTGACCGGCATATTGGCCGCTGGCTTATCATCCTGGTGGGTACGTTATTGATCGGGTTTGCGGCTGCCTTCTTTTGGCAAGCACTGCCAGCTCAACAAGCTTTGAAACGGGCGGTTGCTGACCTTGCGGAGGCTAAGGAAAAATTGGCAACCAGCGAGTCCGATCTCGAAGCCGCAAACGGCGAATTGGAACAAACCTCGAGCGAACTGGCTGATGCGGAATATGCACTGGCGCTGGCACGCGTACAGGCCAATGTTGCCTATGCCCGTTCATCCCTCGTGTCCCGCGACCTGTTGACCGCCCGCCAGGAAGTGAGTGCGGCGGTAAAGAACCTGGAGACCCTGCTGACTTTTATCCAGGACACAGACACAGCTGCTGCGCTGAAAGAACGCATGCAAACCATCGATGATGCTGTTTATACCGATTCAACGAAAGCGCTGGCGGAATTACGCAGCCTGAGCGAAAATCTGCTGCGGCTAGAAAACCGTTAGGAGCTCAAAATAGTAACAAACGCCCTGGCGTAAACCAGGGCGTTTGTTTTGATCCGCAAATTAACCACAGGAATGCTGGCTATTTTTGATTTTAAAATCGCAGGAAAGCCCCAAGTTTACCTGCCAGGTCGAGCGCCTTATGAGCGCGTATGACCTCCACATTTCCACCTTTGCGCAGGGTGCGGCTGACCGCCACATCGATTACATCCGGTATTTGGACCATATCGCCGCCGCAGTTAGCGCAGGTTCGGTGCGGTTTCGGCGTCAGATAAGAGCAATTGCGGCAGCGGTAGGCTGGCTGTTGATATCCTTGCAGAACTACCAGGGTGTTGATGCGGTCCGCATTGGAAGCCTCGAGGGTGTTATCCAGACCGACAACAGCATCGGTCCCCTGTGCAGACTGTGAAATTAAGCTATCAATCATGCTGTTTTCGCGTTTCTCGTCCGCCTCCTGGCCAATTTGCATGGCCTTCGCCAGCACCTCGCTGTGGTTGGCGCCGATATTCATCGGGAAGGTGCCAACAACAAGACTTTGAAAGGCCTTGGGCAGCATTCCACGGAATTGGGCGATGTTATCTTCTGTTCCGCCGATCAAAATCCGGCGGATATGGGCGTTTTCGAAGAAATCGACGGCAAATTCCGCTGATTCTTTCATGTTGCGCTCGATTATATTTTCGACCTTCCGGCCGACATTATGAGCGCTGCCGCGACCTCCGATTACGGTGGTGGCGTTTCCATGTTTGACCTGCTTCACAGGGTCTCCAAGAACGCCCTCCTGTTCCTGCAGGACACCCAAATGGAAGGAAAAAGCCCGCGCACCCTGTTTATCGATGAGAATGACACCGTATCCGCCATAGCTATCCAGCAGACGGGTCATGACACCCAGCGAAGGCCGGTCGCTGACGTGCACCAGATCCGGCAGGGGCAGGGCCAGAGGGTAAGCCCGGAAAAACTTATGCGGTGTACTCGAGTAGATCGCCACACCGCGACCAGTCCAATCATATTCCGTCTGGAAGTATTTTTCGATAACCTCTACTTCCTGAGGAAGATCAATTCCTTTGAGTAAGTTGCGCAAGCGCAGCCTGTAAGTATCCTTGGGAGCGGCGGCGGGATCAGTGCTGATGTATAAACTAACAACGGGTTCGGGCACAATGAATTTCGCCAATTCCCGCAATTCACTCTCAGTCATCATGGCAACCTCCTATTCAATTTATCCAGGCTGAAAAAATCGACCTGCCGCTTACGGGCGTTTACCCAGTGTAAGGGTTACCTCCGTTTCTTCTGAGCCGCGCAGAATAGTTAGCACGATATCGTCACCCGGGCCTTTATTGGCAATCAGATAGCTCAACATTTGGCTGAAAGTATCCACCTGCCTGCCATCCACGGCGATGATCAAATCGCCGCCTGCCAGTAAATTGGGAAGACTGGTCTCCTTTGACCCACCTACCAATCCAGCATCATCCGCCGGGCTGCCGGGCGTCACAGAAATCACGTAGGCACCGGTCTGTCGCTG
Source organism: uncultured Anaerolinea sp. (assembly GCA_964411135.1). Taxonomy (GTDB): domain Bacteria; phylum Chloroflexota; class Anaerolineae; order Anaerolineales; family Anaerolineaceae; genus Bellilinea. Next base: position 26,537 of record CAYPJS010000093.1, read on the forward strand.
TAATCCCAGCGCCTCGATCATATCCAGAGTAAGATCCTCGCGAGAGGTAATTCCAAGATACGGGTAGTCGTAACTGCCGGTTTCGATCAACTGCGGCACCACCCGTTTGACAATGTTGCTGGAAATCGCAAATCCGATTCCGCTGTTAACCGGGTCACCGCTGGTGGTCATTCCGGTCGTCTGGATGGCACGATTTACGCCAATGACCTCGCCATTAAGATTTAACAGAGGTCCGCCGGAATTGCCAGGGTTGATGGACGCATCTGTTTGAATAATATCGCCGGCTGTAAAGAAGTTGCCGGACTCCGCCTGCCGCAGCGAGTCAAGGGTGCGGCCTTTGGCAGAAACTATTCCGACCGTCATGGTTCCGCTTAACTGGAATGGATTACCAATGGCGACCACTGTTTGACCGACGGTCATCGAATCCGAATCACCCATCTGCAGCGGCACAAATACTTCATCCGGCGCATCCACTTTAATAACTGCCAGGTCCGAATCAAGGTCAAACCCTACCACCGTTGCGCGGGCTTTATATCCGGACGGGAAGTCGACCTCAAGAGCGGTTTCGTTCTCAACCACGTGGTAGTTGGTCACCACATATCCGGTTTGATACACAAAACCCGATCCTACCCCTCCGCCGTTCGCGGTGGTCACCAGGATTGACACAACACCCGGTGAGACCTGATCGTAAAGCGAGGTCAGGATTGCATCCCGTTCCCCAAGATCAATGGAGGTCAAAGGGGTAAGGGGTTTGAGCGTTGGAACGGGTGGAGGATTACCCACACCTGGTTCCGTGACGGTGTCTGCAGTGGGGGCGGCATTTATTCCGCCAGGAATCCTGGGGAGATTAAAGCTGAATGTACACGCTGCAGTTACCATTACCAATACAAAGATTCCTACCAGCAATTTTGTCTTATTCATTTTTCAATCCCATTCATCCAATCTGAATTCAAAGCCTAACTTTTGCGAAGCTGCTCGAACAATTCGCGCTGTTTAGCGCTAAGGTTGCGCGGCACCTGCACTTTAGCAATGACGTATAAATCACCATGCGATTGCGGGTTCCGCAGATCAGGCATACCGCGGCCAGCCAGCCTTATCTTCTGCCCGGGCTGGGTGCCTGGCGGAATGGTGAGTACCACATCACTGCTCAGGGTAGGTACCCGAACCTGACCGCCCAATACCGCTGTATAAAGATCAACCATTACTTCGCTGGACAAATCATTCCCCTTGCGCTCAAAGCGGGGATCCGGCAAAACCTCAATTACCAGGTAAATATCACTGGGTTGGCCGTCTGGACCTTCTGGTCCCATGCCAGCCAAACGCACCTTCGTGCCGGTCTTTGACCCGGGGGGGATTTTGCCTTCCAGACGCCGGCCGTTGACCTGTAATGTACGGTTTGCGCCGCGATACGCTTCATCCAATGTAATCTGCACGGGCTGTTCATAGGCTACCGGCTGCCGCTGCCGCCGCATGGTTTGCTGACGCGTGGCGCCGCCTGCCATTCCGCCAAAAATCGAGCTGAAGAAATCCGAAAACCCGCCCATGCCGCCAAACAAGTCTTCAACATTGACCTGAGAGGTGCGTCCACCGGGAGACTGGGTAAACCACTCATTCCAGTTAAAGTTACCTGGCGATCCGCCAGTCTGCTGCCAGCTGTGATACGAATCCCCCAGTTGGTCATAACGCGCCCGCTTCTCAGGGTCGTGCAAGACCTCGTAGGCTTCATTTACTTCCTTAAACTTTTCCTCAGCGGCTTTGTTCCCCGGGTTACGGTCGGGGTGTAGTTTCATGGCCAGCTTCCGATAAGCCTTCTTAATATCATCCTCGGTAGCACGCTTTTCGACACCGAGGATTTTGTAATAATCTTTATATTCCATAGTATACATTGTAAATTCGGCGTCAACCCAAAGTCAAGTATCCGTGCAACCCTCTTATAAACTTCTTATCGATTAACAGGTTTTTTCCATACATTATTGTTAATTACAAATAATCCCATTAACTGATCCTTGCTGTAAAATAAAGGCAATTCCCATTACAGGTTCAGTCAACAAAGGAAAGCCAAAAATGAGTACCCCATCGAGGGATCATAATGTCCTGGTCATCATAAGCGATTCGCAGGTGGAATACCTCCTCGAACGTGTCCTCCAATCTGCTGGCTATTCAGTTAGCAAATTTGATGATTTTCAAAACGCACACAAACATCTGGAAAAAGGCCTTTCCCAGTTGATTATCATCGGTGAAACCGTCGGAAATCACAGCGGCCTGGATGAAGCTGGACGGATAATACAACGCTATCCTGCCGTGCCGGTGGTTCTATTCGTCGATCACGACGCTCCTGAACTGCTGAAGGAAGCGTTGTATATTGGGGTCAGCGATTACCTCTGCCTGCCCTTGAAGTCCGATGAAATCCTGCGAGCAGTGGAAAACAGCCTGAACAAGGCCACCCGAGCCAAGGAGTGGGTTCTGCTGGAAGCGCGCCGGGCCACCGGTCACTTGCGCCAGCGGGTGGATGAACTGGAAACCCTGGCTCGCCTGGGACAATCCATTACCTCAGAATTGGAAGCCGATAATGTGTTGACCGCCATTGTTGAGGCGGCTGTGGAATTGACCGGTGCCGAGGAAGGCAGCCTTTTACTGCTGGATAAAAAAACTGACCAGTTGTATATGCGCGCATCCAAAAACTTTCAGGAAGATTTCGTGCGCACCTTCCGTTTGCCAACCCAGGATACTCTGGCAGGATCTGTCCTGCAATCCGGTGAGCCAATTGTGATTGATGAAAGCTCCCCGCAAAAGATCAAGACTTCGTACCTGGTGCATTCATTGATCTATGTACCTCTCAAATTGAACGATGAGGTTATCGGGGTTTTAGGCGTGGATAACCGAAAAAACCGCCTGCCGTTCCTGAAGCATGATGTGCAATTGCTTACAACTCTGGCCGATTACTCGGTCATTGCGCTTCAAAATGCCTATTTATTTAACACCAGCCAGGCTGAGCGCAATAAACTTGGCACGGTACTGCGGCGTATTCAGGACGGAGTGGTGGTTATCGACAGGGACCAGCACATCCTGATCTTAAACCAGTCTGCCGAGTTATCCTTTGGCGTCATTTCAACCGATGTGGTTGGAAAACCAATCCAGGACATTATGCCGCACCCAGAAGTTCTGGCTCTATTGGATACAAACACAGGCAGTCTCTCGAACCGCACCGAATACACCGCCGCCGATGGCAGGGTGTTTTCAGCACAATGCAGCCGTATTCCAGAAGTGGGTATGGCGCTGACCTTTCACGACATTACCAACCTGCGCAAACTGGACCGTATGAAGAATGAATTTGTCGGAACGGTATCCCATGATCTGCGTTCTCCGTTAACTGCTATTCTGGGGTACGCAGAACTGGTGGAACGGGCTGGTCCGGTTAATGAGCTGCAGGCCGAGTTCATCCGCCGCGTTCAGAGCAGCGTCGTCAACATTTCCCACCTGGTGGATGACCTGGTCAACCTTGGACGGATTCAAACCGGTCTGGATAGCGGGAATGAACTATTTGATATCCGCAAGACGGTTCACGCAGCCGTAGATTCTGTAAGGCAATCGGTGACAGCCAAAGAAATCGAGCTGGTAGTTGATTTGTCTGACAATATCCCGCCCTATTACGGCCGGGCAGTTCAGATCCGCAGGATGATTGACTGCATCCTTGACAACTGCATCAAATATTCCAGCCCAAAGGGTACTATTCAAGTTCGCGGTCAACAGGAACAGAACCAGGTTATTCTGCAATTCAAGGATGACGGGATTGGCATTGCCCAAAAAGATCTGCCCTTCGTGTTTGACAAGTTTTTCCGCGGCAGCAACAACACCTATGAAATGACCGGCACTGGCCTGGGGTTATCGATCGTAAAATCCGCTGCGGAAGGCCATTCAGGACGCGTGTGGATTGAATCGGGGATCGACAAAGGCACCACTTTAACCGTCGTGCTGCCCATTTTGGAACCACAGCCGATAGAATAATTTATCGTCGGTAAGTCAACCTGGTAGTCAAAGCCAGGGCAGCTTGCTTCGGCCTTTAATGATTGGTTATTAAAACAAGTCTCCGCTGGGGCGGTGAGGAGGAACCCAGCGGAGACTTTCGCCAAAGGAGGAGACCGCGATGAGCATTGTTCGAAGTGTCCAGTATTGTGCGTCTCCTTTATTATCTTATCCCATTGGGGCGCGCTTGAATACCGTCTTATATCACCGTTTTGACGGATGATCTTCAGTTACAAATTGAGCAAAAAGTCACAAACAAAAGTGACAGCCTCTGCATCCGTGGCATAAACTGCCTGACGCAAGCCCGGATGATCGTTGCCTGTGATCATCTTTGAGACCTTGCGCCCCTGGCGGTAAAGGCACAGGACAGGTTTTCCCAGAGTCAGCGCCAGCGCGATCTCATACCCCACCCCATGCGAGGGAGTGCTGACTTCGGCAATTAACACATCGCAATCGGTTACCCACTTCACATCCCGTTGATACACATCCTGAGGGCTGACAACTGCCTCAAGCGACAAGATATCCGGGCTGGACAGGATGGCGGTGGGCACCACATGCCCGTCGGATAATAGGGCATCCACGATGGCAGCATAAACAGCCTGGTCGTTGCGCCCGCCGGTGATGGAACAGGAGAAGTAGATATTCATTGTTCGCGTAGTTTGTTTCCAGTTAAATTCCAAATTGATCCTGCGATTTTAGCATACAAGTCGCAGGAAAGCCTGAATTACTCTTGAAAAATGGCAGATATCGGAATGAAAATTTCGGATTCATGCCTGTGAATGTTGGCACAATAATTGCATCCTTATGCTTGCATCGCAATTCTACCGCGCTTGACGATGAGATTTGCTTATGCTACTATGTAGAATGGATGTTAAATAAATTAACTTGATTATACGAAATTAGCATCCTTACGTCCTGAAGGAGACACGAATGAATAGAAAACTCTTCGCCCTGGTTGTCGTCGTGATTATGATCAGTCTGGTGCTTTCAGGCTGCACCCGCTCCGCCACCAGCAAATCCCCCACGAACGGCACCGCAACATCTGAGATTCCTTTCCCAATTGGGACAGTAGATACCTCAGCCCGGGTGACCGAAATTGTCCAACAAACACAGAACGCCATTTCCACACCTTACGTTCCGCCTGTGGTCACGCCGCAAACTGGCGGTGGACAGGCTGCACAAGCCACCAACACATTGACCCTGCCCACATCGATGTTTGTGACAACCACGGCCCCAACCCCCACCCGTACGCTGGTCGTTTTGCCAGCCCTAACACGCCCTTCCACCTATACCCTCAAACAGGGTGAATGGCCAATTTGCATTGCACGCCGTTACAACCTTGAGCTGGCAAGCTTCTTTGCCGCCAATGACCTTAACATGAACTCCAGCCCTGGAGCTGGGACCGTCCTGGTTATCCCGGAAAGCGGCACCTGGGGTGCTGGCGACCGGTCTTTAAAGACCCATCCAGTTGACTACACTGTGGGAGCCGGTGAAACCATCTACTCGATTGCCTGCGAATACGGCGATGTGGACCCGATGGCAATTGTGGCTGCCAACGGCCTGACGGAGCCCTACACCCTCACCTCAGGGCAGGTGATTTACATCCCCTAAGAGCCTCTGCCTTCTCAGGTTGATGATCCGACTTGAACAGGGACGCCGGAAGGTGTCCCTGTTTTTGATTTGGAATTTGCCCTGCCTAACCTGGGATTATTCATGTTACTATAACCACATCCTATTAATCTGAGGAACCGTACACTTATGAATTTTCGCCCCCTTCATCGTCAGGAAATTTACCGCAGCCGAGTCTTTGATGTCGAGAAAGTGACCATGCAGCTGCCTGACGGAAAAGTACGGGATTATGACCTGGTAAAACATGCCGGAGCCGTTACCATCGTACCGGTCGATCATGAAGGAAACATCCTGTTTGTCCGCCAATACCGAATCGGTGCCGAAAAGGAGCTGCTCGAATTGCCTGCCGGCGTGATAAATAACGAAGAAGCCCCGGAAATCGCAGCGGCACGTGAAGTACGGGAAGAAACGGGTATGGCAGCCGGCAAGCTGACACTTATTGGCAACTTTTACCTTGCCCCTGGGTACTCCTCGGAATATATGCACGTTTATCTGGCAACCGATCTTTACCATGCACCGCTGCAGCAGGACGAGGACGAGTTCTTGCATCTTGAGGCAGTAAAGGTTGAAAAAGCCCTGCAGATGGCGCACGCTGCACAAATCTACGACGGGAAGACCCTGGCAGCCCTGCTGCTGGCACAACCTCATCTTCAGGGTCATTGATTCTAAACAAGCAGCCTGTTTTGTTGCCAGGCTCGCTGCCGATCAAATTGCAAACATTCATCAGCGCTGTCAATTATGACAGGATACCTATGATTTCATGACGTCTATAACTAACTGGATTGTGAAAAAAAAGATAAACTTCAAAGAATGGATGTTTAGGCATTCATCTCAATATCAAATCCAAGTCGGCCTGTTGAACACCTATGATGGACCGCTTTTTGGGTAAATTTCCCGATGGAGTGATGTCATGACAAGACAAGTAATCACAACCGATGCGAACGAGGCTGTAGCGTATGTTGCATACCGCCTGAACGAAGTCATTGCGATCTATCCTATTACCCCGTCATCCGGCATGGGTGAGCTTTCCGATGCCTGGTCCGCGGCCAAAATCAAGAATCTCTGGGGCACGGTTCCCCTGGTGGTAGAAATGCAATCCGAAGGCGGCGCTGCGGGTGCGGTGCACGGCGCGCTTCAGACAGGCTCTTTGACCACCACCTTTACCGCTTCTCAGGGTCTGCTTCTGATGATCCCGAATATGTACAAAATTGCCGGCGAGTTAACCTCGGCGGTTTTCCATGTTACAGCACGCACCCTTGCAAATTCCTCCCTGTCAATTTTTGGCGACCACTCGGATGTGATGGCAACCCGCCAGACCGGTTGGGCGCTGCTGGCATCGCGCTCCGCACAGGAAGCTCACGACATGGCGTTGATCGCCCAGGCAGCCACCCTGGAAAGCCGTGTCCCATTCCTGCACTTCTTTGACGGTTTCCGTACCTCGCATGAGGTTACCAAGCTCGAATACTTATCCGAAAAAGAAATGATGGCCATGATTGACCCGGCGTTGGTCACTGCCCACCGCGCCCGGGCATTAACACCCGAAGCCCCGGTACTGCGCGGCACTGCCATGAATCCGGATGTCTTTTTCCAGGCTCGTGAAGCCATCAGCCCGTTCTATCAATCCTGCCCGGAAACGGTGCAGAAGGTAATGGACAAGTTCGCCAAACTGGCAGGCCGCACTTACCACCTGTTTGATTATGCCGGAGCCCCGGATGCGGAGCGCGTGATCGTGATTATGGGGTCCGGCGGCGAGACCGCCGAAGAAACTGCGCTTTACCTGCAGAAACAGGGGGAAAAAGTTGGGGTCCTGACTGTGCGGCTTTATCGCCCCTTCTCGGTCAGCCACTTCGTCCAGGCTTTGCCCGCCACGGTCAAGAAGATTGCCGTCCTCGACCGCACCAAGGAACCCGGATCAGGCGGCGAGCCGCTTTACAAGGACGTGGTTACTGCCCTTCAGGAAAGCTTTACCACTGGCGTAGCTCCCTTTAAGTCTGTGCCTGCAGTGGTTGGCGGTCGATACGGTCTGTCCTCAAAAGAGTTCACACCGGGCATGGTTAAAGGAATTTTCGACGAATTACAGAAGTCCAATCCGACGAACAACTTTACCATCGGTATTGTGGATGATGTCAGCAACAGCAGTCTTGCATACGACCCCGAATTTTCCATCGAAGCACCAGAAACTGTCCGCTGCGTTTTCTTTGGTCTGGGTGCTGACGGCACTGTTGGCGCTAACAAAAACTCAATCAAAATCATCGGCGAGGAAACCAGCAATTACGCTCAGGGTTTCTTCGTTTACGACTCGAAAAAATCAGGGTCGATCACCATCTCGCACCTGCGCTTCGGACCTAAACCCATTCGGGCACCGTATCTGATCGGCACCGACGACGCCAATTTTGTCGCTTGCCACCAATTCTCCTTCCTCGAGCGCCTGGACATGCTTAAATACGCAAAGCCGGGTGGTGTATTCCTACTGGACAGTACTTATCCAAAGGAAGAAGTCTGGCAGTATTTACCGCGCGAGGTACAGGAAACCATCATCAACAAGAAGCTGCGTTTCTTCGTCATCAATGCCCACGAGGTTGCAGCCAAAGCTGGCATGGGCGGACGCATCAACACGGTTATGCAGACCTGCTTCTTTGCAATCTCCGGTGTGCTGCCGCGTGAAGAAGCCATTGATGAAATCAAAAAGAGTATTAAGAAAACTTACGGGAAGCGCGGCGAGGCGGTCGTTCAACAGAATTATGAGGCCGTCGATACTACGCTGGCGCACCTGGTAGAAGTGCAAGTTCCAGCCAGGACCGAGGGAAATCTGGTCCGCCGGCCAGCGGTTGCCGCAAATGCACCTGAGTTCGTGCAGGATGTGCTGGCACCGATTATGACCTATAACGGCGACGACCTGCCCGTCTCCAAAATGCCGGTGGATGGCACTTTCCCCACTGCTTCCGCACGCTGGGAGAAACGCAACATAGCCCTCGAGATCCCGGTATGGGACCCAGATGTCTGCATCCAGTGCGGTAAATGTGCCTTCGTTTGCCCGCACGCTGTTATCCGCCAGAAAGTTTATGAGCCAAAATTCCTGGAAAACGCCCCAGAGACCTTCAAATCCACGCCGGCCAAGTTCCGCGAGCTGCCCGATATGCTGTACACAATCCAGGTAGCCCCTGAGGACTGCACTGGCTGTGCGTTGTGCGTTGAGGTTTGCCCTGCCAAGAACAAGTCGCAGGTGGGCTTGAAGGCCATCAATATGGCTCCCCAGCCTCCCTTACGGGAAACTGAACGCGCCAATTGGGAGTTTTTCTATAACCTGCCCGAGGTAGACCGTTCTGTCATCAGCTTCACCACTGTCAAAAACTCACAGCTGCTTGAGCCGCTCTTCGAGTTCTCGGGTGCCTGCTCCGGCTGCGGCGAAACACCGTATATTAAACTCGTTTCGCAGCTCTTCGGCGACCGCATGGTGGTAGCCAATGCCACCGGCTGCTCGTCCATTTACGGCGGCAACCTGCCCACCACTCCATGGGCGACCAACAAAGAAGGCCGCGGGCCAGCCTGGTCTAACAGCCTGTTCGAGGACAATGCCGAATTCGGTCTGGGCATGCGTTTGACGGTCGATAAACAAACGGAATTTGCCCGCGAACTGCTGACCGCACTGGCGGGTCAAGTGGGCGACACTCTGGTCAACGGGCTGCTCGAAGCAAATCAAAACGATGAGACCGGTATCCGTGCTCAGCGCGAACGTGTGGCGGCCCTCAAAACTGCCCTGCGCAGCATCAAGGACCCGCGTGCCGCCCTTCTATTTGACCTGGCCGATTACCTGGTGCGCAAGAGCGTCTGGATTATCGGCGGCGATGGATGGGCCTACGATATTGGTTACGGCGGCCTTGATCACGTTCTGGCTTCCGGCCGTAATGTTAATATCCTTGTGCTCGACACTGAAGTGTATTCGAACACCGGCGGTCAATCTTCCAAGTCCACACCCCGGGCTGCGGTTGCTAAATTTGCAGCCAACGGCAAGGGTATTCCCAAGAAAGACCTTGGTTTAATCGCCATGGCCTACGGCTATATTTATGTCGCAAAAGTTGCCATGGGCGGCAACGACGGCCAGACACTGAAAGCCTTCCTGGAAGCGGACGCTTACGACGGGCCATCTCTGATCATCGCCTACAGCCACTGTATTGCACACGGCATCGACATGCGTAAAGGTCTGGAACAACAAAAGTTAGCCGTCCAGTCCGGTCACTGGCCTCTTTTCCGTTACAATCCGCTGCTGGCAGACGAAGGCAAGAATCCGCTTGTGCTGGATAGCAAAGCGCCCTCCATTCCAGTGGAAGAATACGCTTATAATGAGACCCGTTACCGGATGCTGGTTCAAAGCGATGAGCAGCGCGCTGAAGCCTTGATGCGCTCTGCCCGCAGCGATGTCGCCCGCCGCTGGCAGCTCTATCAGCAAATGGCTAACATGCAGTATGGAGCCGCCCCGGATGCCGCTCCATCTGAAAAAAGCGAATAGGAATACTGAGAACCAGCTTGTTGAGGGTTTCACCCCTCAACAAGCCGGAATCTTATCCGTTTTGAGAGAGGAGAAACCCGCATGGTTGATTTAACCACCAGCTACCTTGGATTGAGGCTTAAAAATCCACTGGTCGCCTCGGCCTCACCGATATCAAAAAAAGTCAGCGGTGTTAAAAGGCTGGAAGATGCAGGCGTTAGCGCTGTGGTCATGTATTCGTTGTTCGAGGAGCAGATCGAATATGAGAGCCGCGCTTTAGACCATTTTTTGAATCGCGGTACCGAGTCGTTTGCGGAATCTCTCACCTACTTCCCGGATATGCCAACCTATAACATTGGACCCGAAGGCTACCTGGAGCTAATTAACAAGGTCAAGTCCCAGGTACAAATTCCGGTGATCGGAAGCCTGAATGGCATTACCGCCGGCGGCTGGGTGGATTACGCCCGCCGCATCCAGGAAGCCGGTGCGGACGCTCTTGAGCTGAATATTTACAATATTCCGACCGATCCGAATATCTCCAGCGTTGAGGTTGAAGATGCTTATGTGGAATTGGTCAAGACCGTTCGCAGTCAGGTAAGCATTCCCCTGGCTGTCAAACTGAGTCCCTATTTTACCTCGCTGCCCAACCTGGCTGCACGCCTGAGCAGTGCCGGTGCCAACGGTCTGGTGCTGTTTAACCGCTTCTATCAGCCGGATCTTGATATTGAGACCCTGGAAGTCGTGCCAAATCTGGTGCTAAGCACGTCAGACGAGCTGCGCTTGCCGCTGCGCTGGATCGCCATCCTGCGCGGACGCGTTAAGGCTGACCTGGCGCTTTCCAGTGGTGTGCACAAGGCTGCCGACATTATCAAAGCTTTGATGGCAGGTGCCAACGTGGCCATGACCACCTCAGAGCTTCTGGCGAACGGCATCGGCCGGGCAGCTGAGATGCTCAGCGACCTGGAAAAATGGATGGAAGAATTTGAGTATGATTCAGTGACCAAGATGCTTGGCAGCATGTGCCAGCAGGCAGTGGCTGACCCGTCCTCTTTCGAACGCGCCAATTACATGAAAGCCTTGAGCAGCTTCGACAACCGGATATTGTAAGAGTTTGTACCTGCAGCCACCCCAAAACAGCCTTGCTTTGAACAGCAAGGCTGTTTTATGAGGTAAGCCGCCGATAGGTTAAAAATAAAATCCTGGCGAAATGCCAGGATTTTTTTTACCTAATAAGATGAGTCCAGGTGGAAGGTTTATTCTTCTTCCAGTGCAGCAGGTTCGCCCATTTTTCGCGAGCGGTAAACAATCCGCCCACGGGTCAGGTCGTAGGGCGACATTTCCACGCGAACGCGATCGCCCAACAGGATGCGAATATAGTATTTGCGCATCCGGCCGGAAAGATAGGCCAACACCTCGTGGCCGTTGTCCAGGCGTACTTTAAACTGTGTGGCTGGCAACGCCTCTACGATGGTACCTTCTACACGGATCTTATCTTCTTCTTTGGCCATAATCATCTCCTTCTGCCGGATGGAGCCAAACACCAACCCGGTACTCAAACGTGCCGATCTTACTCACCGCGCGAAAATTGGCGGCGCTTCAAACGGCGAATTGCTTTCTTTTGTTCCACACGGCGCAGTTCACTTTTTGAAATGAACCAGCGTTTTCGGCGGACTGTGGAAAGCACACCGCTCTTTACTACTTTTTTCCGGAATCGCTTCAGAAGCGAATCTCCCGATTCATTGGGTCGCAGTACTACTACTGTCAACGCACTCACCTCCCCTCCGTGTCAGGGATTTCTAACGCGCTTGCGGGCGAAAAAAACCGGCTGCAGATCGTGAATGCAGCCGACATAAGAGCGAACCTTCATTCCTCAAGATGCCCGGGGCATTCAGCGCTACAACCTCCACTTCATGCAAGCGAGTAAGTACAAGATACAATGTAAAGGCGGGTTACCCCGTTTACTACGCGTAATTATACCCCAGGTGGCTTTATTTTGTCAAACCAGCGAACAGTACCTGACGCGAGTGGATATAAAGCGCTGCTGGTCAAAACATCTACCCACCTTACAGAACAGCAACGCACCACATTCACTATATAATGCTTACCATGACCCTGGATAAATATATGCAGTATCTGGAAGTCCATTTAACCCCAGCGCGGTTCTTGCATTCACTGGGTGTCATGAAGGTCATGGAAGAACTGGCACCGATTTATCAGTTAGACCGTGATGCAGCTGTCCTGGCTGGACTTGTACATGACGCCGGAAAAGAACTTGACCAGGTCCATATGGAACAGTTAGCCCAGGAGTTGGGGCATGAATTTCAATATCCTGAAGATCGAGACCCACTCTTCCTGCACGGGCCTGCCAGCGCATACGTAGCCCAACATAGGCTGGGTATCGATACCCCCGTCATTCTTGAAGCCGTTTACCGACATTCGTATGTGGGTAATGGCCCTGCCCGTTCGGCTGTTTTCTGCTGGTGTTTACGCTTTGCGGATATTCTTGAACCCGGGCGTGACTGGGAAGATGTTCATCATCGGTTGAAACCCCTGGTCTATTCAGGCAGCCTGGTCGGGTCAGCACTGGCCTTGTTGGATTGGTTGATCCCTTTCCTGTTGAGCACGGGCAACCAACCTCACCCGCGTCAATACCGCCTGTACAATGAGTTGTTACAGTATATCCAGGAAATCCACAACACCGGTCCCAATCGGTCAGTTCCCGTTTGAGTTTGGAATGATTGGGTTCGGATGAACCATAAATGGTTTTGGATGACAAGTGTCTCTTAAGCCAAAAGCGCCCCGGCTGCAAACGAATGCGCCAGGGCGGCTGAGACTTTAAACTAAAAAAGTCTCTTGGCAATGACCTACTCTCCCAGGAAGTTACCCTCCAAGTACCATCGGCGCTAACGGCCTTAACGACCGGGTTCGAGATGTTGCCGGGTGTACCACCGTCGCTCAGATCACCAAGAGACTTTCTTATTCAAAAGTTAAGGTTGAACGAATAGTATGTTGTAGGTATTGTATCACACTAAAGAGTGCTGAGTTCTCCGCATCACAACGGAAGCCCTCGATCATTAGTACGGCTTAGCTCAACGTATTGCTACGCTTACACACGCCGCCTATCAAGCAGGTGGTCTTCCTGCGATCTTACTCCCTTACGGGAAGAGGGATCTAATCTCGAGGCGAGCTTCCCGCTTAGATGCTTTCAGCGGTTATCCCTGCCAGACATGGCTACCCAGCGATGCCGTTGGCACGACAACTGGCACACCAGAGGTCTGTCCACCCCGGTCCTCTCGTACTAGGGGCAGCTCCTCT
>CAYPJS010000094.1:0-3212 GCA_964411135.1 uncultured Anaerolinea sp.
CTAAAGGTCCAATTCCATTGCAACGGGACAACACCTGTTGTGGATAACATTTGGAAAGGCCAGGTCTCCGGGACGTTAACCCTGCTGGGATCTGGGGATTCGATCCGTTTGGTAACCAATGACTTTATGCTAACCGGCGGAGATGGTTATACAGCTTTCACGGGCGGTACGGATGTGCTGCAGCCGGGAGATGATCTGATGGCTGTTACGGTAGAGTACATCGCAGCTCATTCACCGGTTGCACCGGTAATAGAGGGTCGGATCGTCGGCCCGTAACAGTAATGTAGATTGGAAATAACCCTGGACAGTAGGAAGCGCTGTCCAGGGTTTTATTTTCGATGGAGGAAAATGGATTTTGGGAGAACCTTTTTTCAGGCTACAATAAGGTATTAGTCGAAAATCAGCAGTTGGTGGTTGATGCGCCGATTCCCTCAAATTCTCAACAAACTGCAAAAATCCAACGGGTTTGATATTGCGGTAATTGCTTTTTTTTCAATCCTTGCCCACGGCTTGATGATAAATTGGCTTGGATTTTACACGGATGATTGGACTTTCCTCTGGACTTATTCAAGGTATGGGAGCGAAGGTCTGACAACTTATTTCTCCACCAATCGGCCAATTTGGGGTCTTTTTTACCAGCTTACGATGCCAATTCTGGGAATTAAACCTATCACATGGCATTTATTTGCCTTGCTTTGGGGCATGATAACTTCCCTTGCACTTTATGGTATTGTCCGGGTGGTCTGGCCGGACAAACGGCGGTTTGCAGTCCTGAGCGGAACCCTTTTTGCGATTTTCCCGGGATTCATTCTCCAGCCTATAGCAATTACGTTTGGGCATATCTATCTCATATATGCCATCTTTTTGCTCTCATTGTATTGCACAGCCAAAGCGTTAACTGCGGACCGGGGTTATGCAGGCTGGACTGCTTTTTCCTTGTTATTGTCTGCAATCAATTTGCTCGCAATGGAGTATTTCTATACCCTTGAAATTGTTAGAATAGTTTTGATCATGATCATCCGCATGCGAATACATAGTTTTCGAAAAACTATAATCGTTATTCTGAAGGACTGGTCTCCATATGCGGCATTATTTCTTTTTATAACTGTCTGGCGCTTGTTTTTCTTCAAAGTTCAAACTTATAACTACGATCTCTCTTTAATTGATTCCCTTCAGCAGAATTTACCATCAGCAATTGTTAATCTTGGAAAGTCAATTCTGATTAGCCTATACAATGCAGCTATGTTTAGCTGGATCCAACCTTTTATTGAAATAATTCAAGCTCTTCGGCCGACGGCATTCTTTGGTTTCTTAATATTTTTGATGGGTATCGTCTTTTTGGTATCGGCACTGGTGTTTTTGTCGAAATGGGAGCCATCAGCCGATCTCCTCACAAGCAAAAAATCGATCGTTACCTCCCTCGCGTTTGCAGTCACTGGATTATTGACGGCGGGCTGGCCGTTTTATTTGACCGGCCTTCCAGTTATTCCTGATGGCTTTCAATCCCGGTTTCTCCTGCCTTTCATTCTTGGGGCTTCAGTCCTGCTGGCAGCGTTGCTTGAGTTAATTCCGAACCGGATTGTCCGTGCAGTAATGGCCGGGTTAATAATCAGCGGGTCAGTAGGCTACCATGTACTGACTCAAAACGACTTCCGGTTTGTGACTTTGGAAAATAACCGCCTTGTTTCTCAGCTTATTGCTCGGGTGCCAGGGCTTTCAGCCGGTACGACCATTCTGAGTGATGAAGGATCCGAATTTTTTACAATCACAACGTTGACGGCTCAACTTAACCTGATTTATGAACCTCTTGATGATTCACGGGTTAATTATGGCTGGGTTTTCCCCCGGGAATTAGTCGAAATGACTTCCAAGCCAATCGTGAAAGGCAAGGACTTCAATATTGGGCTTGTCACTGCATCTTTTGCTGGAAATACGGATGCAATCGTATCCATTCAACAGCCCGCGGGGGGCTGTTTGAAGGTCCTATCAATGGGCTCTGAAATCGAAGTTCCTGAGCTCAAAGAATATAAAGTCCGCGATTTTTCTAACCCTGAATTAATCCTGCAAGATAACCATCAAAACCCCCGCCTGCAACACTTTTACCAGGATTTACCAAATGAAAATTGGTGCACGGTTTACCAAAAAGCCGAACTTGGTGTGCAATCCCAGAATTATCCAGCGGTCATGGGGTTGTATGCACGGGCAATCGAAGCGAATTTAGCGCCGTTTGATCCTTCTGAATGGGTTCCATTTATTAAAGCATCTGCCAATACCGGGAATTTATCAAAAGCACTTCTCCTGTCGGGGCGAATGTTAAAAAGCCGCGATGAATATATCCCGAACCTTTGCCGGATTTGGCGCGGAGTAAATTATCCAGCGAATTATGGGAATATTATGCATGAAATATATTTGCAAAAAATTGGCTGCATGCAACCAGAATTGTTGAGCAGAGAATAATGATTAGTGGGCCTGGAAGGATTCGCCCGGCAGGGTCCTGCAGGAACGGGTCGAGCTGGAAGAGATCCCGCATGGTGCGGTAGTAGGCCTCCCACTCGAACCCGATCGAGCCGGGCAGGAACGACTTGACCCCCAGGACGAACTGGTCGCCATAGGCCGGACGCACCCCCCTTCCCGTGGTCAGCCAGGTGTCGAGCCCGCTGAACACCTCGCTCGAAATGAGCGTGAGGTACTGCGCGTACCGCCCGTAGGCCGCCTGAAGGCGCACGCCCCGCGGGGTGACGTACTCTGCAGAGGCCCTGGGCTCGAGCCGGACATGATTGCCGTCACCGAACCAGCTGAGGCGCGCGCCACCTCCGAACGTCCACCGATCCGACGCCTTCCACGACTGCTGGACGTACGCCGAACCGTAGGGCGCGTGGATGCGGCTGGCGAAGTTCTCCCGCGCATCGAAGACGTTGGACAGGCGCATCGTGAACAGGCCCGCCCAGAAACCACCCTTGATCGTATGGCCGTCGCCGTGGACATACTCCAGGTCGCCCTTCACGGTGACGTCGTACACCGAATTGTCCCGCCCCACCTGGGTACGGGCGATCGAGAAGTCGGCTTCGCTCGCGTACCGGGAGGCCGTCACCGTGAGCTCAGAAAACAACCGGTTCGAGAAAAGGTGCGTCCAGTCGGCGCTGAACGTGCGGTTGCCGTACGTGAGGCCGACGTCGAGCCCCTCCAGGAAGGAGTATGCCGGCACCCCGGTG
>CAYPJS010000095.1:0-32835 GCA_964411135.1 uncultured Anaerolinea sp.
TTCGGCGGTTTTGTATTTGACGAACCCGTCAATACAAAGAGAAAATAACAGGCCTGAGGGATTACGGTTCATCGAAAAATCCTCCTAAAAGTGATTTTTCGTAACCATCGACCCTCAGGCCTATCAAAAAACCGTAGCCCCAGGGACTACGGTTCTCTCTAGTAGCGGGGAGTGGATTCGAACCACTGACCTCCGGGTTATGAGCCCGACGAGCTACCTCTGCTCTACCCCGCATCAATTGTCTGAGTATTCTACCACCCCCACCCTTTGCCCGTCAACCCCTGCGCGATTTTCTTATCAAACCTTAACGTCGCGCCTTGAACACCAGCCGGATGGGCGTGCCGGAAAAGGGATACACCTTGCGGATCTGGTTTTCCAGATAGCGCACATAGCTGAAATGCGCCAGTTTCGGATCGTTGCAGTAAATCAAAAAAGTCGGCGGATCGCTGCGTACCTGCGTGCCGTAATAAATCCGCAGCGACTTGCCGCTGCTGGAAGTGGCATGGTGAGCATCCTGGGCTTCCTGCAGAATTTTGTTCAGCTGTGCCGTAGAAAGCCGCGCCAGGCGTTCTTCCTGTACTTTTAACGCCAACGGCATGACCTGATCCACCCGCTGCCCGGTCTTTACCGAGATGAACAGGATGGGAACATACGAGATGAAGTTCAAGTCGCGCCGGATAACCTCAGTGTACAAATTCATGGTCTCGCTGTCTTTTTCAACCGCATCCCATTTATTGACCAGCACTACCGTGCTCTTGTTAGCTTCCAGCACATACCCGGCGATATGCGCATCCTGAGCACTGATGCCGGTTGTGGCATCGATCATCAAAAGCGCTACGTCTGCTCTTTCGATGGCGCGCATCGAGCGAATCACGGAGTATTTTTCGACGCCAGGCTCAACCTTTCCTCGTCGTCGGATGCCTGCTGTGTCAATCAGAGTGACGGGGATTCCGTCAAATTCGAATTTTGTGTCGACTGCATCCCGGGTTGTCCCGGCAATCGGGGAAACAATGGCTCGCTCTTCTCCGACCAACTTGTTAAGCAGGCTGGATTTTCCTACATTCGGTTTACCAACCAGGGCAATCTTGACCGAGTCGTCCTCGGTATCCTTTTCCTCGGGCTGGAACGATTCAACCAATACATCCAACAGGTCGCCGGTGCCGGTACCATGCACCGCTGAAATCGGATGCGGGTCCCCGATGCCAAGCTCATAAAATTGCGGCGCACCCATCCGCAAAGTCTCATTATCGGCTTTGTTGACCACCAACAGCACCGGTGGGAATGGTTTCCCATCGACAATCTTCTGGTTGCGCCGCAGGATTTGCGCCACTTCCTTATCAGCTGGTGTAACCCCGCTGACGCCATCCACCAATAAAAGCACGACATCCGCTTCTCGAATGGCAAGTTCAGCACCAAGGCGGATTTGCTCGATGTAATCCGCAGACCCAACCGACAACGGGTCCTTACCACCGGTCGGATCGATACCGCCAGTATCAATGATATGGAACGCTCGCCCATTCCACTCGGCTTCCGCTAGAAGTCGGTCGCGGGTGGTGCCAGGCGTATCGTCCACGATCGCCAGAGGTTCTCCCGCCAGGCGGTTAAATAATGTACTTTTGCCAACATTAGGCCGCCCGACCAGGGCTACAAATGGTTTTTGCATGTCACTCCTGAATCAAGGGATAGGCTGCGGTGTGGCAGCAGCCGTTCCCCGTGAAATTGTAACCTGGATTGTCTCTGGCAGCACCGACTGAGCAATGAGCTCCGGGATCAAAATCTCAACAATCGGCACCAACTGATAGGTGCCGCTGGTCAACTCGATAGCACTGACCAATACGCGTACATCCTCAGCCTGCAGCCTGTCCAGAAGGGCTACCGGGCCTGAGATAATCACCGTGACCTCGGTGGGTGAAACCGTGGCACGGTATCCCGCAGCCAGTTCAGTGACTTCAATTGGAACATTGGGCAGAGTCAGGCTGCTCTCAATGGCAGAAATACCCACCCGCACCAATACTTCAGTTTCATCCCCCACTACCGATACGCCATCCGGTAAGTCCAGCCCGATGGAGATATCCAGGTCGTCCTTCGCGCCGGAGATGTCAATTGGCAGGGTTTCCACAAAGCCCGGCAAATCGCTGACGATCTGCGGATTGGCCGAAAAGACTGTCACTGCGGGCGGGAAGACCGAGATGTTAGTCAAACGGTAGCCGTCTGCTACCTGCCCGGTAGCCACTACTTTGACTACTACGTTGCGGTAGCCGAAGCGTTGGGATACTTCCTGCGTCACACTCACTTCTGACGGGACAATCGTGACATCATTAACCACTGCGTCAGTCTCATCCAGTGCAACCAGAGTAACAATGCGGTTGATGGTCTGGTTTGCCTGGTTTACATCCAGCGTAGCACGAACTTTTGCTACCCGATCAACCATCGGCGCAGCACCCGTTATGGTCACGAGTTCTGTATCTAAACGGGCATCGCCAGCCTGATAACCCGTAGCAAGTGTACCGCGCAGCACGAGCGAAACAGGCAGTTCTTTTACAGCCAGAGTTTCCAGCGTTAATGAAACATTTTCTGGTGATTGATTAACCAGACGAACCGGCCGCGGCACAATTTGGATTTGAATGGGCAGGTTGTGCGTCCCAGGCTCCAACCCAGACAGATCAACCACCGCACGTACTGCCCCCTGCTCATTCAGGGCCACATCCCAGACTGATTGTGGAGCACTGAGGACAAGCGACGAGAGGACCGGCAAATTGGAGGTAATAATCATGTTTGACGATTGCCCAATCACCTCGATTGGGATTGCTCCCGGGAATGTCTTTTCAACGATTGGATCGTTGGCAGTGACAGCAGAAATCCAGACTGCCAGCGACAATACAAAGGCGGTCAATAGAGTGGGGAGCAGGCGCAGCCATTGGCGCATTAACCTAAGCATCGCTGCTGTCCTCCCTTCGTGGCCGTGTCTCTTCATTCTTTCTGGCTGGCTTGCGGAAGATATCCAAAGGGGTTCGGGCAGCCGCGACTGGCTGATAGAAGGCAAGGAGTATGTTTTCCAGGCGCTCACTATCGAGGCGGCGGATCATACGCCCCCCATGGGCAATGGAAATTGAACCGGTTTCCTCTGAGACAACCACGGCAATGGCATCTGTAGCTTCCGATGTCCCAAGGGCCGCACGGTGGCGCAGCCCCATTTGCCGCTCCGGGGAACGGTTTAGAATACCGCTGGAGGAAAGCGGCATCACACAGGCTGCCGCCAGGACTTCAGATCCAGAAATGATTGCCGCACCGTCATGCAAAGGCGTGTTCGGATAAAAAATCTGCAAGAGCAACTCGGGCGTTACCTGTGCATTCATCTTGACGCCAGTTCGGGTGTATTCGCGCAGCCCTTCTGAACGCTGCAAGATGATCAATGCCCCGTGCTGGCGTGCCGAGAGCCTGGCACAGGCACTCACCACCGCCTGGATGGTCGGTTGCATGCTTTCGCGCGGAACCAGGGCACGCTGCCAGAACATCGGCTGACCGGAGCCAGCCCGTCCAATCCGCTCCAACCCGCGTCGAATTTCCGGGGCAAATATCACCGGGATCGCAAGCACCAGGGTGGGTACCATGGTCTGGATTAACCAGCCAAACGCCGGTAGATTGACCAGAGACGTGAGCAGGCTGAGAGCTACCACTAACAGAAGAACGCCGCGTAAAAGGACCATCGCTTGCGTGTCCCGCAGCAGCAGCAAAATACTGAAGAAAACCAGAGTGACCAGAAAAATATCCAGAGCGCTTTCCCAAGTAAAGCGCTGGAAAATAAAAATGAACTCATTAAACAGATCGGTCACTGAAAAACTCGGCTTCCATTAATGGTAAATAAAACTTTGTCAAATCGGGCGCAGCACCCGGTCTTCTCTTAACTTCTTAAAAAGCATCATTGTCCCCGGCGGAATCGATTCTCGGGCAGCATCTTTCCAGGCTCGGACGCTCAAAGCTTCGGGCAGCATTTGAATATACCCCAGATTTTGCCAGAGCGCTTCCTGCCTGCCAAGTCGGGGAGGCGTGAAGATCAACGAGATCTCGCATTGAAGGACTTTCGATGTTCGTTCGATCTCATGGACGAGCATCGGCACAATCTTGTCAGTCGCCAGGCTGACGTCAATAACGAGTTCGGTCGTGCGCGAGACAAGGTTTTCCACCTGCCAACCGGCGAGAGCTTTTAAAGAACCATCCATGTGCAATAACAGGTACGCCTTCTCGCTAAACCCTTCCATAATATCGTTTACGGTCAGCGGGATGCGCCGGTTTTCCACCTGGTTAATTAATGCCGCGATCGCGTCGGAATCGCCAGGTCTCCCGCGGGTGATTGTGATCGGACCCTTGCGAAGCACAGGTTCTTCGACGTCTTCAGCTGCCTGGGGAGCCGGGACCACCTTCTTCCAACCAGCGACTACCTGCTTCCAGGTATCCTCAAAGCTGCCTACATTATTAATCACAATTTGGGCAGCCTTAATTTTTAATTCCTGGGAAGGCTGAGATTCGATTCGCTGGAT
This sequence comes from uncultured Anaerolinea sp., assembly GCA_964411135.1. Lineage (GTDB taxonomy): Bacteria > Chloroflexota > Anaerolineae > Anaerolineales > Anaerolineaceae > Bellilinea. The sequence continues at coordinate 4,539 of CAYPJS010000095.1, forward strand.
TGCATCCTTGCGCGCCATTCTCCGTTTTTGGGTTAGGCGTGCCAGCTGCACATCCTTCGGCGCGTATGACACCCAGATCGAATCACATTTTTCACCAAGGCCGGCTTCGAGAAGTTTTATCGCCTCGATCACGATAACCTTCTGCGGCGCACGTTTGACCAGAAAATCAATAGCCTGATCCACCAGCGGATGAAGGATGGATTCGAGGAGCTTCAAGGCTTCCGGATCAGAAAAAACCACGCGCCCCAACCGCCCACGGTCAATTTCACCATCCGAATTTATGATCCACCGTCCAAATAGATCGATCAGAGGCTGGTAACCCGGAGCTTCTCGGGCAAAGGTACGGTGGGCTAACGCGTCGGCATCGATGCCATACGCGCCAAGATGCTCAAGCATGCGGCGGACAACGCTTTTTCCTGTTCCAATATTACCGGTTAAACCGATGATGTATTTGCCCGCCCACCTGCTCAATGTCGTCTCCTGGTGCCAATTTGGGGTGTATTTCAGGCATTTACCATTTTATCTTTGGCATGCGAGAATGTCAAAGGAATTGACGCCTTCCCTCCTTTCACTCACCTTTCAAAATGATTGCTGGCGGTTCATACGCGGCCGAGGACCGGTTCCCAAACCTTTAACATTTCGGCTATAATTCCCCGCGGTCAACCGGCGGGGCGACAATAATTTTTTCTAGAAAATATTAAGGGAGAAACGCCGGATTGAATTCTGGAGGCAGAATGGCAGTTCATCCTTTTAGCTCATCTTCGATTAAACAAATTCTAAAGTCGCTGTTTGGTCCTCCCGACTTTTCCTGGAAGACGATTCAGGAATACCTGTTTATCATCCTCGGGGCCTTGGTACAGGCGCTCTCGATGCGGTTATTCCTTATCCCTGCCCTGCTGGTCAGCGGCGGTATCAGCGGTCTGGCCCAAATCCTCAACCACTTTACCAATTGGCCGATTGGTTTGATGGTTTTTGTGGGCAATGTACCCCTTTTCATACTCGGCTGGCGTTACCTGGGTGGAGCACGCTTTGCCAAACGCACTGCGCTTTCGGTTGCGTTGTTTGCCCTATTTACCGATCTGTTGGTATTCTTCATCCCGGTACAAGGGGTCACGGATGATATAGTACTTGACTGTCTGTACGGGGGAATCACGCTCGGCATCGGCCTGGGAATGGTATACCGTGGACAGGGCACATCCGGCGGCAGTGATATTCTGGGACGCATTTTAAATCACCGGCTGGGTATTTCCATCTCGCAGGCCTACATGATTACTGACACGCTTGTAGTGCTGGCGGGCGGTTTCGCTTTTGATTGGGAGAAAGCGCTTTACGGTCTGCTGGTTATTTATGTGAGCGGCCTGGCAGCTGAAGCCATGTCCGAAGGTTCAGCCATCTTCCGGACCGTCATGATTATCACCACCCATCCCGAAGCGGTACAACAGAGCATCCTTGAAGTGCTCGAGCGCGGCGTGACCATTCTGGAAGGCACAGGAGCCTATACTGGTGCTGACCGTCCAGTCCTCTACACAGTCATTACCCGGTCCGAGGTGAACCAGCTCAAGGAACTCGTGCGTGAATCAGATCCGCGGGCCTTTGTGGTAATTGGGCAAGCCCATGAAGCGCTCGGAGAGGGATTCAGGCCGCTAATGCGGTAAAAGACCGATTTTCAGCAGAACCCCACTGACTATCGCAAGCTGAGCCAGATGATATGTGACAATTACCGTTACCCTGCCGCGCCGGATCGGAGCACAAAACCGGTTAAATGCCAGGATCAGGTCGGACAGGTAAAACAGCAACGCACCGATACTAACTAACGCAGCAGCTTGGGCAGGCCAATCGGGACGCAGCCAGGTCAACAGGCTTGAAAACAACATCAGGCTAATGACGATGATATACACCATCATTGGAAAGCGGATCCAGCGTCCCTTAGGTCTGGTCTTAATTGCATTTCTTAAGTGCCGGTAACCCAGAGTATCCGCCAGAGCCAGAATCAACAGCGGGAACACAAACAACCAGTTGGGGATAACAAAAGATTGGTTTAACCCGATGATATAAGCCAGGTGGGCGACCAAAAAAGCCCCAACACCAGCAGCAAAAAAGCTTGGGGGCAACATTAAAAGCACATCACCGAGCAAAGAAAAAACCAGACCCATGCCGAACCAGCCTGCTTCGCGCTGCCAGGCGGAACTCAATGTGAAACCCAAAATCAGCACCAGCATGGTGCCAGATTTAGTAAAAATTCGCCAGCGTGGACGGTTAAACCCAACCGCCAGCCAATCGGCTGCTGCCAGCAGCAAAAACCCCGCATACCACCCCCAGGCCATGGATTAATTCCTGTCTCGAGAATAGCCCAGCCAGCGCAGCGCGTCTGGGCGATTGCGCCAGTTCGCATTTACCTTAACTCTCAACTCTAAAAATACACGACGGTCACTCATCGATTCAATTTCAGACCTGGCAGTAGTGCCGATTTTTTTGAGCATCTCCCCGCCTTTTCCAATTACGATTCCCTTATGGGTTTCCCGTTCAACCAGCAGTGTCGCATGGATGTAAGCGCTGCCATCCGCACGCTCGTTGAACTCATCAATGCGCACAGCCATCCCATGGGGAATCTCGTCGCGAAGATTCAACAAGGCGGCTTCACGGATCAGTTCTGCGGCAATGTCCCGTTCATAAAAATCAGTCACCTGATCTTCACTGAAAAATGGCGTCCCTTCAGGCAAGAGCTGAATTAACTGCTGAAGGAGGGCCTGGCAGTTCTCGCCGGTTGCGGCGGAAATCGGTGCTGCTTTTGCACGCGGCAATAAGGCAAGATAGGCTTCCTGACGTTCTGCCAGCAGGGTGGGGTTGACCAGGTCCTTCTTGTTCAAAGCCAGCACGAAATGCGGATAATGTTTCAGCGCTTTCAAGCGGGCTGCCACCCGTTTATCTTCCTCGGTCGGTGGTGCACTGCCGTCCACCAGCCAGACGATGATATCCGCATCTTGCAGACTATCCTCGGCTACCTGGTTCATATATTCTCCCAGCTTGTGGACCGGCAGATGCATGCCGGGTGTGTCCATGAAGACAACCTGGGCATCTTCCTGGGTTAATATTCCCAACTGTCGCAGCCGGGTAGTCTGGGGACGCGGAGAAACCGCCGCCACTTTCTGACCAAGCAAGACATTCATCAGAGTTGATTTACCTACATTGGGTCGTCCCACCAGGGCAACGTAACCCACACGGAAAGCGTCTTGTTCTTCGCTCACAGTTGACTGACTTTCTGCTGTTTATGGCTCAAGAGAGTTTTAGAATTCACGATTGCCACGCCGGCGATCACGAAAATACCGCCAACCAGGAGCCGCCAGCTGAGCTGCTCATTTAGGAAGATAACTCCCAGAAGCACTCCCATGAGCGGAAAGATATATGTGTTCAGCGATGTTTTTGTGGCGCCCACTGAATTTATGAGAGAGTAGAAGAAAAATGTACCGATACCCGTGGCCATGATTGCCAGCCAAAGGAGCGCAACCCAGGTAATCGTTTTAGTCGGTAAGGTGATGGACCCCTCAAACAGGAATGCTGTTGGCCACAAAACCAGGTTGGCAAAAATGGATTGCCCGAAAGCCTGCGCAGCCGGGGCTACCCCAAAGGTGACTTTTCGCGCAAAAATTGCCGCCACGGCATAAGAAATTGATGCCATCAAAACCAGCAACGCTCCCCACTGAAAACCCCCGGCGCTTCCCTCAACCTTATTAGCTGCCAGGATCACAACTCCGGCGAATCCGACCACCAGCCCGATGGCTTTTTGCAGCGACCAGGACTCCTCCGGGACGAAAAATGGGATCAAAATCATCGTGAAGAAGGGAACCGTGGAATTTAAAATCGATGCCATCCCTGAGCTGATACTGTGTTCGCTGAAGGTGATCAAAACAAAGGGCAAAGCGATGTTAAAAACGCCAAGAAACAAATAAGGTTTCCAGTTTTGTCGGAAATTCAAGCGCGCTTTTGTCAGGCGCATAATACAGAATAATACAACCATCGCGATAAATAACCGCACCGCATTGAGCCAAATCGGCTGCATTTCACGAATGGCAATCTTTAACCACAAAAAGGTGGCTCCCCACACCAACCCCATATACCAAAATTTTGCCCAATTCTTAAGCGACAATGCGTTGCCCTTCCAGTTTCAACAGCAGGGCTTTATCCTCCACCCCTCCCGGGCTGCCATAACCGTGCAATTTTCCATCTTTACCTACTACTCTGTGGCAGGGGATCACGATCGGAATGGGGTTGCTGGCCATAATCGACCCTACAGCCCGCGCCGCTTCCAATCCCTTTCCGGTTTGTATAGCGAGTTCACCATAGGTTCGGGTCTGACCGTAGGGGATGGAATAGCATGCTTTCAACACCTGCTCCTGATAGGGCTGCATCGCGCGCCAATCGATGGGCAGGTCGAAATGACGACGACCTGCATAAAAGTATTCAGTCAATTGCTGGATGACCAGATCCAATAACAGATTCACCTGCGGGTCACTTGTCGGAACCTCTCTGACCAGGCCGAAGTCAATTTGAGCCAACCCGGCATCCGTCCCGTACACTGTTAAAGGTCCTACAGGGGATTTTTGAAGATTTCGCGATGCATAAATAATTGCGTTCGAATCGGACATACGCCTGCTCCTCCATCCGTCGTCAAAGGATGATTATATCAGCAGCCATCTGGCAGAGTGTTTTTCACCCTGCCTGACTTGGCTCGAGGCACTCCCAATCTTTTCATTAAAATTCGGGCCATTTTTGCCTACTTCGTTAGTAAATTGTGTGGTGAGCGTAGGGTGAGCGTAGGTTAAGCGTCAAGTAATGGAACAATCTTTCTGCTAATATTAATGCAGAAAAGGGCGACTTCTCTTCTTCTCCTCCTTAAATAGCATGCCGGGGTCGGCGTCCCCGGCATGCTACGATTCTGGGGGAAATTTTTATTTAATCCCGAAAGTACTAAAATCTGAACCGGATCCAAAAAATACAACGTCTGGTCTCCTAATCGAGTTCCTGATGATTTTCTCTTCAGCCTAACAGCAGATTATGTTAATATAAAAGGTGGAAGCGCATTTGTAAATCTTAAACAGGAGAGAACACTATGGCATCCACCAGGGACGGGCAATTTTTCCTCGGAAAAGTATTTGACATGCAGGCTGGCAAACTAACAGACGAGTTGCTGCAGTATGATCCGGCAGACCTGACCACCCATGCAGTGGTTACGGGCATGACCGGCTCAGGCAAAACCGGTATGTGCGTCGGACTGCTGGAGGAAGCTGCCATCGAGGGCATCCCGGCGATTATCATCGACCCGAAGGGCGACCTCACCAATCTGCTGCTGCATTTTCCCAATCTTCTCCCGTCAGATTTCGAGCCGTGGATCGACCCGGAAGTGGCCCGCCGTGAAGGAAAATCCGCCGCTCAGGCGGCTCAGGACACCGCTGAAAATTGGAAAAAAGGACTGGCTGGTTGGGGTCTAGGACCAGATGAACTAAGCCTGTTGAACCAGTCCGTGGATTTCGCGGTTTACACACCCGGCTCCTCAGCTGGAGTCCCGGTTAATATCCTCTCGTCCTTCGCCGCACCCGGGTTGCCCTGGGACGAAAATCGGGAAATTCTGCGGGAAAAAATCTCGACCATTGTCACCGCCCTGCTCGGACTGATCGGCCTGACCGAAATCGATCCACTCAAATCACGGGAACATATCCTGCTGTCTAACATTCTTGAGAACGCCTGGTCGAAGGGCACTTCGCTCGATCTGACAGAACTTATTTTGCAAACACAAAATCCTCCCTTCGAACGGCTGGGAGCATTCCCGGTGAATAATTTCTTCCCGGCCAAAGAGCGTTCGGAACTGGCCATGCTGCTCAATAATTTCCTGGCATCGCCAAGCTTTGAAATCTGGCGAGATGGCGTCCCGCTTGAAATTGGGAGCATGCTTTACTCAGCCAACGGAAAACCGCGCCACAGTATTTTTTATCTTTCCCATCTCAGCGAAAACGAGCGCATGTTCTTCGTGACCCTGCTATTCGCCTCCATTGAGTCCTGGATGCGCACACAGCGCGGCACGGGTGCCCTGCGGGCACTGGTGTACTTTGACGAGATCCTGGGGTACCTGCCGCCCGTCGCCAATCCGCCTTCACGTCCAATTATGCTGCGCATGCTGAAACAGGCGCGGGCTTTTGGAGTAGGCTTGCTCCTGGCTACTCAAAACCCGGTCGATGTGGATTATAAAGGGCTCTCGAATGCGGGTACCTGGTTCGTTGGACGCCTACAAACAGACCAGGACAAACAGCGCTTGCTGGACGGGCTTGATTCTGCCGGCGGCGGGTTAGATCGTTCCAGCACGGATAAGCTGATTTCAAACCTCGGGAAACGCACCTTCCTGCTGCATAATGTACATGCCAAGGGACCGAAAATCTTTCAGACCCGTTGGGCACTCAATTTTCTGGCTGGTCCATTAACCCGATCGCAAATCCCGGAATTAATGAAGTTGATTCCAGCTGGAACACAGACTGCTGCTGGAGTACCCTCCATGCCGGTCGGAGCTGCATCAGTAGTTGCGCCAGCTCAGGCTGCAAAAGTCTCGCAGACTATGCCCGCCCCCGAGTCTGGATCAACGACCCGTCCGGTTGTTCCGGCTGGGGTGAATGAATTCTTCATTCCGAATGACCTGGCCTTTGCGGCTGCGCTTACAAACAGCAAAATACCTGCAGCAGCCCAGGTAAAACAGGGCGGCTTTGTATACAGGCCTGCCCTGTTCGCCCAGGCCGAGGTTATGTATCTGGCACGTAAATATAACCTTGAGATGACACGTCAGGTCTCCGCACTGCCGACCGAAACACGAGGCCGATTGGTAAGTTGGGAGGATTTTGCTTGGAAGCCCTACACGCGTGAGGACTTGACCAATCCCCCTCTGCCTGGTGCTCGCTACGTCGCCTTGCCTGCCTGGTTATCCGAGCCAAAATTGATCAATGAACTGCAAAGCGACTTCGTCGATTGGGTTTACCGCAGCGGTACGATCCGGGTACGCGCCAACGAAGCGCTCAAAGTATATGCCGGCCCTGAAGTCTCGACTGCAGAATTCCGGGAGATGTGTAGTAAAGCCGCCCGCGACGGTCTTCAGGCTGAGTTGGACAAGGTCGAGACGACATTCAAAAAGAAGCTGGATACGCTTGAAGCAAAGGTCAAACGACAGACCATGGAAGTTGATTCGCAGGAAGATCAACTTGGACAGCGGCGCATGGAAGAACTAGGTAAGGGCGCGGAATTGCTCCTCGGCATGCTTGGCGGCAGAAAGCGCAGTATTTCCAGCAACCTGTCCAAGCGGCGCATGACCTCGCAGGCCAAGGCTAACCTCAAAGAAGAGCAGGCGGAATTAGAACTGCTTGAAAAGCAATTAAAGGATCTTGAAACTGAACAAGAGGCAGCCATGACAGAGGTCAAAGACCGGTGGGCAAAACTGGTCGATAATGAGATCGAGGTGCCGGTAACCCCCTATAAAAAGGATATCTACCTCGATTTCTATGGCCTGGCCTGGCTGCCTTATTATGTCATCACCATTGACGGGCAACCCCGTGAAATTCCGGCTTTTGCTCCTCCAGCGTAATATCATCAATATAAATGAGAAGGCTGGTTGGACAATTTCCACCCAGCCTTCATTGTTAATTACCATTCAATCTGGGGAGGAAGCCGAATGAATACGATCTTTGAATGGATTAGCGCTAACCCGATCCCTGCAGCCGCAATCCAGTTTTCGATCCTCGGAACATTGGGCGAAATCTTCGCTCACAGCCTCCAAATAAAACGTTTTGGATTCCCGTGTAATTGGCTGCAGCTGATTGGCAAAGTTATTGCCTGGGGAATTCTAGGAGTTGTCATTAAATATGGTTTTACCGGCATGAAAGGGTTCACGCAAGCGCTCCTGGACCATAAACTGCTGCCGGCTTTTCTTGGAAGTGGGATCGGTTGGGCTTTTGCCGTTTCGGTTTTCACAAACATACTCTTCGGCCCTCAAATGATGGCATTTCACCGGTTGGAAGATAACCTGATTCTGGGTCAAAAAGGGTTTGCGGGGATCGAACGCGCGTGGCGAACCTTAATCTGGTTCTGGATTCCTGCACACACCATCACCTTTTCACTTCCCGCGGATTACCAGATCAGTCTGGCTGCTGTGTGGTCATTGGTGCTCGGTTTGATTATGGGATTAAGTAAAAGCAAGATAAAAATAGATCATCGATAGCAGTCCAAGCCCCGAATATTTTTGACATCGGACCTGATATCTGTATAATGGACGCAGGAGATTCTATGCCGACTAATTCGACCCGAGACAGGGTAAATCCCGAAAAATTCGACACAACCCCACTGCGGCGTCCAAGCTGGATCAAGGTGCGGGCACCGAGCGGGGAGACCTATGAACAGCTGCAGCAGTTGATGCGTAAGAAAGCGCTGCACACAGTTTGTGAGGAAGCCAACTGCCCGAATATGGGTGAGTGCTGGGGCGCTGGCACGGCTACGTTCCTTATGATGGGCGATGTTTGCACCCGTACCTGCGGCTTCTGCGACATCAAACACGGAAGACCCGGCAGTATGGATTGGCTGGAGCCCGAACGCGTGGCTCAGGCTGTAAAAGCCATGAACCTGCGGCATGCGGTTATCACTTCGGTCAATCGCGATGACCGCAAGGACGGGGGTGCCCCGATCTTTGCCATGGTGATCCGCCGTATCCGTCAAATCCACCCGGGATGCTCGATCGAAGTCCTCATTCCTGACTTTAAAGGCAGCAGCGAGGCACTGCGAATTGTGATGGAAGCACGCCCGGAGATCCTCAATCATAACGTCGAGACCGTCCCGCGTCTGTTCAGGCTGGTCCAACCGCAGGACCGCTACGAGTGGGCAGCTGCAACCCTCACCAATGCCAGGAAAATCGAGCCAGACGTCCTCACAAAATCCGGGATTATGCTTGGTTTAGGCGAATCCATGGATGAGGTTAAGGCGGTCATGCAGGATCAACGAGCCTGGGGCGTAGATATCCTGACGATTGGTCAATACCTGCAGCCGAGCCGCAAGCATCTGCCCATTGTGCGTTATTACACGATGGAAGAGTTCGATGAATTAAAACAGTTTGGATTAAGTCTTGGGTTTAAGTGGGTTGAAAGCGGACCCTTAGTGCGTTCCTCCTACCATGCAGCCGAACAGGTGCGGGCTTTAAGTCCCGTTCACCGCATGCTCTATGGAGTTGATCAGGCAAATTAAACGGCCTGAAGCGGCTGGTTCTTGTGAAATTTAGTACGTGTACGTACGAAATGTTACATTTTTGTTGCAAACAGCCGTAATAAATTGAAAAACTATTGCAAAATACCCTGATCTGGCTATAATATGAAATGTCAATCGCCTGGGTGCCCCCCTCACCCCGGCGATTGACATTTAGAGGTAGTATCATTACAGGTATATCCAAACAGGGCTGCGATGCAGCCCTGTTCCTGTTTAATAGATAATTGTTTAACAGACCCAAACAACGGAAACTTGTTCGGCAGGAAAAATATTCAAAATCTTTCAGGCCGGTTCCACAGCTTCGCTACCACCCGGGGTAGACCGCCATCCGCTGATCTCGTCAGATTGACGACCACGGAATATTCACCATTGTCCCCTGTCAATCCTTCGTCCCGCTTAAGTTTGGACCAGGACCATGCCAGCCGCCCCGGGTCCGATATGGGTTCCGATTGCCGGAGTCACCTCTGTAACCAGGCTGGGTTCTTTAACTGGTTTGAATCCAGCCATTAACTGCTGGAGGTCAGCAACCGATTTACTGGCGAGAGAGTGAATAAATGAAAGATGCTGCAAGGGGGCATGACCTGCCGCGATTTCGCGCATCCGCCTAATGGCCCGGCTGGTCGTGACAGCCATTTCCATAGCAATTTGGCTGTTGTGAAATTTTAGAATTGGTTTTAGTCGAACCATCGCCCCCAGTTTTGCCTTATACCGCTCGACCCGTCCGCTGCGCCGCAAATACTCGAGAGTATCCACCACAGCATAAACATATGTGCGCCTGCGTAAATCATCCAGTGATTTTAGAATCGCGTCAATGGGTTGACCTGATAGAGCAGCTCTGGCAGCGGTGAGCGCTTGAATCCCCAGCCCCAAGGACAACTGACCGGAGTCAACCACCCAGACTGGTATTTTTGAGAACATATCAACTGCCGCCCTTGCGGCATTGATTGTCGTCGAAAGGGATTCCGCAACATGTATTGAAAGGATGACATCTGCGCCTTTGCCGGCAGCTTTTTCATACGCGGCGGCAAATGCCCCTGGCCCGGGCGCTGCTGTGGTTGTGGGACTGGTTGTTTGCGGCAGCCTCGAGTAGAACTCATGACGAGAAAGGTCTATTCCGTCAAGATAGCTTTGCCCGTCGATATTAATATATACCGGTACTACCTCAATGTCATGTTCCTGCGCTAATTCAACCGGTAAGTCGCAAACGCTGTCCGTTATTATTTTTATATTCATCCCTTGGTCCGAATCTCTTTTACGACCTGCTCGATTACGTCCAGGGCTTTGTTGACCAGTTCCATGTCAGCCTGAGAGCCCATATGACCGATGCGAAACACTTTCCCTGCTAACGGCCCATACGACCCGCCGACGACCAGTCCGTTTGTGCGCAAACGCTTGTCGAACTCTTCCCAGGTGACGCCGTCTGGAACATAGATCGCTGTGACGGTCGGAGAAGGGACGGCACCCGCTGCTGGGTACAACCTCAATCCCATGTCCTTAATCCGGTTTCGGCAGGTTTTTGCAACCTCTTCATGACGCAGGAATGCATTCGCCAAACCTTCCTCCAGAATCAGTTGGCTTGCTTCGTAAAGGGCAGCCATGCCATGCCAGTTGGGTGTATATGGAAAATAAAAATTCTTCTGGGCATCCCGGTACGGAAGCAGCGCATCATACCCGGAATACCTGACCTTTATTGCAATCTCCCAGGCGCGCGGGCTGACAGAAAGGAAGGCAACCACTGGCGGCGCAGAAAGTGCCTTTTGGGATGCACCAAGGGATAAGTCGATCGCCCAATCGTCAGTCAGCAGCAGCGTTCCCCCTGCACTGGCGACGGCATCAACATAAAACAGCGGCACTTGATACTTCCGTTTTAATTCCGCCAGGCCTTCCAACGGATTTAATGTGCCCGAGGGGGTTTCGCAATGCACCGCAGTGATCATTTTTGGTTTGAAAGTTCGAATCGCATCCTCGACCAGGCTCAGGTCTCCAAGAGTGTGATCATACTCCAGCCCAATTGTGTGAACCTCCGCGCCTACCGCGCGAGCCATATCTCCGATGCCATAACCAAATACACCGGTCGCAACCGACAGAACTTTATCTCCGGGGATAAGGGTGCTCTTCAAACCCGCCCAAAGCGCCAGCATGCCCTCGCCGGTCATGATGGCGATGGAGTTTTGCGTGCCGTATATCTTTTGCAGATTTTGTTCAGTTCGGTTGTACAAGGCCAGGAACTCTTGTTCGAGATCGCCTGATCCAAAATCAACGTTCATCGCAGTAAGCACACGAGACGGAACACGCACCGGACCGGGTACCATTGGGATTGGGTATGTTTCCATCATTCACCTGCCGTAAACAAAGGGGATTACAAGAAGTATCTACCGATTATGCCACGAATCTGCATAAATCTTCGGGAAGTCATCCATCCGTGATGGGAGGGTTTTAACCCCAGCGTTACAGAAAAGGTATAATTGTGGCGTGTTTTCACTCATTCCATTCATTAGTGGAGGGTAAATTGAAATTCAGTGTTGTTGAACGGTTCATTCGTTATGTAAAAATATTCACCCAGTCCGATCATGATTCGACCACCTTCCCAAGTACGGCGCGCCAGTTCGATCTGGCCAGATTACTGGTCGATGAGCTCCAGGACCTGGGTCTAATCGATATTTATATGGACGAAAGCGGGTATGTTTACGGGACTTTGCCTGCCAATAGCATTCAACCCGCTCCGGTTATTGGTTTTATTGCGCATATGGATACCAGTCCCGATCTTTCAGGAGAAAACGTAAAACCACAGATGGTGGAATATCAAGGCGGGGATATTATCCTTAACAAGGAAAAAAATATCATCCTTTCGCCGCGTGAATTTCCGGATTTGAATAAATATATCGGAAAGACACTGATTACCACCGATGGGACTACACTGCTGGGCGCAGATGACAAAGCCGGGATTGCTGAGATCATGGCTGCGCTTGAGTACCTGGCTTCTCACCCTGAGGTGAAACACGGCGTGATCAAGGTCGGTTTCACCCCTGACGAAGAAATTGGACAGGGCGCAGACCGGTTTGATGTGGAAAAGTTCGCGGCCGATTTTGCATACACCATGGATGGCGGTGAAGTTGGCGAGCTGCAATACGAGAACTTCAATGCCGCAGCAGCGAAAGTAACCATCCACGGCCGAAGCGTGCATCCAGGCGCTTCCAAAGATAAAATGATCAATGCCAGCCTGGTCGCCATCGAATTTAACAACATGCTCCCAGCCGATCAACGCCCGGATAAAACGCAGGATTATGAGGGTTTTTATCATCTGACCCATTTAAACGGTGATGTTGAAACGGCTGAAATCAAGTACATTGTGCGCGAGCACGATCGTCAAAAATTCGAAGCCATGAAAGGTAACCTGCAAAGGATCGCAGCCGAACTAAACCAGAAATACGGTGAGCAACGGGTTGTGCTTGACCTTAAGGATACCTATTACAACATGCGCGAGAAAATCGAGCCAGTCATGCACGTAATTGACCTTGCACGCAGGGCCATGGAAGCAGTGGATGTCAAACCGCTGGTGATCCCCATTCGCGGCGGTACAGACGGAGCGCGCCTTTCCTTCATGGGCCTGCCATGTCCAAATATCTTCACTGGCGGGCATAATGCTCACGGCCGGTATGAATATGTTCCTGTGTTTGCCATGGAAAAAGCCGTTGAAGTGATCCTGCAAATTGCTCAGAAAGCCGTGAAGTAACTGGGTAAGTTCAACCTGGACTATTGGGCAGTCCAGTTCATTCGTAAATCGTACCGCCTGCCCGAGTATGAATATGCTCAGTCAGGCGGCCCTTTTTAAACTCTGCCGTGAACCTGCGAAGGTTATCTCGCCGGTTTTACCGCCGATAAGATCACGCTGTAGATGCCAGTACCGTCAATTTCACCCTGACTGGTACTTCTGCGCACCTTACCAGCATCGAAGCCTGCCTGCGCCACCAAATCCAGCATTTCCTGCTCGATCAATGCTCCGCTAACGCATTCGGACCATCCGGCTGCAGTGGCACGAGCTTTTTGCGGGATCGGGCCGCCGAAAACCATATCACTGATTTCCAGCCTTCCGCCGGGTTTGAGAATGCGGAACGCCTCAGCGAAAACCTTCCCCTTATCCTCGGTCAGATTGATCACACAATTTGAAATGATCACATCAACCGAGTCGTTATCGATCGGCATGGCAGCAGCCTCTCCGCGGCGGAACTCGACATTGGTATATCCGTTCAATTTTGCTGAACGCCGGGACCTCTTCAGCATGGCGGGGGTCATATCGATACCGATTACGTGTCCGGTCGGGCCAACCCGCTTTGCAGCCAGGAATGAATCCAACCCGCCGCCAGAACCAATATCCACCACGACTTCACCGGGTTTCAAGCCTGCCATGGCAATCGGGTTCCCGCACCCAAGAGAGAATGAAGCAGCCTCTGTGGGAGCCTCAGCCTGTTCATCCGCCGAATAATCGCCCTGAAAATCGATTTCGATAGTCTGGATATCGGACAGGGAAATGTTTTGCGGACCGCAGCAGCTTGGGGCCTGAACCAGCGAGAGAGAATTACTGGAACAGCAAGACGTGTCAGAAGGTGCTGCGCCTCCGCAGCAGGGGTTCGAATCCGCCAGTGCTCCATAATGTGCTTGCACCTTATCTCGCATTCCACTGACTCGTTTAGAGCCGGAAGCGAAGAAAATACTGATTTCTGCGGTCTGCTCGGTTTCTTGACAATCCCCTTTGCAGGTTTCACATGTATCTCCCACTAAGATATTAACCAGACCAGCCTCGGAATACCATTCCTGGATTTGGGAGCGTTTGAAACCCTGCCATACGTCCGCCATATCGGCAACCATCCAGGCGTGATCATGCGCATTCAGATCCGAAATCATCAAACGCCCGCCAGGCTTGATAACCCGAACCATCTCCCGGATAGCTGCCAAAGGGTCTTGGCAGTGGTGCAGAAGCATGTTGCCGAACACCACGTCGAGGGAATCATCCAGGAATGGCAGGTGCAACACTTCCGCCTCATGAAAATCAAGGTTGGAATAGGCTGCCAGGTTCTTTCTGGCGACCTCAAGCATGGATGGCGACGCATCCACCACATGCACCTTGCTGACCCGTTCAGCAAATCCGGCGGTCATGAAACCGGTACCCGCGCCGACATCAGCGACGATCATATCTGCATGCAAATACGCTTTGTTAATCACAAATTGGCGCAACTGTGTGGAGAAGTAGCCAGCGCGCAGCTCATCCCAATGTTCGGCTACTTTATCAAAATATTCTTTCGATGGAATGCTTTCGGTCATAGGTTCCTCTTTATCGTATTTTTACGATCAATATTTCCTGTAAAAAGCACCAGTTGGTGCCTGTCGCAGTTTTCGGGAATGGAATGTTATGCAGAACAACAATCCGGGAGCCAGCTCTCGATCTGCTCCTTCAGCCAGCGCACACCTTCAGAATCGATGCAGTAGCAAGTCGCTGGCCCCTCAATTTCACCGCTTATTAAGCCGGCCTCACGCAGCACTTTAAGGTGCTGGCTTATGGTCGATTGTGCCAGAGGAGTGGATTGTACAATTTCATAGGTCATACAAACCTGACGCGCTGCCAGCGTTTCCATGATGTGAAACCGGACGGGATTTCCAAGCGCTTTCAGCATTTTCGCCAGACGGAGGTTCGTGGCATCCATTGTTTGCTCGAGCAACATATCTTTGGCTCCTTTATCGTAATTATACGATTTAACTGCCTGGTGTCAAGGGTATATAATCATATTTATCTAATCAACCGACCATTGAGCAGGAAATCCTTATGGCACAACAATCGAATACCCCGGCTCAAAAATCATTGGGCCAGCGCATCCAGCTGCGCACCATCATCAGCGCCGTCGTCTACCTCTTTTTACCGCCTGTACTGTTGTTTGGGGGTGCTGGATCGCTGCACTGGGGAATGGCCTGGGTGTACCTTGCCATTACGTTTGGGGCAATAATCCTCAGCCGGGTGCTGGTTGCCCGCGTGCATCCGGACCTTCTTAGGGAACGCGCTTCATCAATTCAAGCGAAGGATGTGCCTTCTTGGGACCGAAAATTGGTCCCATTTATTACGACGATTATTCCCATGCTGATCATGCTGACAGCCGGTCTGGAAAAGCGTTTTGGAATGACATCACCTCCCGGTCCAGCACTCCTGATAATCGGGGTGATTCTCGTTCTTGGAGCAGTGAGCCTGGCAACCTGGGCGATGGTTGTAAACAAATTCTTTTCGGCGTATGTCCGCATCCAGGAAGAGCGCGGTCAGCGTGTGGTTTCCAGCGGTCCATATGGGGTCATCCGCCATCCAGGGTATGCCGCCGGAATCCTGACCAACCTTGGGGCACCTTTGATGCTAGGGTCCTGGTGGGCGTTGATCCCGTCCATTTTGGGGATTGCCATCATTGTGACGCGTACCGCGCTGGAGGACAATTGGCTGCAAGAGCGGCTCCCTGGATATAAAGAATACGCACAGCAGGTTCGCTGGCGTATTTTTCCATCCATTTGGTAAAAGCTTACTTTTGGCTTTTGAGCGGCTTACTCGTAACGGAAACGCAGTATACCGAAGACATAGAAAATTACTGCAAAACCGAGCAGCACTGCTGCCTCAGGCAGCACAGCCTCGATCCCCTGCTGTCTTAATACAATATCCAACATGCCCTGCATCGCCCACCGAGTCGGCAGGATTTTCGAGGCGGTCTGCATTACTTGCGGAAACAGTTCCATCGGATACCAGCAACCGCCAAGCAATGCCATGACCATGCCCAGCATGACGCTTAATCCGCTTGCCTGACCTTCCGTTTTTACCAGCGAGCCCAGGGCGACACCGATGGCGGAGGCCGCCAACGCCGAACACACCAGAATCAGAGCCAGGGCTCCAGGAGAATTTCCCCAATCCAGTTTCATCACAAAACTGCCAAAAAGAATGAGCACCAACATTTGGACCAACGACCAGAAAACCATGCCAAGCAGAGTGCCAAGCAAATAGACTGCTTTATTGGTGGGAGTGGTGAGCAGCCGCCGCAGGGTCCCCGTGGCCCGCTCGTAAGCAAACATGGCCGATATGCCAAACAACGGAATAAATACCCAGGTGATTAACTGACCTGCGGAGGAATTTGCCGCCGGATTGTATTCGATTGGATCCTTGGTTGTCGCAATTTTTACCTCTACCCGCCGGGGAGCCGCATCCAGCTCTTGCTGGGCAGTGTTCAATGCAGAACCAAAGTACACCTCTCGCTCAGAACTATTCGCAAAAGGTCTCAGGCGTTCAGCCGCGGCAGTGCTTTGCTCGGCGATCTCTACCCCGCTGCTGAGCCGCCTAATGATCGCCTGCACTTCCTGATAGGCAGCCAGGCTGTTAAGATTATTGGGCTGCTGTCGTAGCTCAAGGGCCAGGCTGCCCGTCTGTAAATGCTCCTTATCGAACTCGGCGGGAATCACCAGCACCGTGGAAACGTTATTATCGGCAAAATCTTCTTCGGCTTGTTCAATTGTCTTGAGAATCGGCCGAATGGTGTCCGACTGTTCAATACCATCAAGCAATTGCGCCGATAATTCCGAATTCGCCTGGTCAACCACCTCGACCCGGATACGATTATCGGTTGGCGCACCGGTACCGCCAGCGAGCACCAACGTGAAGATGACCGGCAGGATTACAAAGAACAACCACTCAGATACCGAAGCAAACCGGATAACCGTATCCTTTTTGAAGATTGCGAGGATTTTGTTCATCTCGATTTCCTTATTTCCCCAGGATACCCCGGCGTTTGAAAAGCATCAACGAAACGCCAAACAAAATCACAGCCATCGCCAGCAGACCGCCCACAGCAGGCAAGATATCCATCAGCCCACCCCCTTGCGCCAATCTGGTGAAGCCATCCAATCCCCAGGCATTTGGCGTGATCCGGCTTACCAGGCGGAACCAGGGTGGAAACTGGTTGATGTCGAAGAAGCTTCCTCCCAATATGCCAAAGATGAGCATGATCGCCATGCCAATATTTGAAACCTGTCCGGGACTCTTCGCCATCGCAGTAATCAACATACCCCAGCCAACCGCCCCGAGCACTGCAGCGATCACCAGAAGCAGCACTGCCCCAGGGTTGCCCCACTTCAACTGGAATAGAAGCGTACTAGCCAGGATCAGGATGAGCATTTGGGCACTACCGGTCATAAATACGCCGAACATTTTTCCAATAAGCACCTGCCCGGTGTTGACTGGCGTCACCAGCAGGCGAGGCAGCGTCCCCTGGGTTCTTTCCACCAGCAGGCTGCGGCCGCCATAGGTTACCGTGAACATTAGAAACATCAACGCCATCCCAGGCGCCATATAAGCCAGGATATTAAAATCTTGCGGCTCACTGCCCGCTTCCAAACTTTTCAAGGAGATACGGGAACCATTGCTAGCCTGAGCCTGATTTATTCCGAACTGGGTACCCACCTGCACAGCATCCTGTGGTGACACCAACCCGGAAGTGATTAATCCTTGAATGGTCACCTGAGCTCCGATACGCCCAACCTCGACCTGGTTTACAAATTGATCGACGATGGCCTGAACAACTCCAGCACTGGTGGTTCGGGTCGGATTTGAGTACAACTCAATGGCTACAACAGCCCCAGTTTTACCGGCAGCATCTGGAATGATACTGCTGGTAAAGCCAGCCGGGATAATCACCGCAGCAGCCACAAGGTCGTCGTCGACCTGCTTGCGCGCAGCTTCAGGGTCAACCAGATCAGTCGGTTCTACCAGGTCCGCAAGGTCCGTTGAATGGAACAATTCCAATAAGGAATCCCCCAATTGACCATCATCCTGGTTAACCAGAACCACCGGGATATGGTTGATGCCTGAATTTCCGCCTGTTAATCCGCCCGTCACCGCACCCAGTCCCAGCGTGAGGATAAATGGAGCCAGAAGCATCAGGATGATGGCAGCCCGGTCACGGAAAGCTAGTTTCAGGTCTTTCCAACCCAGAAGAAGTATCTTTTTCATGACTGCTCCTTAGTCGCGCAAAGCGCGCCCGGTCAGGTGCAGGAATACCGCTTCTAGGTTAGGCTCCTGAATGGTCACGGAATGGATCTTGATGTTGAGTTGATTCGCTGTACTGACCGCCGGTGCAAGCACCAATTCCGCTTCCGGCGTGATGATGTCAATGCAGTGATCGACCACATCCGCCCGAACCACCCCTTCCAGACCGCTCAGCGCTTTGGACAGGGCATTGGCATCATCCATTTCGCCCAGCATCAACTGCAGGGATTCATATTCACCTACCTGACGGGTTAATTCTGCTTGTGTACCAATCGCGATCAGGTCACCGTGGTCAATGATGCCTACGCGATGAGATAACTCCTGGGCTTCTTCCATATAATGGGTCGTGTACAAAACCGTCATACCCTGACGGTTGAGATCCTTGACGGAATCCAGAATCGCACGGCGTGACTGAGGATCGATACCGACGGTTGGCTCGTCCATAAAGAGCAGCCTGGGTTGGTGCAGCAGCCCAACCCCAATATTGACGCGCCGCTTCATGCCGCCGGAGAAGGTCTTAACCCGCTGATTGGCATGGTCAACCAGGCCAATTTGGTCCAATACCTGACCGATACGCTTATCCAGGGCTTTACCGCCCAGGTCATACATTTGACCCCAGAAGGAAAGATTTTCGCGTGCGGTCAGATCCTCATACAGAGCCAGGTCTTGCGGTACGACCCCGATCAGCTTACGCACTTGCATGGGTTGGCGGGATACCGAATAACCGCCAATCGTGGCATCCCCGGATGTGGGAGAATAGAGTGTCGAGAGCACCGATATGGTGGTGGTTTTTCCTGCCCCGTTGGGTCCCAACAGGCTAAAAATCTCGCCCTCCTGGATATCAAAACTAATCCCGTTCACAGCTACGAAATCGCCGTATTTTTTAACCAGATTGGTGACTTCCAAAATTGGTGCCATATACCCGCTCCTTGAATAAACCATATACGTCGCCTTCACAACCAGGTTTCACCAAAAACCTTTTCACCTCGATGCTTCCTGGTGTACTGCAGAGATACATATTCATTATAGGGTTCTCCCTCAAGATTGAAATAGGACAAAAAAAATAGCGCAATGGATTGCGCTATTTATTTTTCTAGAAATTATTAGTGGATTTATTCAGTTAGTTCCCAAATTCAACATCGGCAGGCATACCCGGTTTTAGGGCGTGGTCCAGATTGCTGATCTGGATTTTTACAGCGTACGTGGTGGCTTTTCGCCCCTGCTCTGTTTGGACGTTGCGGGGTGTGAACTCGGCTTCATCGGAAATATAGATCACCTCTCCGCCAAAGGTCCGCCCCGGGAAGGAGTCTACTGTAACTATCACCGGATCGCCCAATCGAACCTTCCCATACTGATCTTCTGGAAGGTAAACAACCAGTTCCAGCGTATCCAGTTGAGCGATTCGCATGACGATTCCCCCGGCAGCTGCCAGCTCGCCAACCTCAATGGTACGCGAAAGCACAGTACCTTCCACAGGTGCTGTGACCACAGTCCGCTCGAGTTGCAGGTCCGCCAGTTTAAGCGCTGCCTCTGCCTGGGCGAGTCCACCTTCAGCCTGACCCACAGCCGCGCTGGCTGCCTCGGCGGCTGCTTTTGCTGCTGCAACCTGCAGCGACAAATCGCCGGTTTGCAGACTTAGCAGAGTATCCTGTAGTGTGTCAAATGTTGCCTGCGCCACAGCTACCCGGGCTCTCGCCTCTAAGACTGATTCGGCTGCTGAGGTGGTCAGAATCGTATCGTAGTCGTGCCTGGCTGCATCCAGCTCCATTTGCGCAGAATCCAATTGGTCTCTGGCGACATCGACCAGGGCCTCATCCCCAAGCTGTTCAGCCTGGCTGAGTGTTACATTGGCGGTGTTCAGCGCGTATTGCGCCTCGATCAAGCGTTGTTCGACCGCCACAAAATCCTTGCTGCTGGCTTTTTCCAACTCATTCTGCAGGTCGGTAAGCTCGTCGTCCAAATTGGTTTTAGCTTGCTCCACCAGGGACTGAAGAGCGGCAATTTTCTCGCTCTTCTGATAATACCAGGCGGGCTGCTCTGCATCCCCTACCGGCAAGAACCAGGCAACCTGGCGGGACTGCATGTCCTGCAGCCTGGCACCCTGCAGTGCCAGGTCGAATTGTGCCTGAGCGCTGGCACTATTCGCCCGGGAAGCCTCGAGGGCACCTTCAGCAGTGGAGACTGCCGCGGATGCCTGATCGCGCTGGGCCCGGATGAAGGCATCATCCACCACAAACAATGCGTCTCCTTTGCTGACCGTTTCACCTTCCTCAACATTGATGGTTACCACGCGTCCGCTCAGCTCTGGCGCGACAGAAGCTTCAATCGCCGACAGGTACCCTGAAGAGGTTAATATGGCCGTTTGATCTGCGGCACATCCACTCAGGATTAAGGGGATCAAGGTGAGCAGGGAAACCCATATGAATTTTGTAACTTTCATGGCTAACTCCTTATTCCGGTGGTTATATTCTTTTACGGAAAACAACCACGCTGGCAGCAAAATAGATCACACTTAACACCAGCATGGGTAAAGTCGACGAATACCACAGCGTTTCAGCACCTACCCCACGTACGATCACCCCGCTTGTAATTTCAAGGTAATGGGTCACCGGCAGGAGCTCGCTGTACCAGTATGTGACCGCTGGCATGTTGTTGCGGGAGTAAAGCATTCCGGAAAGAATGATCGCCGGAATCAACACCAGGAACACTGCCAGATAAATCGCCTGCATCTGCGATTGTGAAATATTGGAAATCAACACCCCCATACCCAGTGAGCCAATTACAAAGATAAGGCTTAATACCACCAATTCTGGCAGGCTGCCGGCAACCGTCACGCCGAACAATAGTTTTGCCAGGCCGAGCAGGGCAAACAGATTGAGCATGCTAACGACCATATAGGGAACGATTTTGCCCAACATCAACTCCCACGATTTTACCGGTGTGACGATTAACTGCTCCATAGTGCCTTGCTCACGCTCGCGTACAATAGCCAGTGCTGAAAGGATCAGCGTCTGGATTTGCAGCAGGATCGGGATCAAACCCGGGATCATATAAAGTTTGTTATCGCCATTGGGGTTGTAAAGTGTTTTGAGAATACCCTGGATAGGCAGTTCAAAATTACTGGTAATGCCGGATTTTTCAACCTTCTGATAAAGAAGTTCCTGGGATGCCATCGAACTAATCGAGTTCAACTTGAGCTGGATTGTCAGCGAGTCCGTCGGCGCCATCGAACCGTCGATATAGATTTGCACGTCTGCCTGGGTTCCAGCAGCTAGATCACGGTCAAAGTTTTCGGGGATCAGAATGCCCACATCCACAAGGTCTCGGTCAATCAAATCGATCAAAGCGGCTTCACTGAGCACTTCGTAGGATTGTTCGAAATCGTCGCTGGCAGTGAAGCGCTGGATATACCATCGACTCGCGGATGTCTTCGAATAATCCAGAACTGCCAGCCGGGTATCTTTGGTCTCGCCAGAAATTCCGTATCCAAGCAAAATTAATAGCATACCGGGCAGCAGCAGGATCATTCCCAGGGTTCGAGGATCGCGCCAGATGTGATAAATCTCCTTGCGCATGATCGTCCAAAATCTGTTCATGCAGCACTCCTTGACTCATTTTTGGATTCAGAATTGTCGGCAGCCTGGCGCTGAGCTACCATCGTGATAAATACGTCCTCAAGAGAAGGCGAAATTTCCGCCCAGGCGGTAATCTTTATTCCAGCTTTGAGCAAAGCCAGAGCCGCAGGTTTTGCATCAGCAGCGGTTCGCAGGGTTATGTGCGTTTGCGCTCCATGAATCGAAACATTCATTACTTGCGGCAGATCTTTCAATAAACCAGGAATCTCCCCTGGTCGGTCGCATTCGATTTGGATCAACACCCCAGGCATGCGGTTTTTCAATGTCTCCGGGCTGGCAAGGGCAACGATTTGCCCCTGGTACATCATAGCAATCGTGTTGCAGTAGTCAGCCTCGTCCATATAGTGGGTGGTTGCCAGCACACTGACTCCCTCGGACGCAAGCTGGTAAATCATCTCCCAAAACTCTCGCCGCGAAACCGGGTCGACACCGGCGGTAGCTTCATCCAGGAAGAGCATTGGCGGGCGGTGCACAATAGCACATGCCAATGCCAGGCGCTGCCGCCAGGCACCGGAAAGATTGCGGGTCAGTTGGGTTTGGTGCGATTCCAGGTCAGCCATCTTGATGAGCTCTCGGATGCGGTCCTTGCGTTGACTGCGCGGTACACCGTAAATTGACGCGTAGAAATTGATATTCTCAACTGGAGTAAGGTCGTTATAGAGCGAAAATTTTTGCGACATGTACCCAATTTGCTTTTTCACCGCATCCGGATTCCTGGCAACATCAATATCGAGCACACTGGCTGAGCCGCTGGTCGGGAGCAGGATGCCGCATAAAATGCGGATAGTAGTGGTTTTCCCGGCGCCGTTGGGTCCCAGCAAACCAAATATCTCGCCCTGCGGGATGTAAAAGTCAACCTGATCTACAGCTGTGAAATGACCAAAGCGTCGAGTCAGACCATGAACCTCAACAGCGTTCATAGGGCTGCCCGCTGCAGGTTCACCAGATGCACAAAAACATCCTCCATGGTTCGTCGGGACCGGCGCAATAGACGGACCTGTAGTTGCTCTGCTTTTAGCCGCTGATCCAGTTCGCGAAGAATACCGGTGGATGCCTCGCCATTTGGTACGGTCAACCGCAGCGTATCCCCCACCGGCCGCCAATCTAAAACCCCATTCATTTCTGAGACAATCTGCCGCATCAGTTTTCGCGGGCTGGCTTTTACCTCAAGTATTTCGAAGGGCAAGCGGCCTTTCAATTCATCCGGCGTGCCGGATGCCAGCATCTTTCCCTGTGAAAGGATCCCGACCTGATGACAGCGCTCAGCTTCGTCCATATACGGCGTACTGACAATAACCGTTACACCCCTTTGCACCACTTCCGCAAGGATCACCCACAACTCCCGGCGTGAAACCGGGTCAACACCGGTGGAGGGTTCATCGAGAATCAATAAATCCGGATCGTGCATCATGGCACATGCCAGCGCCAGCTTTTTTTTCATGCCGCCAGAAAGCTTGACAGCCTTTCGGTCGCTGAATTCTTCCAGGCGGGTAAAATGCAGCATATCGGCTATGCGCATTCTTTTTTTGCTCGCGGACACACGCTGGATATCGGCAAAAAAGTTCAGATTCTCGAGCACAGTCAGGTCCGGGTAAAGGCTGAATATCTGCGGCATATACCCGATATGCTGTCGAATGGCATCCGCATCCTTGTGCAAATCGTATCCGAGGACCTTCACATTCCCTTTGGATGGTTTCATGACCGTGGAGATCATCCGCAGCGTGGTTGTCTTGCCCGCCCCATCCGGGCCAACCAGCCCAAACAGGATACCCCGCGGGATGTTCAAAACAAGACTGTCAACCGCCGGTGCTGATCCATGATTGCTGAAACGTTTGGTAAGAGTCTCAGTCTGTATGGCAAGATCCATGGAATCCCTCCTGAAGCCTGTTCTGGCTTCTCCCCAACTATAGCCTTCAACCAGGCTGCCTGACAGGTGCCGATCCCCACCCATTGGCATGACGCCCGCCATCTGTCGGCATGACGCGTGTCATGAAATGGTCACATTCACAGGCGTGACCGGATAAGCGTGATATGATAAAAAACGATGAGAACCTCCATCGAACCGGGGCTGCTGCGCATTTTCCGCTACTTCTCCAATGTGGCGGTGATCTATTTCGCAATCCTGTGGGGGTATTCGATCGTCTCCACCGGTTGGAATTGGCCGCTCCAGGTTCAGATGCTGGTCAACTTGCTGGTATATATGGGGCTGACAGTCTATCTGACCCTGACCGGCCTGGAACGCCGGCTGAAGCAGTTTTATTTACCGGTCGGCCTGGGGATCGCCATGATCATCCCGGTCATCAGCAACTTCATTTATCTCTTCGATCCAAACCAGGCGAATATAAATAACATCATCAGCCGCAGCTGGCTGTGGCTGCCAGTTTTGTTGATTCCTGTTGTGTTGATCGCCTGGCAGTACTCATTCACTCCAGTTTTGGCTTATACTATTTTCACCAATGGGCTAGAATTAATTGTCCTTTTAGTGGTTGTGGACGAAGTCTCCATCGAAACCCTGCCTCTTTTAGGCGTTCCGCTGATCCGCGCCTTCGCCTTCGGCATTGTCGGCAACATCGTCTGCAATCTGATCGATACCCAGCGGGTTCAACGCCGCAAGCTGATCCAGGCGAACATTCGCATGGGCCAGTATGCCAATACGCTTGAACACCTTGCTACTTCCAGGGAGCGCAACCGCCTCGCCGGGGAGGTGCATGACATCCTGGCACATACGCTCAGCGGTCTGGCAGTGAACCTTGAAGCCATCAGCACAATGATTGATCCTTCCCAAAAAGAAGTCGGCTCCATGCTAGAGCACTCGCTTAAAACCACGCGTAACGGGCTGGACGAGACCCGCCGTGCACTTAAAGCCCTGCGTGCCCAACCGCTCGAGGAATTGGGGTTAAGGGCTGCCCTTGCCAGCCTTACCCAAACTGCTGCCAGCCGTGCCGGAATCTCGATCGAATTTTCGGCACCGGAAGACTTGCCAACCCTATTACCGGACGTTGAACAGAGCATCTACCGAATCACCCAGGAGGCTTTGGAAAATATTGTGCGCCATGCCAACGCCACCACAGCCAATGTGGAATTGTCGTTTCCCCAAAACCGGGTGGAATTGTGGGTTATTGATAACGGCTTCGGATTTGATCCAAACGGGGTAAAAAGCAAGGAACGTTTTGGTCTGCACGGCATGATGCAGCGGGCTGCCGCAGTTGGCGCGGATCTCGAAGTTGAATCTCAACCCGGCATGGGTTCCAGAATACATTTTTCATGGGAGCAATATCTTGATCAAGGTACTGATATGTGACGATCAAGAAATCGTATGCGAGGGGCTGGAGCGTATTCTCGGTTCAGACCCCGAAATTAAAGTGGTCGGCGTTGCCAACGACGGTTCGGAAGCTCTCGAAAAGCTTGAGCATTTGCATCCAGATTTGGTGCTGATGGATTTAAAGATGCCCGTCATGAATGGTATTATCGCCACCCGGAAAATCCGTGAAAAATGGCCGGATGTGCGGGTACTTGTTTTAACAACGTACGATGACGACGAATGGTTGTTTGATGCCATCCGCAGCGGCGCTTCCGGTTACCTGTTGAAGGATCGTCCGCGCAGTGAGCTGATTAAAGCCATCAAGGGCACCCTTGAAGGTGAATCATACATTGACCCCGCAGTTGCCGGGAAATTGCTGACCAATGTCGCGCAGAATCCGCCCGCCAATCATCCGTCGGTTGAAATTGATTTGAGCGAACGAGAGGTGGAAGTGCTTGAATTGATGTCGCTCGGCTTGACGAACTCAGACATTGCCAAACGCCTGTACCTTTCTGAAGGTACTGTGCGCAATTACACCAGTGCTATCTTTGCAAAACTAAATGTAGCCGACCGCACCCAGGCAGTCGTTGCAGCGCTGCGCTACGGGCTGGTTAAACTCGACCGTAAGTCCAACTGAAAAATTTTATCCCCTGGAGAACATCCCTGATGACAAATTTCGACTCGAAAACCGTCCTTTTAATACCCCGGTATGGAATGGGGCATGCAGAACCGGAACTTCAGATAAAGCTGCTTTCCACCTACCTGAAATTATTGGATGAAAACGGTGTTTACCCTGGCGCCATCTGCCTGTATACCGATGGGGTCAAATTGGCGGTTACCGGCTCGCCGGTGCTGGATACCCTCAAGTCGCTGGATGCCAGGGGGGTACATGTGATTTTGTGCAGTACCTGCCTGAACTATTTTGGTTTGACCGAAAAAGTGGAGGTAGGCATTGTCGGCGGCATGACTGATATTATCGAGGCGCAAGGGAGAGCAGCCAAGGTGATCACCCTTTAGGAAAATCGCCTTACCAGCGAGCGTGATGTTCCTCGGCAAAGCCGATCAAATCCGCTACTTCTAACACTTGACCATCATCCAGCACTATTCGCCCTGAATAACGGCCGAACATCTGGTGCACCTTGCTGAAAATGATCAGCAGGTTTGAGCGGGCAATACGTTCTTTGAATGGTGTAAATAACAAGTCAAGGCGGCCCTGGTTATCCGTGAAATGCCAGGGTTTCATATAATCATCCGGGTTGTAATCAAAGCGCACCTCGTCCAGCTTATGCAGCCGCCCATCCAGGATGATGCAATTTTCAGTGGCAAGACTAAGGTCGCCAAACCCCTTCCCAAAATTCAACCCAAGCGTACGGCCATCAGGCAGGTAAGCCGAAGCGCTTGCCCAGTTCCAGAAGCTTTTGTATTCCCAGACGCCGCGTCCCCAGTCCAACGACCCCAGACATTTTTCGGGAGACAGCGTTTCATGAATACCGCCATAATCAATAGTGCCGGCTGCAGGCAGGCAGTTTATCTTGCGGTTGTAATAAAAGCGCTGCCGGCCGATTGGGATTGTAATGGTCATCGACTCGTGTTGAGGCGGAACAGCCAAGGTCAGATCAGCCTTAATGCCGCGGCCATTATGGAATCCAGGCCAGTCAACCATAAGAGTGCGGTTTCCGGGCTTCGCCTCAAAGCGCAGGCAAGCCTGGTCATTTTCAAAGCTGGTCAGGCCAGACTCGCTCCCTTGAGGCAGCCTGCTGCCCTTTCCGAACGGCGTAATGATGCCTTCCTCATGGATATCACCAGTAACAAAATCCAGCGTATACACGAAGACATTGGCCGCATATCCGATATCGGCAATGGTGGCGGAGAAGAATCGCTGCGGTGTGAAAACCGCATAATAATCCCAGCGTTTGACACGCAGTTTTTGGAGCGGTTTGAGGGCGTAAAAATCTGCGTTTTCGAGGTTACACTCCAGCATGGGCTGGCGCGACCAGCCGATGTGTGCCAATCGACCATTCGAATTCAACAACTTACCGGGTTCTGTCAGTTCAATCTGTGCTGCCATGTTTGCCTTTTTTGAAGTGAGGTGATATTGGGTGTGATGGAATTTTTATGGACCACCGGCTATCCTGTATTGCCGGGGAACCAGGTTGTGATAGTTTATCGCTTGTATTATTTCTAGAATTTATTATTAGTAATTTAATGCTTTTCGCTTTTGAGGGGAACTTCCTGGCATAACCTCCTGATCGGCTGAGATGGGACCACGAATTCACAATTGCGTAGGAAAGGCAAATTTACTGAGTCAGGCTGTTCAGGCAAAATAAATACCGTGAGCGGATTCAAATAAAAATATTTTCTTCATTCCTGGCAGCCTGGCAATCGTATTTTCCTACCCATCATTTGCGCGCACTGAAAACCCGGGCCAGACCACTTTTGATCGCATCACCGTCTGGTTTCAGGCAAACCTCAACGTTTGGATCCCCCTGCAGGATCCTGGTTTGCCCCTGCAAGACCCCTTCTTCTGTTACTACCTCCAACCGGAGTGGTGTAAAGGTACAGTGCTCCGGGTTCATCATGATCTCTGCGGTCATCAAATCCCACATCTCGATCCAGTCTTGCGACCACGATTGCATCAATGAGTCATATATTTCTGCCGCGAAGTTCGGCACACCTCCCCCATTACGCCACATGCCTGTATCCTTTTTGGTCAGACTCACCTGATTGGTAGCGTCCAGTGGAACCAGAAACAGGTTCAACCCTGACGAGAACACCTCACTTGCTGCCAGGGGATCTGCATAAATGTTCCACTCCGCCACACTGTTCTTGGGTTCGGGGAGCAGGTCGTCTAAATTCCCCCACACATTCACCGCCCCGCCCATGATGTAAACAGCCGCAATATTATCTTTGATGCCAGCTTCCAGCCGCAGCGCCGACGCCAAATTTGTCAGCGCGCCGCTGACCAAGAGCGTCACAGGTTCCTCCGCCTGCATGACCGTCCTAACGATTAATTCGGCGCTGTCC
>CAYPJS010000096.1:0-25206 GCA_964411135.1 uncultured Anaerolinea sp.
TGCTGCGTTTAAAGGGAATGGGATCGTTATCCAGGGGGCATCAAATATCATCGGCACCGACGGGGATGGTGTTAATGATGAAAACGAAGGTAATATTATCCGGGAAAATTCATTGAACGGCATCCTGGTAGATGGGACCGGGAACAACAACCGGATCTCTGGAAATGTTATAGGGCTGGATCAATCTGGTAATACGAAACCCAACCTGGCCAATGGTATCGAAATAGCCGGTGCCAGTAATCGAGTCGGAGTTCTGGGTGACGGTGTTTCGGACTCTCTTGAAGCGAATACCATTCATCGAAATGGTCAAATCGGAGTGTATATCCACAATAATGGAAACATTGTGTCGGGCAACAGCATCCGCTTTAATGGGGATGATGGGATCTACGTCTACTCAGCATCTGGAAATTTGATCGGGACAAATGGGAATAATAATGGAGATGCCGAGGAACGGAATACTATTTCCAGTAATCTTGGCTGGGGGATCTTCTTAAATCTTGCGACTGAAACAACAATTTCCGGGAACAGGGTTGGAACCAGCCCCGATGGAACCGCAGCTAATTTCAATCAGTCCGGAGGTATATATATTTTCCAGGGTTCAGCGAACCTGATTGGCACAGATGGATCGGGAGCAGGAGCTGCCAACGAAGGCAATCTTGTTTCGGGTAATTTGGGCGACAATATCCTTCTGGAATCCACCGCCAACAACACCGTAGCGGGTAATATCGTTGGCCCAAATATCGGCGGAACTGCATCGATAACTCCGAATGCGCGGGGAATAGCCCTTTTATACTCGCAGGGAAACACGGTTGGGACAGATGGAAATGGTACCGGAGATTCCCTCGAGGGCAATCTGGTTTCAGGAAATCATGGAAATGGTATTCACCTTTATTATGAAGGTACTCAGGCGAACATCGTTGCTGGAAACATTGTTGGGCTGACGGCATCCGGTACAGCGGCGTTACCAAACCAGGAAAATGGGATCATGGTTGGTGCCAGTACCAGCGGGAACCGGATTGGAACCGATGGCAACGGGGTTTCTGACTCTCTGGAACGAAATATCATATCTGGGAACACCCTAAATGGAATAATTATCGAAAGAGGCAATCAAAACTCAGTTTCCGGCAACTACATCGGGACGGATAAGAATGGTTCTGCCGGTATTGGGAACGCACAACACGGAATTAAGATTACCGGTGGATCTACAAATTATATTGGGATAAACAACGATATAACCGTCAACCCCATTGAGGGAAATGTCATTTCTGGAAACGGTTTGAGCGGGATTTTCCTTGCTTATGATACTGCGAATCCCACCTCAGCAAATTACATCCAGGGAAATTGGATCGGGACAGCCGCAAATGGGATAAGCCCGTTGGCAAACACCAATGACGGAGTCCTGCTAGAACGAGTTGAAGATAATGCAATCGGCTGGGACAAAACGAATCTGGGGAACGTAATCGCTTACCATGCTACGGGTGCAGGCATCCGATTCACCAGCGCGGATCAAAAAACCGGAAACCGGTTTCTGGGAAACCGGATGTTTGGCAACTCGATCGGAATTGACCTGGGTGCTATTGGAGTCACCATGAATGACAACATGGACATTGACACCGGGCCAAACGGACTGCAAAATTTTCCAGTTTTACTGGGTGCAGAAGTTGCGTCTAATACAATCTCGGTTGCCGTTTCGCTGGGCAGTAAAGCAAATGCCAATTATGGGATCGATTTTTATCTGACGAGTTCCTGCAATCAGAATGGTTATGGACAGGGTGAGATCTACCTTGGATATGGTACTGTTCACACAGATGCCAGCGGAAACTACATTGGTCAACTTGGCGTAACGCTCTCCGGCACCGGATCAACCCCCTACATGGTAGCTACTGCTTCAGACACAGAAGGCTCAACATCAGAGTTTTCGCAATGTATCCTGGTTGATGGGCTGGGAGGGTCGAAGGTGTATTTGCCTTTGATACTCCGATAGGCCGTCAAGCCTTACTCACCGACGATGGTGGAATAAATCCAAAGAAAAGGCTGCCTTGGTTCATGCGTTGACACAACCATACGGCTAAGGTATGCTTAATCCCGGGAGTGGTTGAGTTCCGGTGGGCTCCCCGGTCTTCAAAACCGGTGGCGGGTCGCGTTGCGGGCCGCGGTGGGTTCGACTCCCATCCATTCCCGCCTTATTGGCATATTCGTACAGGAATTGAAAACATGGACAATACTGGTTTTTCCCTGGAACGCATCGAAGCAGCGGTACGCCAGGTCCTTTCAATCGAAGATACTACTTTGGGAGATGAACGCTCGCACTACGTAGTGCGCTACCGCGGACGTCTGTATTCGGAAGATTCTGCTGCCGCTTACGACCGGTTGGCTGACCAGGTAAAGCCGCTCGGAGTCACACCCATGTTCCGTCTGGATGATGGCCGCCACAGCGTACTTCTGGTGGCTGGGGTGAAAAACCCCAAACCTTCCAACCCGCGTACAAATTTGATTTTTTTCATCCTGACGCTGATCTCTGTCTGGTTTACCGGTGGGATTATGAGCGTTCAAAACCTATCGAGCAATTGGCTGGACAACCTCTGGCAGTTCGTCATAAAAGGTTGGCCGTTCACGCTGAGCATGTTGGGAATCCTGGGCGCGCATGAGTTTGGGCATTACCTGGCCGGGCGGTACCATAAGGTTGCTGTCAGCCTGCCCTACTTCCTGCCGCTGCCCTTCCCATTCAGCCCATTTGGAACGCTTGGCGCCTTCATCAATATGAAAGAGGTGCCGAAGAACCGCCGGGTATTGCTGGACATTGGCATTACTGGCCCACTGGCGGGTCTGGTTGTGGCGATCCCGGTGCTATTAATCGGGCTCTCGATGTCCAACTTGCAGCCGCTGCCGACTGGTCCTATTCCGGGGGGGATGGGCCAAACCCAGCTTGAAGGCAACTCGCTGCTCTATCTGTTGGCGAAATTTAGCGTTTTCGGCAAGCTTCTGCCGGCTCCAGCTGATACCCAGGGACTATCGTCCTTGGTGTACTGGGTACGGTACTTCTTCACCGGACAGCCTCTGCCTTACGGAGGGTTAGATGTTTCCCTCAACCCGGTAGCCTGGGCAGGTTGGGGCGGCATGTTGATTACGGCGCTCAATCTCATTCCAGCCGGTCAACTGGACGGCGGACACATCCTTTATACGCTGCTCGGATCAAGAACCGCGAAACGTCTGCTGCCCTTAATTCTGGCAGTGCTGGTGGTGCTTGGTTTTGTCTGGTCAGGCTGGTGGTTATGGGCAGGCTTGATTTTTCTGCTCGGGCGGGTTTATGCCGAGCCTTTGGATACAATCACCCGGCTGGATAAGAAGCGCAAGGTACTGGCGGTTCTGGCCCTGATCGTTTTTGTACTGGTGTTTACACCCGTGCCGCTGACCTATATGATGTGATGTGCGTCCCGTCAGTCAGACGGTAATCCTGCATGGCTGCAACGGTCAGACAGATATGCGCCGGGATAATTCCAAGCCAATCGCCAACCCTCAAATTGGAAAATTCAGACGACGGGATATGCAGAATACCGTGCTCCTGTGACAACCGTGCTGCATACGCACCCGGGATAGGCGGTGACCAATCGCCATCGGCATTTATTCTGACCACATATCCATAATGCGTCAGGCCCCCATCTGATACCGTATCTTTGGAAAGGTGGACTGCTCCACCGTAAACCACAGCCTCGCCCCTTTCGGGGTGCAGTGCTACCAGCGGGCACGCCATTACACCGGCTACCTGGTGTGAACTGCACACACCCAGGTGCATCATCTGGGCATCATAAAAAACAAAATTTCCCGGCCGAATTTCATCCACAGCACCCAGCGAGGGGGTTAGGGTACATCCAGGAGTATCCCCCACCGAGATTTCCAGCCTGCCGCTCCCGATAACCTCTAAAGCCGATTGAAGATCGATCATGCGGGAAACGCTGGTCTGATAACGTACAGTAATTTCGTCTCGAGATGCAGCCGAGTATGTATACCCGGCATGGGTAAGCAGTCCGCGCAGGTTGAGCCCGGGGGTTGCACTGACCGTCCGAATGAGGTCCTTTATCGTACCCACCTCGTCCCATCCCAGACCGGTCCGTCCACTTCCGCTGTCAATCTTGATCCACAGGTCAACCGGTGCTCTCAACCCCAAGCTAAGAGCCTGTACGCTTTCGACCGACTCCACCAAAAGACCGAGCCGGATTCTATGAGCCAATTCATTGATCGCCTGCATCTGCCGGATATTAACCGGGAATGCAACCAGGATGTCCCGCCAATTGTGCCGGGCAAAATAATCTGCCATCTCAACGGATGAGGTTGTGATGGCCTCCACACCAATCTCACGGAACCACTCGCCCACCCTGGCAGATTGGTGTGTCTTAAAATGAGGGCGCAGACGCACACCTTGCAGCCGCGCTTTATCCGCCATTTGCGCAATATTTTTCCTGGCGATAGACGGATTCACCAACAGCGTCGGCACATCAAGTTGATCTAATATTCCCACAGGGGTCCCTCCGGTGTGGCTATTTATGGTTTCCCTTCCGCAAGTATAATACGCATATGAACAACCTGGAGCTCGCTCAAACCTTTGAAAAAATTGCTGACCTGCTCGAGATCAAGGGCGAGGTCGTGTATGTCACGCTGGCCTACCGTCGTGCTGCTGAAAGCCTGCGCATTCTTGGCCAGGAAGCTGATACTTATCGTCAAAGCCAACCGCTTACCAGCATCCCCGGCGTCGGTAAAGCCATCGCTGAAAAAATCAATGAACTGTTGGATACCGGTAAATTGGGTTTTCTGGAAAAATTGGAGGCCGAGGTTCCGGTTTCCCTCCTGGAAATTTTGGAAATCCCGGATGTTGGTCCGAAGAAGGTAGCCTTGTTTTGGAAACAGGCGGGTATCACCACTCTGGCAGAGCTGGAACAGGCAGCCAACGAGCACCACTTGCAGAAACTACCCGGTATGGGTGAAAAGTCCGAAATGCGCATCCAGGACGGAATCGCAGCGCTCCATCGTCGATCCGGCCGCATGACGCTGGGTGTGGCAAGGCCGATTGGGCTGCGGTGGGTCGAATGGCTGAGGAAACAACCCTGCGTTCAACAGGCAGAACTGGCCGGCAGTCTGCGCCGCTGGCGCTCGACCATCGGCGATCTGGATCTGGTAGCAGCCTGCAGCGATTCGGCTGCTTTGATGGCAGCCTTCACCAGCCATCCTGAAGTATTACGGATTCTCGGGCAGGGCGATAATAAGTCCAGCATTGAGTTAAGCAACGGATTGAAGCTGCAGCTCTGGACCCAACCGCCCGAAAACTTTGGCAGTCTGCTGCAATTCGTCAGCGGCTCGAAAGAACACAATGTTCGCCTGCGCGAACTGGCACTCAAACAGGGCTGGTCCTTATCGGAACGCGGTCTCACCAGCAGTGACGGAAAACTGGTTAGTTTTGGCGATGAAGAATCGTTATACAAAGCACTTAATCTGCCCTGGATTCCACCCGAATTACGCGAAGACCGCGGCGAGATTCAGGCTGCTCAGGCTGGAAAACTTCCAGTCCAGCTGGAGCTTAATGACCGCAAGGCTGAACTGCACAGTCACTCCACCTGGAGCGATGGGGTAAGCACGATCCGCGAGATGGCCAAAGCCGCACGCGAGCGTGGATTGAGCATGCTGGCGGTGACCGATCACAGCGCTTCTTTGGGCATTGCTGGCGGTCTTAAAGCCGAAGACTTCAAAAAACAACGAGCCGAACTCGACGAGGTACAGCGGGAAATGGGGACCGATTTCCACCTGCTGCAGGGCACCGAGGTGGAAATTAAAGCTGACGGCAGCCTCGATTATTCGGACGAAGTCCTGGCTGGTTTGGACATCGTGATTGCCTCACTGCACGTCAGTTTACGCCAGCCGCGCAAGGAGGTCACGGAACGATTGTTGAAGGTCATGCGCAATCCGCATGTGGATATCATCGGTCACCCGAGTGGAAGACTGCTGCCCAATCGTGAAGGCGCAGACCTGGATATGGAACTTGTTTTACAAACAGCCAGAGAATGCGGATTGGCATTGGAAATTAATGCCAACCCTGCACGGTTGGACCTGGATGAGGTCTATGCCCGCAGGGCAGCCGAGATGGGAATCCCGATCAGCATCAACACGGATGCACACGCTCCTGCTGATCTGGATTTGATCGAATACGGAATCTCCGTCGCTCGCCGTGCCTGGATCGAACCCGCAATAATAATCAACTGTTGGCCTGCAGAAAAACTAACGGCCTGGTTAAAAGACCGGGCCCGCAAGTAAATCCTTCGTTAAATTTATATGCGTGTCAGGGCGCTGGCAGCGGCGCTAAGAACACCTGGTTGCCGTAAGCGACAACTACGTTGCGCCCGGTCGTGATCGTAAATGCTGAGGGGGCGATGTCTGGCAATGCATCAGCGCCGTCGGTGCGCGGCTGGAGCCGCCGAACATAATTCAGAGATAGGCTGAATTGTTGGATGGATCGACCTGAAACATCCAGAAAGAACATGGACGGCTCAGGCGGCTGAGTGGTCTGGATTTGGTTGAATTGAGCGTTCAGCGTGGCCAGCTCCTGAACCTCCTGACCGGGCACGCTTACGCGGTAATTATAGGGGTTTGTGCAGCGTGTCGGGGTTACCTCAACATAGCTGTACGTGCACAACACCATATGACCATCCTGGTTCAAAATATAGAGGTCATCCATGTAAACTGCCAGGTCGATCGCACCGGCCAATTCCGGAACATCATTGTCAAAAAATAAGCGCGGTCCGGTGCCGAAATTCAAACCGACCCCTTCGAAGCGCCAGACTGCATTGGAGTTGACATCCAGGATGCTCAGCACACCATCTTGAAAGGCAATCGCTTTAATCTGACCCCAGCCTGCATCAGGCGCTTGTAAGGTGACTGCCATGGTGCGGGTAGTGTCGGTCGAACAATACAGCAAATTTCCAGATGCATCCACGCCAAGAATCACAGCTCCAAAACTATTCCCAGATGGGGCTGGGACAATATCCACGAGCGGCCCAATGATCAGGCTCCCGATCATTCCCGGACCGCAGGTAAACTGGTTATCGAGTTCATAGCCCGGACGAGTATAGACCATACGCAAGACACGCCCGCTGTTGCTATCGAGAAGGTACAGGTCTTCAGTCTGGGAAGCCCAAATCTGGGTGATGTTGACACTCGCATCGAAGTCGTTTGGCAGGGCAGGTTGTAGTTCGAAGCGTGTAATGCCGTCCATTGAATCGATGGCATCGCCTATTCTTATTTTCAAGGCTGTAGATTCTTCCGTGGCCCCATATTCCTCAGCTTTTTTGACCCAATCCAGAGCTGCCTCGTAGTTCACGCGGCGAAGCACAGGATCAGTTTGAGTCTGACCCTGGTCAAAGGCGCTTTGCGATTGTGCCATGAACACCTGATGCTGTTCGTTTCGGCCATTCTGGACATAGACGGTTGTAGCAACCGCCACAATTATCAGTGGAACCGCAACGGCTATAAAAACCATCAATGCGGGTGAAACGGTAGGCAAGTTTTCCGCCTGACCGGGCATGATTCGCACCAAAATTTTCCCCAGGCCATCCGCGATGCGTGCCTTGAAAGCCCGCCATCCCTTTAAGCCCCCTGCGATAGCAGTGCGTGTTCGTCGGGAAGCGGCACGTCGAAGTTCTGGCGATCGAACGGTTTCAGTTACAGCAGTGGCTTCTGCCTGAGGTGAGAAGTTCGGATTCCCCAGGGCGGGCGACCATGGCTCTGTAGTTGTTGAGATCGCAGCCGGCTCGCCGGTGGAATCCGATTCGGTTATTTCAGGAGGGGTTGAAGCCGGTTCTTCAGGTTCTGAGGAACGCGGTTCCAACTCAACATTTTTCCGGCCGCCGATCAACCCTGCAAAAAGCCCGGCAACCTTCTCTCCAGAGTCGCTGATGGAGGTAGCTTTCTCAGTATTGTCGAGAACCGGTTTTTCTCCGCTCTGGAAAACGGCTTCATCTTTTTCTTCAGACAAAATGGGGGTTTGGGGCTGTGGTTGGTCAAAGCGCACCGGGGTCGGTTGTCGAAGACCAGCCTTGAGCGTAGGGGTCAGATCCTTGACCTCCAGGCTGCCTTTACCACGGTCGAATTGAAGCAGGATAAAACGCGGGAGTGCTGCTGCCTGCTCGGCCAACCAGCGCGTGAATGACTCGAGACTCAATCGAGCTGGACCAGCCAGATTGTTGGATGTCCAAAGTACAGGCGGATTCGCACAAAAAATAACCCGGTCACCGGGGTGGATCTCGCTGCTATACAGCCGCATTCCGGCGCTGCGGGAAACTCCGAGCCCACGGCCCGCGCCTTCCGGGTCATAATAATGCTGTGCGTTATCCCGGCCCATTACGAAAGTATGCGCCGGACCGCATTGGGCTAAATATATTGAATCCCCGTGAAAGACAAGCGCCTGAAACAACCCTGTTACGGGTTTGACTTCCTTGCTGCTGCGGATATTGCGCGCAAGCAAGCGGTCGTTTAATTGATCAACGACCGTCTTCAGGGCAATCGTTACTGTGCCCTTGGTATTATAAAAAAGGGTGGTTACCTTCTCCAGGAACTCCCGCTGAGTCTCCGCTGGCAGGCTTTCGTTATCGCTGACCGTCAGATACAGGACCAGGCGGTCGCCCTCCCGGCCTCGAGCCGCATGGCGCGGGGGCAGGCCGGTATATAAGCCAGGCATTACTGGGTCTTCGGTTTGTGAAGATGGATTGTACTGGTATAGGGTGAGATCGAGCACAGGGATGCCTTTATATTCGTGATCAGGCGTTAATTAAGGATAGTATCAATTATACCCTTGGCTGGGATATGCAATTTCTATACCAATGGCAAATTTACGGATAGCGCACGGTTAACTGGACTATTAAGAGGTGAACCAGGGGCGTGAACGAAGAACTGCCGTTAATCTTCTCTCAAAACTAGAATACGCTCCAGCAGCACTGGATCATCTTTCAGCAGGCCGGCAGCAGGCAGGCGTTTGACCAATTCCGCCCAATTCGGATTAAGCTTGAAAACGGCCTTGAAGATGGGTGCAGCTTCATCCATGCGGTCAAGTTCAGCCAGGGTTAACGCATGCCAGAAAGGCAGTTCATCAAAATCTGGCGCAATTTGCGCAGCTTCCCGGTAAGCTGCCAGAGCCTGGTCCACCTGGCCGTCAGCCAGGAATGCATCCCCTTGATTCATCCAATCGTAAGCCTGATGAACAGTTAATAATCGCCGAAGTTCTATCAGCGGCTGCACATGATCTTCCACCCGTAAATCAACCAGGATGCCATCCCAGGGTTTCTCGCTGGATTTACCACTGACCACCAGCATCGCAGCGCTTTGCTGACCGCGAATGTCACCACCCTGGAGTTGTGCTGCTTCCAGGGCTGCCATCAACCTCTCTGACAGCCTGCCAGGTGTGGTTCGAAAAGCTTCTGCCATGGCTGGCCAAACAAACTCTGTTTCCATCATATTTGCCTGAACAGAAAATCCATCTCCGCTTTCATGCCCGGCGCAGGCGATGCAGCGGCTGCCAGTATGTACAGCAATTTCACCGCTGCTATCCAGCATGGCAACCTGCCGGACTTCACGGTTTTCATCCTGCTGGAGCAACTGATGCAGGGTATCCCTGGGTTTCATACCGGACCGCATCAATGACAGACCGCGTGGCCCATAGGCTTTCTCGACCATCGACTGGGTAGCCACAACGCCTACACCTGGTTCTCCCCAGGCGACTACGGACCCGACCGAAAACCAGTGCGACTGGACTGCCACACCCATGTCGCCTGTAACCGGATCACGGGCAACGATCGAAAACGTATGCGCAAACGGGAAACGTTTTGGCTGAGTCATTGTTCAATTCTCCCTGGCAATTCAGTTCTTTCAGCTTTCCAACTGGAAAGTTGTGAACATGTTTTCACACGGATTTCCCCATGTGGCGCACATGCGCCGGTTCGTTAAGTCCATGGTCAACGCAGTTACCGTTTTTTCCCTGTCAAGGGGATCGCCATCGGTAGAATGGTTACAAATCGAGTCCGGGTAATTGATATGGTCCTTTTGGATCGCCTGCAGAGACTTAATGGAATGTTCGCGGGTTTGGTTCAATAGCCGCTGGGCGCGGAAATAACGGATGCGGGTGGCAATTAATTCATCTGGCTCGCTCTCAATTTTCCGCATCTGGCTGTCGACGTAATGATTGGTGTGCACCATGGCACCATCCTCCGCATACAGGATGGCAAACTGCCGGGCAGAAACCTCCACAGAATAGATCTCACCGCTTTCATGAGCCAGTAAATGGTTATAGCCGGCAGCCCGCTGCCGGATCAGAGTGCGCCTTATTGCCTCACTGGGTGTTTTTGCAGCCAAAACCGCCCGGGAGACGATCACCCGCGGAATACCAATACGGCTGTCGGTGGGATAAACCGAGTCGCAGCATTGGGCAATTCCATGCGAATTAAACCCGATGTTAGGCAGTAATCCGCCGTAAGTCATCGCTATAAAGGAAGGTTCTTTCTCCGGATGAGCAAGGACGATATACACATCCGGCTCATCTTCGGGAACCCAATCCTCGTTATGTGCAACCAGGACCGT
The DNA here is from genome assembly GCA_964411135.1 of uncultured Anaerolinea sp. GTDB lineage: Bacteria > Chloroflexota > Anaerolineae > Anaerolineales > Anaerolineaceae > Bellilinea. The sequence continues at coordinate 10,612 of CAYPJS010000096.1, forward strand.
TCCGTTAGAAGTCCGTTCCTGGTTTAGAGCCATACTGGTGCATTTAACCAGGTGCAGGGCATCCATGGTCACCGCTTCCATCGCATTCACCACAGTCAGGTCATCAAAGGCGACATTTGCGCCTTCAGCCAACCCGCGCATCTCGTCCACATATTGCGGATAGCGTTCCTCGGCGAAAGGCAAATATTTCCGGGCCTGTATCAACGCGCCTTCCCAGTCAAGCTGGAGCGTATCGTAGGCATCATGCAGTAGCCTGCGGGCGTTTTGTATGCTGTTGGCAACCTGAGTACGTGCCGCCTCGCCAATTTGACGTCCCATTTCTTGATGGCTGCCAGAGACTGTGATGAGCGGCAAGACACGCGAATTCATAAGACCCTCCCGAAGTAATGCGCCGCCGTATAAAAGTCTGGGCATCAGGCGCTTGTTCCAAGTATTGTACACGCCCAAAGAGGTGAAATCAATTGAGAAAATATTCAATCTATTAATTGGATTGTTTATAAGTTTGCCGCGACCGTGAAACTCCGTTATCCCTTACAATAGTATTAGCAATATCCCTCATAACTCCCCGTTGGAAAAGGACAAAAGATGACCGTCGATCCATTTAAACCTGTCCTGAAAGTATTATTGGTTGACGATGATCCAGAAACCCGCCAGGTGGTTACATTGATGATTGAGAAGGCGGGACATATCCTTTTAGCAACGGGTAGCGGCAATGCTGCTTTATCCTTGCTCAACCGCGAAAAAGTGGATGTCATCCTCCTGGACATAATGATGCCCGAGCTCGATGGGATTAATTTGCTCGAGACGATCCGCACGACCTCGGATGTGCCGATTTTGATGCTCACGGCGATCTCGAATGCAGCCATCATGCAGCAATGCTATCACCTGGGTGCCGACGACTACGTTGTCAAACCCTTTACCCGCGAGAAGATCATCGGGCGCATCGAAAGGCTGGCGGCGAAAGCCAGAGCCTCATCCATAACCGCACCCAAAACCCCCTGGACGAGCCGCTTCTGGCTGGATTCCGCCAATCATCTCCTGGTCAACCAGGGATCAGCCATCGACTTGAGTGATGCTGAAACAAAAGTGCTGGCACGCTTGATGGAAACGCCTTGCCAGGAGGTACGCAGCACCGACCTTTACCTGGCCGGTTGGGGAGCAACCGAAGCCTCAGCCCATACCATTCGCAGCCTGGTTGAGATCACCATCCGCGGGCTCCAGTTAAAAATCGAAGAGAATCCGGAAGTTCCGATTATTCTGACCACCACCCGGGATGGGGCCACATTTAATCCGGATTGTCTGGCAGGGTGAGCCTGAACTTGGATATAGGTTAGATTCAGTAAAGCAAACTGCAAAAATCTTCATCAACTTCCATCGTGCATGGAGTATACTCAACGGTTGTCTACTGGTTGAGGAAAGGAGATATCCATGAATGATGAGAATGTTCAAATAGACATCCGGCGTTTATTGAAAACCTTCGGTGTACAGGCTGATTCTGCCATTCTGCACCACCTGCAAGCACACCCCGAAGTTGCCAACCTTCACTTGCGGGTTAGCCTGGAAGATGTTACCCAATATCCCGGACCAGGCATCGAACCCCTTTCATTTACAGTGGAGGGGTTAATCAGCCGCGGTGAATAACAAATTGGTTTGCAGAGACCCTTTTTTACAAACAACCCTCCAACGATCAGGAAAATGAATGACCGCGACACAAATCATCGGAGATACTGGTTTTCAAACTGAAAAAGTCACCGTTTTGGCAGCAGGTCATTCGATCCAGGATACCTACCAGGCATTTCTGGCGCCTTTGCTACCGATCCTGATTGAGAAATTTAGCCTCATTAAAACCGAGGCGGGTTTGCTTTCAGTATTCGCAAATGCCCCTTCCTTGCTGCAACCGGTCATTGGTTATCTTGCCGATCATTCAGGCGCCCGTTACTTCATGATTTTCACCCCGGCAATCACCGGCGTTGCCATGAGCCTGCTGGGGGTCGCGCCCACGTATATCATCGCTGCCATGCTGTTGATGGTAACCGGTTTGAGCTCCGCCAGTATCCATGCAACCGGACCGGTCATGGTCGGGCGTTTGTCAGCGCAGCGCCTTGGCATGGGCATGAGCATTTGGATGATGGGCGGTGAAATAGGGCGTGTGTTGGGACCGCTGTTAATTGTCACTGTAGTCCAATATTTCACGGTAAAAAACACGCCCTGGCTGGCAATTGGCGGCATACTGATGTCCACCTTCCTGTTCTTTCAGCTACGAAACGTGGATGGACGGGCGTTCAAAACGCAAGCTGCACCTCCCTGGCGTGAGGCTCTCAAAGGGATGAGGAAAGTCCTTTTGCCAGTTACAGGGATCGTTGTCCTGCGCGGTTTTGCTTTTGTCAGTGTCAGCACTTTTCTCCCAATTTACTTAACGGAACGGGGTACCAACCTGGTTATGGCTGGCGCTTCCCTGTCAGTCATGCAGGTGGCAGGAGCTGCAGGAGCTTTTTTTGGCGGCTCGATTTCCGACCGCCTGGGACGCAAGCCGGTAATGATCGCAGCAATGATCGTTTCTTCGCTGACTCTGTTTACCTTTAGCCTGCTGAATGGATGGATCCTTTTCCCGCTGCTGCTCCTCCTGGGTTTTGCCCAATTAAGCGTCACCCCTATCATTATGGCAGTCGTGCAGGAAAGCTTCCCGGAAAGTCGTGCATTGGCAAACGGTGTATATATGGCGATCAATTTCGTCAGCAGCTCGGTGGTAACGGTGCTCGTCGGTGCCATCGGCGACCTCTCCAGTCTGCACACAGCTTATATCATCAGCGCCGGGCTCACATTAGCCGCTTTGCCATTCGTTTTCAAGTTACCAAAATCGCGCACGGAATGAATTTTCATCATCAGATTTTCTGGAGTTTGATAGAGGAAATATGAAACTGATCCATGGTTTTCAACTGGTCGAAGAACAGGAAATAAAAGAGTTCAACACGCACGCCCGTCTCTGGCGGCATGAACGCACAGGCGCAGAGGTATTATCTCTGGAAAACAATGATGAAAACAAGGTCTTCGGGATTAATTTCCGGACGCCTCGCAATGATTCCACTGGTGTTGCCCATATTATGGAGCATTCAGTGCTTTGCGGTTCGAAGAAGTATCCGGTTAAAGAACCGTTCGTCGAGCTAATCAAGGGTTCGCTGAACACTTTCCTGAATGCTTTTACCTATCCCGACAAAACCTGTTATCCAGTCGCCACCACAAATCTTCAGGATTTCTACAATTTAATCGATGTCTACCTGGATGCTGTATTACACCCTACCATCAGCCCGTATACCCTGCTGCAGGAAGGGTGGCATTATGAACTGGGCACTCCTGATGGCGAGATCAGCTACAAGGGTGTCGTGTTCAATGAAATGAAGGGGGCTTATTCTTCTCCGGATGGCGTAATGGAGGAGAAAAGCCGGGCTTTGCTCTTTCCAGAAAATGTCTATGCGCATGATTCGGGCGGTAACCCCGAGCACATTCCCGATCTGACGTACGAGCAGTTCAAAAATTTCCATGATACATACTATCATCCTTCCAATGCGCGCATTTTTTTCTATGGCGATGACAACCCGGAAGAACGCCTGCGACTCCTGGACTCGGCTTTCCTGGGATACTCTGCCATAAAAATCGACAGTCAGGTTAAACTGCAGCCGACGTTCAAACAGGCCAAATCGGCCGTTGAGTTCTATGAAAGCAGCGATGACCCGCAGGCCAAGTCCCAGGTTACAGTCAACTGGATGTTGCCTGAAGTCCTTAACCAGGAAGATGCGCTTGGTTTACGGATTCTCAACCATGTCTTAATTGGTACTCCTGCCTCTCCGCTTCGCAAAGCCCTTATCGATTCCGGACTTGGAGAGGATCTGGCTGGCGTTGGGTTTGAAACCAGCCTGCGGCAGTGGATGGTCTCGATTGGATTAAAAGGAATCGAGGAAACCAGTGCTCAACAGGTTGAGCAGCTCATTCTTGAAACCCTGAATACTCTTGCGGATGGAGGCATTGATCCGAAAACCGTTGCTGCCTCCGTCAACACGGTCGAATTTGCCCTGCGTGAAAACAATACAGGCGCCTTCCCACGCGGTCTGGCGATTATGCTGCGAGTCCTGGATGAATGGAACTACGGACGCGACCCGTTTGCCCCCATGGCTTTTGAAACACCTTTGAAAGCTATTAAAACAAAAGCAGGCCAGGGTTCCCGTTATTTCGAGGGCTTGATCCGAAAATTCCTGCTGGATAATACGCACCGCGTGACCCTGCTCTTGAAACCCGACCCTGATCTCAGCGTCCGGCGGGCCGAAACTGAAAAATTGCGGCTTGAAAAAGCCCGTGCAGCCATGTCCCCCAATGAGGTTAGCCAGATTGTCGAAACAACCCGCGAGCTTCAGCGCCGTCAGGATACCCCGGATAGCCCGGAAGCTCTGGCGACCATCCCCAGACTTACACGCGCGGATCTTGAAAAAGCAGTTAAAACGATCCCTCTCGAGGTCGAGGATTCCGGTAAGAGCACCGTTTTGTTCCACGACCTTTTCACAAATGGCATCCTGTACCTTGATCTGGGTTTCAATCTGACACTCCTAAAGCAGGAATGGCTGCCGTACATCCCCGTGTTCAGCCGCGGTCTGCTCGAAACAGGCACCACCAGCGAAAGTTTTGTTCAATTGATGCAGCGCATCGGTCAACGCACCGGCGGCATTTCTCCGACCACTTTCACATCCGCTTCACGCAAATCGCCAGACGGAGCTGCATGGCTTCTCCTGCGCGGAAAAGCTATGATCAGCCAGACCTCAGACTTGCTCAATATCCTGAGAGATGTTCTAAATACTGCCAGGATAGACGACCGTGACCGCATCAAGCAGATTGTGCTGGAAGAAAAAGCCGGGTTAGAGTCAGCTTTAACCGATATGGGGCACCGTGTCGTCAATACCCGTCTCAAGGCCCGCATCAGCAAGATGGATTGGGCCAATGAGCAAATGAGCGGAATCAGCCAGTTATTCTTCCTGCGGAACCTGCTCACGCAGATTGATCAAAACTGGGAAGCGGTCCAGGCAGTCTTCGAGGGCATCCGCACTACACTCACACGGCAGTCAGGGATGCTGTGCAACGCCACTGTGGATTCCCCCAGCTGGAATGTGGTGCGCGGTCAGATTATGGATTTCTTGAAGGGTTTTTCCTCCGAAGATCTGCCCGCCGTTCTCTGGCAGCCGGAGAGACCCATCCTGGCTGAAGGATTGAGCGTACCTTCACAGGTAAATTTTGTCGGCAAAGGGGTAAACCTTTATAAAGCCGGGTACAAGCTTCACGGTTCGGCTTTCGTGGTCAATCCGTATTTAATCTACACCTACATGTGGGACAAGATCCGGGTGCAGGGCGGCGCATATGGCGGTTTTTCAACCTTCGACCAGCACTCTGGAGCCTTTAACTTGCTCTCTTACCGCGACCCGAACCTGGATAAATCTTTGGACGCGTATTCACAGGCTGGAGCCTTCCTGCAGCGTCTTGATTTGAACGATGCGGAGCTAACCAAAGCCATCATTGGCGCGATCGGTGAGATTGATACCTACCAGCTGCCGGATGCCAAGGGGTACACATCGATGCTGCGGTATTTGCTTGGAATTTCAGACGAGGAAAGGCAGCAGCTCCGAGATGAGGTGCTATCGACCACACCGGAAGACTTCCATGCCTTTGGTCAGGCTATCGAAGCTGCTTTCTCAGACAGCGCTGTCGTTGTTTTGGGTTCCGCTGACTCAATAAAGGAAAGCCGCCTCAACCAGGCTGGAGAATTGGTGATCACCAAAGTATTATAGGTTTTACACAGCCAGGTTTAACAGAAATTGCGGCACCCAGAAGTTGCCAAAACCCAACAAGGACAGCCCAATACTTAAGGCGATTAAAACTACCCCAAACGCGATCAGAAACCGGTCGCGTTTTCGGTACTTAAGCTGCTCAAGCCAGGTGCGCGGACCAACCCCGAAAGCACGTAAATCCATCGCGTCGATAATATCTTCACTGCCGACTATGGCATGGATGGTCACTGGCACGATTAGCGGAGCCAGCTTACGGACCGTGGCAAATATCCCCCCGCTGATCTTCTCAAGTTCGTACCCGCGCGCGCGTTGAGCATCACGCGTGAGCATGAAGTCGCGGCCAAAAGATGGAATGAAGCGCATGGTCAGGTCCATGCCGTAGGCAACCTTATCCGGCAAGCCAAGGCCACGGAAAGTGATACCATAATGCGCCGGGTTGAGCGAATAGGGGATCAAAATGGTCATGCTCGCCAGGCTGAAAACGCGCACCAGCATGGTCAAGGCGTACATGGTTTTCTCAGCCGTGATGGTCAATTTTGGCTGCCAGCCGAGAATTTTAAAATTGGCCGCCACCCGCGCCAGCAAATGATCCTCGGTATAGAGCTCGACCCCGCCACGTCCGGTCAGAAAGGTCAACAATGAGAAAAATACGACAAAACCGCCGATGAATATCCAGGCGCGCTTCATTTCTTTGAACTTGATGCCCGAGGTAACCAGAGTAACAAAAGTGATCACGAAAAGCACCAGCTGGAACCGGATATCCCAAAATAAAATCGTGCTTGCCAGGAAACAGGCGTAAAAGATCAGCCAGGCACGAGGGTCGAAGCTCTGGATCAGAGATTTTCGCGGTTTGTAGCGCCATGTCACCAGCATAGATCTTTCCTCGGATTGGGAGCAGACAGGGTAGCTGCCTGCTCCCAAATAAATCAATTAGCGGCCGGTCTGGCGGCGGACTGCAGCATAAGCCGCAACCAGCAGCGGAACCAGGATGGCGGCAAAGATGGAGTTCGGGCCAGCCGCCGGCAGGAACTCACCCACGATAGCAACCGCGGGCGAGAAGCCATTGATCCAAATATCGGACAGGGCAGCAAAACCGATCCCGATGAAATTGCCCAGCAGACTCCAGGTAACAGCGGCTGCTACATCGATGTTTGTCCTGAACAAGAACCTTACCAGCAGCACCAGGAGAAAGCCAATGACCGCTGAAACACCGGCAAAAATCGAAATCGTGGCATCGCCAAAGACATTGTTTTCAGGGTCGAAGAACATCATGTTTGGCACGGAGCGGTTGACGAAGAAGATGATCGTCGCAATAGCTGCCAGAACCAGGGACACCCACAAAACAATGTCGATACCCTTTTTCTTATCTTTGAACAGCATCGCCATGCCGGCTACCATGCCGATCAGCCCGTTACCGACCGACCACTGCGGGGAAAGTCCAAAACCTGTGAGTGCGTCCCCGAACATGTTGCCAACAGCGCCTGTGAACAAACCCACAGACGGACCGAAGGCATAACCAAAGAACATGGGAATTGCCACCGCCGGACGGAGCGCGACCTGGCTGACTGAAGGCACGGCAAATACGGTTCCGTTGAACAGGAAGGATAGCACCGCGTACAAAGCCGCACCAATCGCCATGTACACAACTTCACGGGTGCCGACTTCCCAAATTTTGCTCTGCCGTGTCAGTAGATACACCACAAAAACGATCAGCAGCCCGATAGCCACGAATACAAAGCGCAGCACACCTGTCTCATCCAGTTGAAGATCGGGATTGATCAGACCGCCAACCCAAACGATCAGCAGGAAGAAGACAAATACACCCACGAGCGAAAGAATGACAGACACAAGTTTACGATCCATGGTTCCTCCTAGGCACTCCTGACGAATAACGACCGAATGATTGTTCTTTAACCAGGCTAACCGTTGAATGTGACCCGATGAGCCAGGCTTTCAGCGCTGTAAAATTTTTGCGTGTTTGGGTAATGCTCGAGATTGACCTGCAGCAAGCTGGTGGGCACAAGCCGATTCTCGACCAGCCGCTGTTGATCGTATAGAACCTCGTACGGTGAGCCGTCAGCAACCAACCGGCCTTGATTGACCATCAACACACGGTTGGCAAAGATCACTGCCATATCGATGTCATGTGTAATAAATAGAATCGCTTCAAAGGTGGGCAGCTGCAAAATCGATTTCATAAATGCCATGTAGTTTTTATAGTCCTGCCCGGCTGTAGGTTCATCCATAACAAGGATCCTCGAGCGCATGGAAAGAATGGCTGCGATGCTCACGCGTTTCTGCTGACCAAATGACATGGAAAGCGGCGGGGTCTCCTCAAACCCGCCCAGGTTCACAATCTCGACAGCCTGTCTCACCTCCTCCTGAATGAGTTCGGATGAATGCTTGAGGTTGCTTGGGCCAAATGCCAGCTCCTCACGCATCGTCGGCGCGAACAGCATATGGCTGGGGCTTTGAAAGACATACCCGAGGGTCGATGCAATCTCTGCCACACTAAGCTGGTGCGTATCGCGCCCATTGACCAGAACCTGCCCAGAACTGGGTTTTAAAAGCCCGATGGCATGTTTGACAAGGGTGGTCTTGCCAGCGCCATTGGGGCCTAGTACCGCGATCACATCTCCGCGATTGATTTCCAAATTTACTTCATGCAGAATTTCCGGCCCGCTCTCATACGAGAATGCCACATTCTTGAATTCCACGATGGGCGCCTGCAATTTTTCGGCGGCAGCAGGCAGCGGCAGGATTTCCGCTGGAGCGGGATCTTCACGTGCCGCAGCGATTATCATCTTGGCGGGCAGTTTGACCTCGCGGTACTCGACATTGTTTTGAATCCGTTCGGGCGGACCATCGAACTGGATCTGACCTTCCTTCATAAACAGCACACGCTCAGGATGAATGCGCAGCACGTCTTCCACACGGTGTTCGACCATCAAAACGGTCATGCCCTCATCCGCCAATCGGCGCACAAGATCAAGGGCCTCCTGCGCGCTGGCAGGATCCAAAGAGGCTAGCGGCTCATCCAATACCAGGATATTCGGCTTCATCGCCAGCACCCCTGCCAGCGCTACCTTCTGTTTTTCGCCACCCGACAAATAATTCGTTTGCCGATCTCGCAAATTGCTAATCTTCAAACGCTCCAGGGTTGCATCCACGCTGCTGCGGATTTCCTCTCGATCCCAGCCGAGGTTTTCCAGCCCGAAGGCTACTTCGTTCATCACATACGATCCCAGAATTTGACGCTCAGGATCCTGCAGCACGGTCCCCACCAGTTGTGAGATTCGTGCCAGAGACAGGTCTTTAACCTCCTGCCCCTGCAGCAGCACCCGCCCGGTAAGGTCACCCTTGTAACTGCGCGGGATCAGTCCATTGATGCAGCGGATGAGTGTTGTTTTCCCGCAGCCCGATGCTCCAGCCAACAATACCACCTGGGCTGGATCAATCGAGAGGTTAATATTATTTATGGCCAATTCTTCACGGCTGCGATAACGAAATGATAAATTCTCGACAATCAGCGGCGCATTGACAGTCATAGAAACCTGAGGATAAAGGGATTATTTCGCAATCAAACCAGTTGATGGCTGAGGATGGATTTTGCAGGTGGTAAATTAAAAATTAAACCCCGGAGTGGAGTAATTAAAGAGGCTTCTTCGAACAACCCGGACGGCAGGGCCTGAAAATACTATAACATGCGCAATGTTAGCCGTCAATCAATAAATCCGAAGGCTGTAACAAACGCTTAAGGTGAAAGCTGGAATTCCCAATTCCAAGAAAAATCTTATACAAACTTATTGAACAATGCTGGCTTCTGTGTTAATATTATTATGTCAAACGTTCGGGTGCCCCCCTCACCCGGGCGTTTGACACTTTTAATAGCAACTTTCAGGGCTTGAATCCGTATAAATAATCACTAAGATTAATTATATATTTGGTCAAAATTTGATCGGGAGGATTGATATGGATGATCGACCTGTAGGGACTCAAGCACAGGCGCCTGTCAAAGGCGGGCGGAAAAATGGCGTAGCCTGGGGGCTGATATTCATTTTGGGCGGCCTGATTCTTTTCGCACAACAGCTCGGTTGGCTTGGACCCCGCTACAACTGGTGGGCTTTATTTATCCTGGTTCCCGCCTTGGCCTCATTGGGCGGCGCCTTTAGTGCATGGCAGGCAACCGGAAAATTTAATGCTGCAGCGCGCAGCGGTCTGGGCGGCGGTATTGTTTTGTTAACCCTGGCCATGATTTTTCTGCTGGGTTTGGACTGGTCCGTCTGGTGGCCGCTTATGGTTCTGGCAGCCGGTCTTTCGATCTTTCTGGAAGGCTTTGGAAAAAAGAGCTCGCCTGGGGCGACCGGGATCATCAACATGGGTCTATGGATCGGGCTGGGGGTATTGTACATCGGAGCTGGCTTCCTGCTGAAAAACCTGGGTATCTACGATTTATCCAGTTTGTTGGGAGCGTATAAATGGTGGGCAATCGCGATCCTGGTGCCTGGTTTTGGCGCGCTGATCAATGGACTGGCGGCAAGTGTAACGGGCGGAAAATTTTCAGGCGCCGCTTTTGGACTGGTCCTATTTGGTCTGGCTACCCTGCTCGTAGGCGGTATAGCTTTCCTGGGGATTTCCTGGAACATTCTGGGCCCTGCCTTATTAATCCTGTTTGGATTGGCAGTGCTGTTCGGAATTTTCCGAAAATAACAATATTTCCATCAATCATCAGGTTGGAGCGGCGCATGCGCCGCTCTTTTTTTTCCCAAAAAACCTAATGCAGGCTAATACGCTCTGGTTCCGGAGAAGCCAGCCCAAAAAATTAACAAATTCTAATCCACCCCTCATGCATTATTGGTATAAATAAGACATTAATAGTAGTAATTTAATGAGTCTCCTTGTATCGGGTTAATACCCATTGGACAGGATGAATGAGATGAAAAGAGATCAATACCGCGACATTCCATCTTCAGAAATTACCCCGGAAGAGGTTTATCTTAACCGGCGAAAGTTCATGAAACTAACCGCTGCGGTAGGTGCGACCGCATTGTTGGCGGCTTGCGGTGTCAGCCCTCAATCTTCTTCTGGCGAGGGTGACAATCCCGCTGCAGCCACGCAAGCGCCTTCAGTTGAACCGTCCATGCCGGAAATCTCAGACGAATTAGGCGATCCTGCTAATACCTACGAAGAAATTACTAACTACAACAACTACTACGAATTCACCACCGACAAAGAAGGTGTGGCGGATCTGGCGAAAGATTTCCCAACCTCCCCCTGGCAGGTTGAGGTTAGCGGACTTGTTAATAACCCTAAAACCTATGACATCGATGATCTGAGGGCTTTCCCGCAGGAAGAACGCATTTACCGCCTGCGTTGCGTCGAAGCATGGTCGATGGTAATCCCATGGATTGGCTTTCCCATTAAAGCCCTGCTTGCGGAAGTCGACCCGATGACAAGCGCCAAATACCTCAAATTCACCACCAAGATGGATGATGACCACATGCCCGGTCTGATGAGCCCGTTTTATCCATGGCCCTATACCGAGGGGTTGCGTCTTGACGAAGCCATGAATGATCTTGCTATCCTGGTAACGGGTCTATACGGGAAAGATCTGCTGGCGCAAAACGGCGCCCCGCTCCGCCTGGCTGTTCCCTGGAAGTACGGCTTCAAGAGCATCAAATCAATCATCAAAATTGAACTGGTCGAGGAAAAGCCGCCGACCTTATGGAACGCAATCGCACCGCGTGAATATGGATTTTATGCCAACGTAAATCCCGACGTCCCGCACCCTCGATGGTCCCAGGCAACGGAACGCCGCATCGGTGAGAACAGCCGGCGCGAAACATTATTGTTCAATGGCTATACCGAGCAGGTGAGTTCGCTTTACAGCGGCATGAGCCTGATTTCCAACTATTGATGTCCACTTCTGCGGCAGAACCTGTCAACCCGCTGCGGCGTGCTGTGCATTTCCTGGCGCCGGTCCCACTGGTGATTCTGGCTGTTGTTTATTTCACCGGCAGCCTGGGCATCAATCCGATTCAGGTGCTCAATCAGCTTACCGGTGATATCACAATTGTCCTGTTACTGCTGACCCTCTCCTGTACACCGGTTCATACACTTTTTGATATGCCCCGGGTACTGAAACTGCGCCGCCCGTTGGGGTTGTGGACTTTTTATTACGCCGTTGTTCACTTCCTGAGCTATATCGGCCTGGATTATGGATTTAATTTTCGACTATTCCGTCTGGACAATTGGGACAAAGCCTACATCTGGGTGGGCATGGCTACCCTCTTTACGCTGGCAGCCCTGGCATTTACATCCCGTAAATGGTGGAAGAAAACTCTCGGGAAAAACTGGAAACGCCTGCATAAGCTGGTGTACCTGGCAGGCATACTGGCAGTGGTCCACCTTGGGTTGGTGGTCAAGGGGAATCTGCTGGATTTTCAGGGAGATATTTGGAAGCCATTAACAGCGGGTATCGTGCTGCTTGGTTTACTGGTGCTGCGGCTGCCGGTGATTAAATCCTGGGTGATAAACCGGCGTCGAAAATTTCAGTCAGCACGCATCCTGAAGAAGATTGCGGGTCAGGAACAAAATAGTGTCCGCTCCTCAACCCAAATCGAAAACAATACCCAGTCCGGATAAAATTTTTGCCCGGCTTGAATACTCTTTTATTGAAATCAACTAAAAGGCAAAAATAAATACCAGATCATTGGTATTGGTCTGGGTTTGACCTGGTTTGATTAAATCCCCTATTGCTTCGAAAAAGGGGTAGGAATTGTTGTGGATTAGATACTCTGCCGGTGAAAGTCCGAGGGCGAGCGCTTGTGCCATAGTCCCGCCGGAGACAACCGCACCGGCTGCATCGGTCGGACCGTCGCCTCCGTCGGTAGCCAGTGTAATTAACAGGACGTTTTTGAGATCCTTCAACCCGCTGACCGCCGCGAGTGCCAGTTCAAGATTGCGACCGCCGAAACCGGTACCGGTTACAGTCACGGTGGTCTCCCCGCCGGCAATAATGCACGCCGGTCGTGAGATTGAATACAATCCGCCATCGACGTCCCGTAGAATCCCGGAAAGGATTTGCCCGGCTTGACGGGCTTCGCCCTGCATGGTTGTGGTAAGAACCTGTGTGTTGAATCCCATTTTTGAAGCCGTATCGAGAGCCGCTTGAATAGCCAGGCGGTTGCTGCCGATGATGACATTTTCAATTCGCAGTTGCGCAGCTTCAACTGGTTTCAGGGTTTCGGCTATTTCTCCGTTGATTCCGCGCTTGAGGTAGTTCAAAATGGATGGAGCCAGCCTATCCTCGAGTTCATACCTTTTAACGATTTGCATCGCCTGAAAATAGGTGCTCTCATCCACGGCGGTTGGTCCTGAAGCAATCACGTCCAACTGATCGCCGACCACGTCTGACAGGATCAGAGAAAGTACCTGGGCTGGAGCAGCTGCCCGGGCTAATCCGCCGCCTTTCACATTATCAAGGTGTTTACGCAATGTGTTGATTTCATGGATCGTAGCTCCGCTGCGGAGCAGGAGGTCCGTCATCCGCTGAATGTCGGTCAGGGTAATGCCTGGCGCAGGCAAGGTCATCAACGCAGAAGCTCCGCCTGACAGCAGGCAAATGACCAGATCTTCGGGTGTGGTGGCTTTAAGCAAGTTCAGAATTGCATGCGTTCCAGAAAGTCCCCGCCGGTCCGGGATGGGATGGCGCGCTTCTATAATCCGCAGGGTTTCCGGAAATTGCCCGTCATAGGGCCCGCACCCATGTTTAACAATCATGATGCCTTCATACAGGTGCGTTCCAAGGACCTCGGCGGCGGCACTGGCCATGGGTGCCCCTGCCTTGCCCGCCCCAACCAGGAAAATTCGCTTGATCTTCTGCAGGTCATACCGCTTCTGTCCTGCAGACAGGGTGCGTTCGGTGCATTTAAGATGCGTCCTCACAGCCGACGCAGGCTCGACTGCCTGGATAGCTGCTGCCATGATCTTGCAAACAGATTCCCCCTGTGGGATACTGCCTAGGGTTTTAGAATTGAAACGTGAAGGATCCATCATGAGCCTATAAGGTGGGTCTGGGTAAAGCTGCCAGAAAAATTTTGACGCTCATGGTGAATTATAGACAATAATGAGGCTGGGAGATCAAGAATTTCCCCCAAATCTGTCACTTTTTGGTTAGGATTGAATCATAAACTACATCCACAATATTAGGAGCTAAGAACCATGTCACGACAGACCCCAAAAAACACCAAGAAAAATGCCACTGCCTGGGTTTGGGTAGTGTCTATCATCGTAATCGCATTTGCCGTTTATGCTGGCGTTTCAGCTTTGTCGCAACCAGGCGGTGAGGGCGGTCTGGCACGTGAGGTGAGTGTCTCAAAAGCAGCAACGCTCCGTGAAGAGGGCGCTTTCGTGCTGGATGTGCGCGAACCAGATGAATGGGTTGCAGGGCATATCCCGGATGCGACACTCATCCCTTTAGGGGAGCTTCAGAGCCGCCTGGCTGAAATCCCTGTCGATCAGCAGATCGTGGTGGTTTGCCGTTCAGGTAATCGAAGCGCTACCGGAAGGGACATCTTGCTGGATGCCGGGTTCGAGCAGGTCACCAGTATGGGCGGCGGCATGAACGAATGGATAAACCAGGGTCTGCCTACAGTCACCGGACCCTGACGGTTTCCCACAAATAAACCATAACCCGCCGCTATTTCCGGCGGGTTTTTTGTTGTTTCAAGTTGGAATTATTTATCCAATTATCCAACTTCGACCGCAG
>CAYPJS010000097.1:0-9144 GCA_964411135.1 uncultured Anaerolinea sp.
GGTAAATGCCATCAGAATGGTATCGGCATCCACAATGGACATTGCGAACAGATCCTGATTGCCGACACCCACGTCTGAGCCGTCAAAGTACAGGCTCCAGGCAATGCCATCGAACGCGAGAATATCCTCGTCGGAGAATCCCACCCCGCCAATTGTTCCATTGGATGCCATGGACAGGTACAGAGGATTACTCGACGGAAGCGGTGTCGGTGTCGGGGTTGGCGTCGAAGTCGGGGTGTCAGTGGGGGTAGCTGTGCTGGTTGGAGTCGGTGTGTCTGTAGGAGTTATATTCGGATCGACGGTACTGGTCGGTGTGACCGTAGGCGTATCTGTGGGTGTATTGGTAGGGGTGAATGTAGGCGTGTCGGTAGGGGTGTTGGTCGGGGTTGGAGGGGTAGTGGAACCTATAGAAATAACCCAAACTTCGCCATCATTCTCGGTTGGGGTAGCGCCGGTACCGCTGTCATTGTCTATACCGCGGCTGGCTATATAAATATTCTTGGTTCCAGGATTCTCCAGACTAGGCAGGTATCCCACATCCGAGCGGATGTTCTGTTGAGTACCCATATAGCCCAGGTCAAACGCCCAAAGGAGCTGCCCGGTTGTCGTCAGTTCTCCAAGGTAGCGGTCAGTGCTGCTGGTACTAACAATGAAGATGGTCCCAGAATCATGATTAAACCCGATACCTTCGAGGTCCTTGAACCCGAGTGCCAGGGTATCGAAATGGGAGACAGGGCCATCATCTCCACCGCCAAGCAACCCATTCGGTCCCAAATTGAAGTAATACACTTCCGCGTCGGAACCTCCAGCGAAGAATAACGTGTTGTTCCCAATCGCTACATCTTCGGGATCGCTGCCTGAACCGCCAAACATTGTCACCGTGCTGGCTTTGGTAACCGAGTCATCCGAAGTACAGTATGCTCCATCGGGGCCAAGGTTGATTTCATATATTTCTTTTCGGTCATCATCCGTCATAAATATATGGTTATTGACTGTATTAACCGCAAGACCGGTAGGTTCACGCGAGAAGGATAGGGTATTGCAGGTTGTCTGCAGTTGTCCGGCCAGTGTCGATTGATACACATTTGCCCCGGCATAGACCGACATTTCATCCACTTCGCTGTCGTCCAGGATTAACCTGCCGGTGGGTGGGAAGTAATCGATCCCGGATGGATCCGGGCTGGACGGGTACCAGGCTGCGCTGGAAGTGTCAATTTTCCGAATTAACGTGCTCGGAAGCAAGGTGGTTCCAATGGGAAGTGCTTGCGGGTCGAGGGTTAGTTCCAAAATTGAGCCGGTTCGCTGAGTGGAACCGCCGTCAAGCACGAATAAATGCTGAGTAGTTTGGTCATCTGTCTGGTCGGCGCTCGGAGCAAAAGTCAGCGATTGGATATTGGTCATCTGGAAATTGCTCAGGTCCATCGTACCTACCAGATCTCCGGTAGCTGTGAACTTATAAACAGCTTGCTCATCTGGAACCGAGACATACAGGTGGTCCTCTTCAGGGTTGTAGGCTATCCCGCGCAAAACCTTGCCATCAACGGCACGGAGGTTAATTCGAGAGATCCGCCCGTTGTTGGACGCAGCAGTTCCGTCATAACCTTGTGTACGGTGAGGAGCCACCGAAACCACTGTGTTTCGTCCGGCATCCAGGATGAAAAGGCGCCCGGTGAGTGAATCAAAGGCAAGTCCAGCGGGTTGCCTTACACCATAGGCCTGAATGTTCGTGTGATCCACAGCGCTCCGGGAAACATCCGGAAACCCTTTGGCGGTCAAATCCAAACCTGTTAGATGATCCCCAGTTTCATCCAGGAAGAAAAGCCGGTTTCCACGGGTATCAAATGCAGCATTCAGACTGCCCTGAACCATTCCAGGTAGATCGACCGGGCTGCCAGCTTCATCGTAATTAACCAGCAGATGAGCCCGTGTGAGCTCATTTTGGGCATCCCAGACTAAAAATCCCTTTACGGAAGGAAGAAAAGCGAATCCGACCGGGGATGCTAATCCAACCTTACCGGTATAAATCGTCTGGATGTCCGCATAATCCACGGGTTGTGATGCGGCTTGAACTGGTGAACGAACCGGTACCAGGTATGCCAATAAAAATGACAAAAACACCAACAATTTCAATGAAACCTTAAATGATTTGCTAATTTGCTGCATGCTAGCCCCTTTCTAATAAAAAACCCGCAGATGATAAATCATCTAACGGGCTTTTCGGCAGACAGGCAATTCCTTTAGGGAAATTCCTGCTTTTGCGCCTTCCAAATTATTGGAAATTGCCTTTTCGAAGCCATAAGTTTTAGATTGTCCACTAAATATACACCTTTTAAGGTAATTTTGGTAGGATTAATTAACAAATTTGCAAACTAATCTCAATGAATTTTCTAACACTTTCCTATCACCACAACTTGCTATAATTAAATTATCGTCGCGATTGGAAAACCAGCCCCTTCCTTGTTCGGTTCCTCAAGGAGGTACAACATGAGTGATTCTTCCGATAGGGCAAACGTCCCATTTCTGATCATCCTGATCCTGGCATTCATCGTAGCTGCGATCATCTTCTTCGGTCCCGAAATACAACAAGCGCTCGCCGGTAGAATCCCGGGAAGCAGGCCCGGGTCCACATCCATCGGGAATTGGGATCCTTTTGATTCCGTGATGCGCGGCCTGCAATCCCTGGGGGATGGAATTGCCAGATTGTTTATGGGATTCCGACGCTAGAAAAAAAAACTAAACAGCGGCAACAATTTCAAACTAACAATAAAAAGATATTTTCGCCGGGATTAATAAAATCTGGTGTGCATGGAGTAATCGTTCGGACCAGCACCATCGTACTCGGTGTTCCTGCAAGGAATACAGCCCAGCAAAGAACCCTATCGCTTATAATTCCGGGTTATGCTGTCTTACCTTTTTAATGACCGGTCCTATTACAGGACACTGCTGCGCCTGGCAGTACCAATAGTTTTCCAATACTTGATTTCGTCCTCGATGAATATTATCGATGTCGCCATGATCGGGCAGCTGGGCGAAACCTCCGTGGCAGCAGTTGGATTAAGCAATCAGGCTTTTTTCATCATGACCATCGTCATGTTTGGAATCAGCAGCGGATCTGCTATCTTCACTGCCCAATACTGGGGTCAGCGCGACGTTGCCAGCATCCGCCGCGTATTGGCCCTGTGTCTCGGGATGGGGCTAATCGCAGCAGCGATCTTCTCAGGCATTGGCCTGTTTGCTCCGGCATCTTTTTTAAAAATTTTTACAAAAGACATGGCTGTCGTCGAGCTTGGGAGCAAATACCTGGGGATTGTGGCTTCCAGTTACCTGGTTACCGCCGTAACTTACAGTTACTCGGCTGTCCTGCGTTCGACAGAAGAAGTGCGGCTGCCGATGGTCATCAGCAGTTCAGCCATCTTGTTTAAGACATTTCTCTCCTATGTTTTAATTTTTGGACACTTTGGACTGCCCCAAATGGGCGTGGAAGGGGCAGCCATTGGTACAGTAATCGCACGATATCTTGAAGCAATTGTGCTGCTAATACTGACTTATAAACGAAAAACTCCGGCAGCCGTCAAATTGACTGATCTTCACGGCTATACGCGGGAATTCTTCCGCCGTTTCTTTCGAACCGTCCTTCCGGTGACCTTCAATGAATTCGCCTGGTCGACGGGTGTGACCGTTTATCCGATTGTTTACGCCCATATCAGCACTGAAGCGATTGCTGCAGTAAATATTGTTAATTCAATTGAAAACCTTGCCTTCGTAATATTCCTGGGCATCTCGGATGCGACCGGCATCATGATTGGAAACCAGATTGGTGCTGGAAAATCAGACAAAGCATTTGACTACGGTAAAAAATCTTTGACGATTGGCATCCTCGGCGCAGCTCTGGTCGGAATTATCCTCTACCTCAATATCAACAACATCATCCGTATCTATAACATTTCGGAAACATCCATTTTTTATGCAACCCGTGTCATGGCTGCTGCTGCCGGGGTAATCTGGCTGCGTGTTTCTAATTTACTGGCAATCGTTGGCATTCTGCGGTCGGGTGGGGATACACGCTTTGGTATGGCACTCGATATCATCTCGCTTTGGGGGATTGGGGTTCCCCTTGCAATCATAAGCGGTCTGGTGCTTCACCTACCAGTTTACTGGGTTTACTTGATTGTCAATACAGAGGAATTGTTTAAGTTCCTGGTTGCGATCAACCGGGTCAAGTCTCGACGCTGGATCAACAACCTTATCCGACCTGCAACCGTTGAGCCAACCGCAAATCCATAAGCGGTTAGATTGGCTTGCGGTACACCCTGTAGCGCTTATAAATTTTTGCTCCAAACCTTTCGGCAAGCGCTGGAGTGCGCGGGTTATCTGCCGAAGTCAGCGATAAATCCAACCAGGAATACCCTTTGGAACGGGCACGGCGCGCCATTTCGTTGAACAACAGCACGGCTGCCCCGCTCCCCCAGTATTCTGGATAAACCAGCACACTTTTAATGGAAAGACCCCTGGGCCTGCGCTGCGCATGCAGCCATAGACTGAGGTAATTCCAGGGAAACCGAAGCCCATTGGCATGAATCAAGGCTTCATTCATATTCGGTACGCCCGGAAAGAAACCGACCGGTTTTCCATTTTCTTCTATAAAGAGGATTAAATCCGGATCTGCGATTTGTAAAAATGGCCGGAACAGGTTTTCCAGTTCATCACGCATCCAGGGCCGGTGATCCGGCAGATGCGCCAGAGCTGCGTTAATCATCGGATAAATTACATCGATCTCGTCCTGCCAACGGGCGAAGTTCGCCCCACGGATAGTAAACCGGTTGGCAGCCTCTACGCGCTGCGCCATGCGTTCCAATTGATTTATCTGCGGAGTCGAAGTCAGAGGAAGGGAAAAGGCAAGATTATCACCGCGAGCGGGCACAAAGCCATAATCCTCGAAGAAATGCTGGTAGTAAGGGGGGGTGTGCCCGCACAGCAAAGCCGCTGGCTGGTCCCACCCATCGATTAATACCCCATATGCATCTTCATAATCCAGGTTAAATGGCCCATACAGGCAATCCAGCCCGTGTTCCAAGGCCCATTGCTGTGCCTGATCGAATAATGCCTGCGCCACGCGTACATCATTGACCGATTCAAAAAAACCGATCACACAATTCTTTTGTCTGCGCGCCTGGTTTTGCTCAAAATCCTCAGCCGCCATGATTGTGCCCACGGGCTGACCGCCTTGCCAGGCAACATAACATTCCAACCGTCCATGCTTGAAGAAAGGTCCCGTTAATGGATCCAGGATTTTCTTTCGGTCCGGGAGTAACGGCGGGACCCAATTTGGATCGCCCCTGTAGATTCGCCACGGGAAAGTCAGGAAAATATGTTTTTCCCTGGTTGAACGGACCGGTCTAACGGTTAAGCCGCTCATGCATCTCCAGTCTTTTTTGATGCTCGGCGCGCCTCAAGATCCTGAACAATCCTGGTAAACTCTTTGCGGCTGAGCGGGTATAAGGCTGCAAACAGGATTCCGGTGATTAAAAGGACTGCAGGGATGGGACCGATCATAATCCGAATTCCGGTCAAAGCTGAGGTCGGCTGCTCCGCAGCGTTAGGCACATAGCCGGTAACATCCAATATGAGAAGTGTCAGCGGAATGGCAATCGAGGAGGCAATTTTCTGGAAAAGCGTGACCAGGCTGTAAAAAATCCCTTCATGGCGCTCACCGGTTTGCCATTCGTCCCATTCCACAGCATCCGGCAGGATGGACCAGGGGAGTACATGGGCTGCCCCAACGCCGATTCCAGCCAAGATGCATAGACCCAGTAAAAGCTCCATCGGGGTACCCGGATTGAGCGTGATCATCGCCAGCTGCACCAACGCCCAGAATGCTATGCCGACGATGTATGCCACACGCTTGTTCCAACGACGGGTAACCCAGTTCCAGAAAGGCAGCATGAGGATGGCTGTTATAAAGATGGCAGCCATTACCAGGTCGCTCTGCGCCTCGCGCTGTACAACATACTTAATGAAGTACAACAGGCCTGCCTGAAGGATATCCATCGAGACCCAGGTCAAGAGAAAAATAACCGCCCCAAATATGAAGGGTTTATTCTTCAGTGCTGCCTTGAGGGAATCCTTTAATTTAGGCTGTTCCGACCTCATGAAAACCTGCCGCTCTCGAGTACTTATAAACACTACCCACAATGGAATAGCCGAGGCCATGGCAAATATCATTGCCATTATCGCAACCCGATCTGAATTTTCTGGCCGCATGCTTCCAATAATCATGAGCGGAATCGTAAAGGCTGCCAGGCTGCCGGCTATCGAAAAGAACATTCGAAATGAGGTCAGAGAAGTTCGCTCGTCATAATCCTCGGTCAGTTCTGGCGTCAGGGCAAAGTATGACAGCGAAACAAAAGTTGAGGCAGCATCATAAATCAAATAGGCAGCCACATAATACGCCAGAAGCGCAGTAGTGCTTTCGAAATTTGGGCGGAGCCACATTAATACAAAAGCAACCGCGAACGGGATAGCCCCAAACAATAGGAACGGTCTACGGCGGCCCCAGCGGGTTCGTGTTCGATCGGTAATATGTCCGATAAAGGGATCATTGAAATAATCCCAGGTTCGTCCAATAAAAATCGCTAGAGCAGCTGTTGCTGGCGGGATATGCACAACATCAGTCAGAAAAATAGCAAAGTAAGCACCAACAATGGTGGAAGTCAGGCTGAATCCTGTGTCGCCAAAACCATAAAGCAATTTTTGTAGGACAGTGAGCCGCTTTTGCATGGTTAATACCTTGTAAAATAAATTCACTTGAAAATGATAGAATTAAGTCAGGAAAACATCCAGAACGGTATTACTATATCGTAAAGCCGATTGATCAGCCCTTGAAAAAAGGGGTAAATTCAACATCTTTCTAATCTTGAAAAAATTATCCATTGTATAATTATTGAAAATCTTTTAATTGGTGAGACCTGTACAATTCACATTTGAATCAGTTTTGATAAGCCGATAAATAGTTGGACCGAAACACGATTCGGTCCGCTGGATCAATATATATAACTTTGGTCAGGAGATTTTATGCCAAATCCGGGTCTGATTAATAAAATTGGGATTTATGTTGACGTAGCCTATGTTTACAACAATGGCGGACAAAAAATGCAATACGATGCCCTGCGCGAGTTTGCTTGCAGGGATTATTCCGAACCAGTCCGAATGAATGCTTACGTTAGCTATGACCGTGACCGCGCGGATTGGGACGAGAATTACCGCAAAGGGACGCAAAATTTTTATTCCGCCTTGCGGGATATGGGTTATAAAGTGATCGTCAAGGAAATCCAATGGTTCCAGGATGAGAGCGGCAACCGGTACGGTAAGGCGAATGCCGACCTGGATCTGGCGGTGGATGTGCTCCTGCAGTCTGCAAACCTTGATCGAATTCTGCTGGCCAGCGGGGACGGCGATTTTGTGCAGGTCGTTCGTGCCTTACAGGATAAAGGCTTGCGGGTGGAAGTGCTGGCACTTGATAATGTTTCCAGCAAACTGCGGCATGAAGCTGATTTCTTCATTTCGGGTTATCTGGTACCCAACCTGATCCCTACTACAAACCATAAAAGCGAAGGCCCTGCCTGGGGCGAGCTTGGTTCAAGGGTCCGCGGATGGTGCTACTGGCATTCTGATCAGGGATACGGTTTCATACGCTACATCAAGGGTATCAGTCCGGGTCTATGGTTAACGGACACGCGCCACCCGGATTCACCCTATGCCACAGCCTTTTTCCATGATTCAAACCTGCCGGACAGCGTTCGGCCCAACAACCTGCCAAGCCGGAATTATGTACTGGAGATGGAACTGGCCAAATCCGAACGCGGCGGCGGTGTCCAGGCTATTAATATGGAACTCGTCAGCAAGTTCTGATCCAATTTCCATTTACCACATAACCAAAACTGCGCGGATTTCGCGCAGTTTTGTTGGTTAATCAGCCTTCATAGGAATTACCCGCGTTTCGCTTTGACCCTGGGTCCTTCAGGGGTGTCCATTAGTTCCCAACCGGCTGCTGTGATTTGGTTGCGCAGGGCGTCGGCATCTTTCCATCGTTTCTCAGCGCGCGCCTGCTGGCGTTGTTCAACTAGGGCGAGAATTTCGGCTGGAGTCTCTTCGTCGCGAGGTTTCCAGTTTGCCAGATCCAGACCGAGGACCTCATCAAATTTTAGCAGGGTCGCTTTACGCACCTCGGCCGGAAGTTCAGACCGGACCAACTCCCAGGTCAAAGCAACCGCACGCGGCATGTTCAGATCATCATTGATGATCTCGCTGAAGCGTTTCAGGAAATCCGCATCGACAGTGCCCGGCTGGCCCAATTCGAAACTGATCGTACGAAGCCGGTCCAGCGATTTGGCAGCGGCATCCAGGCCATCCCATGAGAAATTCAGCTTCTGGCGGTAACTCGCGCTCAGGCAGAAAAAACGGTATGCAAGCGGATCGGTTCCTTTTTCGACAAGCGTCTCCACCCGCAAGAAATCCCCGCTGGATTTAGACATCTTAACGCTGTCATCCAGCTGTAAGAAATAGGCATGCATCCAGTAATTTGCAAGGCGGGTACCAAAGCAAGCTTCCGTTTGAGCAATCTCGTTGGTATGGTGCACTGTGATGTGATCTTCACCGCCGCAGTGGATATCAAAATAATTACCCAGATATTTGGCCGACATCGCCGAGCACTCGATATGCCATCCGGGGAATCCAACACCCCAGGGGCTTGGCCATTCCATCTGTCGTTTTTGGTCTGCTGGACTGAACTTCCACAGGGCAAAATCGGTGGGATTATGCTTCTCACCCATATCGATGCGCGCCCCTGCCTGCAGCCCCTGGATATCCAGCCGTCCAAGGTAACCGTAAGACGGCAGTTTTTCCGTGTCGAAATAAATGCCGTCGGAAGTGCGGTAGGTGAAACCTTTCTCTTCGATGCAGCGAATAAAATCGATTTGCTCAGGGATGTGATCGGTCGCGCGGCACCAGATCGTCGGTTCCAGGATATTGAGACGCGCCAAATCCCTGCGAAACTCGGCCGTGTAAAATTCAGCAATATCCCAGGCAGTTTTACCGGTGCGGCGTGATCCCTTTTCCATCTTATCTTCACCGGTGTCCGCGTCCGAG
>CAYPJS010000098.1:0-27405 GCA_964411135.1 uncultured Anaerolinea sp.
CGGGTTCGAATCAGACCAATCGCCTGGGTGTCTGGACGGAAGGCAATTTGATTAAGCTTTATATTAACGGAAAATTGGTGAGCCAGTTGGAAAGTTCTGCCCTGAGCGAGGCTGGTTCCTTCGGGGCGGTTATTGCCTCAGCGACCACACCCAATTTAACCATTGCTATCGATGAGTTTACATACTGGAAATTTGATTGAGTTGGAGCAGCTATGACCGGATTGACGCCCAATCAACTGCGGGTTATCGAAATTGCCCGCGGAATCATTAACCAGGATCCGGTTTATCTGGACACCGAAACTACCGGGCTGGATAAGAACGCCGAAATTATCCAGATCGCGATTATTAATGACCACGGGACAGTTCTGCTTGATGAATTTGTGAGACCATCGAAACCCATCCCCGCTGAAGTCACTTTGCTGCATGGCATCCGGGATGATATGGTTGCTAACGCCCGAAGCTGGCCAGCCCTTTGGCCGACTGTAAGAGGGCTCATTCTCGGCAAGACGATTGGCATTTATAACGCCGAATTCGATGTGCGCATGATGCACCAATCGCTGGAGCGCTACCGGCTGCCCTGGCGCGAGTCCCTGACAACACTGGATATCCTCCAACTTTTCTCGGAATTCCGTGGGGATTGGGATCCGCTTCGCCGCACCTTAAGACGTTTCAAGTTGGAGGAAGCGGGTCGGTTTTTCCGCATTCCGCTTCCCAACTCCCACCGTGCGGTTGACGACGCCCTGTTGGCACGAGCTTTACTGCGGCGCCTGGCCGATCTGGATTATTAAGCGGTAAAGCATCAGAATGCCTGAGCTTTCATAAGGAGGGATAAATTGACATTGTTGGCCAGGACACCACTGCAGGAAAAGGTGATCTCTTTCCCTGTGTCAGGAAGCCTGTTGATTTCCGGGCAGCCTGGAACTGGCAAGACGACAGCCGCCGCAGCCCGGCTGCGAGCCATGACAGAAGCGGGTGTTCCAGCCGAAACAATTCTGGTCCTCGTTCCGCAGCGCAACCTCGCCGAACCTTATCTGAAGGTCATTCGGGACCCAGGGTATCCAGCGGGAGGGACACCTACCGTTGTGACCATGGGCGGTCTGGCTCAACGTACCTTATCCCTATTCTGGCCTGCGGTGGCTGCAATCGCCGGGTTCAAGCATCCAGAACTGCCGCCGACATTTTTAACCCTTGAAACCGCCCAGTATTATATGGCAAAGGTCGTCCAGCCATTGCTGGCGAGGGGGTATTTCGAGCAATTGGTCATCGACCGGAACCGGCTGTTTTCTCAATTATTAGATAACTTGAATAAAGCCGCAGTGGTGGGATTTGACTATCGTGAAATCGGCACCCGGCTGGCTGATGCATGGGTCGGGAAGGACGAACAGCTCCTGCACTACCAGCAGTCGCAGGATTGTATCAACTCCTTCAGGGACTTTTGCCTGGAAAACAATTTGCTGGACTATTCCCTGCAGTTCGAGGTATTTTACCGGCACCTCTGGCCTTCGCATTTGGTGCGTCAATACCTGACTGCTATGTTCCGACATTTGATTTATGAAAATATTGAGGAGGATGTCCCCGCTGCACATGCAATCGTTGACGAATGGCTGCCATCTTTTGAGAGTGCCCTACTCATTTTGGACGATGGTGCCGGTTACCGGGCTTTTCTGGGGGCAGATCCCGAAAGCGCACAAAAATTGGCATTCGCATGTGATCAAGAAATATCCTTTGAGGGGTCACTTGTAACAAGTTCGGCCCTTCGAGAATTCAGCAGCACATTATCGAACCTGATTGGATCCCGCGACAGCAGTGAAATTAATCCGGGCATCCGACAGGCATTCAGTATTTATAATTTCCGCTTTTTCCCGGAAATGGTCGATTCGGTTGCAGCCCAGGTAAGCAGCCTCATCCATGAGGAGGGGGTTATTCCGGGTCAGATCGCAATTATTTCGCCTTTTCTTTCTGATTCACTTCGGCATGCCTTATCCCATCGCTTGCAGGGATACAGTGTTCAAGCCCGCACGCTGCGCCCTTCGCGAAGTCTTCGTGATGAACCAGCCTCCCGCTGCCTGTTTACTCTGGCGCGTTTGGCTCACCCGCAATGGAACCTGGCTGTGGATCCTTTTGAAGTACGATCCATGCTGCTGCAGGCAATCGAAGGACTCGATCTGATACGCGCAGAACTCATCACTTTCTATTTATTTTCGAAGAAAAACAAAGCGGCGCCCTTGAATAACTTCGATCCGCTCAAGCCGGAATTGCAAGAACGAATTACGTATTCAATCGGCGAACGTTTTATGCGCTTGAGAGACTGGTTGGAAGAATATCTTAAGGGAGATCCGGTGGAGCTGGACACTTTTTTCGCCCGGTTATTCGGAGAGCTTCTCTCGCAGCCAGGATTTGGTTTTCACGAAGATTTTACAGCGGCTGGTGTTACTGCCCGCCTGATTGAATCGATTCAAAAGTTCCGGCGGGTGGCAGAACCAGGCTTAACCCAGGCTGGTACCAATGTCGGGCAAGAATATATTCAAATGGTGTCCGATGGGGTGATTGCAGCCCAGTACCTTCAGCTTTATGTGGAACCTGCGGACAACACTGTGCTGATCGCACCTGCCTACTCATTCCTGGTCAATAATGCGCCTGTAAAATACCAGTTCTGGCTGGATGTTGGCAGCCTTGGATGGTGGGAGAGGCTGTACCAACCCCTTACCCATCCTCACGTCCTTTCGAACCGCTGGGAACGCGGCCGCAAATGGACAGACATCGATGAAGTGGCTGCCAATCAGGGTACGCTGCAGCGG
Source organism: uncultured Anaerolinea sp. (assembly GCA_964411135.1). Classification (GTDB taxonomy): domain Bacteria; phylum Chloroflexota; class Anaerolineae; order Anaerolineales; family Anaerolineaceae; genus Bellilinea. Next base: position 2,799 of record CAYPJS010000098.1, read on the forward strand.
TTGGTAAAAGGCATGATCGCCCGCTGCGGCGAGCACATTACCCTATGCACAACCAGTATTAATGAGCGCGGTTCAGAGGAAAAAGGTCCACTGCTGCAAGCGGTTCAATCGATCCTCCGCCGCACCCGGGATTGGGATCAGGCTCATGTTTAATCCCCGCCCAAAACAAAAGCAAGTACTGGCCTATTCTGGCGGGCTGATGGGAGTCTCGGCAGTGCCAGGCAGCGGCAAAACCCATACGCTTTCACGCCTGGCAGCGAACTTGATTACCTCAGATGCACTCTCAGATGATCAGGAAATTTTGATTGTCACACTGGTTAACTCAGCCGTTGATAATTTCTCAAGCCGTATTGCCGGTTTTATGAAGGAAGCCGGGCTTTTACCTGATATCGGCTACCGTGTACGTACCTTGCATGGCTTATCACATGACATTGTGCGGGAACGGCCTGAGCTGGCTGGATTATCCGACCGTTTCTCCATAATCGATGAACCCGAGGCCCAGGATATCCTCGAAAAAGCAGTTCGAGGCTGGTACCGCTCGCACCCGAATTTTTATTCCGATTGGGTGGGAGAGGAGTTTCTGGATAATCAAGATTTAAGAATTCAACGTCAATTCGAGGAAGGCCTTGTTAACCTGGCAAGGAACTTCATCAAACAGGCGAAAGATTTACAGGCTACACCTCAAGTTTTGGCGGATGCGCTGAATCGCTATAAAATCCGGCACGACCTGTTGGATTTTGGCTTAGATATTTTTCAGTCCTACCAGAAAGCTCTGGCGGTTAACTCGGCTGTGGATTTTGACGATCTGATCCGGTTGGCATTGCGCGTGCTCCAGACCGACCCTGAATACTTGAAACGATTACAGCGGCGCTGGCCGTACATCCTTGAAGATGAGGCCCAGGATAGTTCGCAGCTGCAGGAGCAAATCCTGATGCTATTAACCGGTTCGGACGGGAACTGGGTCCGCGTCGGGGATCCGAATCAGGCAATATACGAGACCTTCACAACCGCCAGTCCGGAATTCCTGCGAAAATTTATGCAGCGTTCAGACGTGGCTGCCCGGGACCTACCCGATTCAGGCAGATCACAACCCGGCATTATTAACCTGGCAAATGAGTTGATCCGCTGGACAATGGATTCACATCCTGTTGATGACCTGCGCAGTGCATTGGCACCCCCGTTCATCCGTCCCACACCCCCTGACGATCCCCAACCCAATCCCCCATCCTCTCCGGAAGAAATATTTTTTTGGGACCAGAAGTATACACCGGATAAAGAGCTTGAGGTGATTGTCTCCTCCTTGAAGAAATGGCTGCCGCTCAATTCAGACAAGACGGTCGCAGTTTTAGCTCCTCGCAATGAACGCGGCACAAAAATGGTGGAGAAACTTAGAGAAGCCGGGATTGAACCGGTGGAGCTCCTTAAATCTTCTGTCTCAACCCGGCATACCGTTGGGTTGATCTCAAAGTCACTACAGGTCCTCTCCAGACCTGCCGTGCAGCCGCTGCTAGCCGGGTTGTTCAAGGAGATCCACCAGACCGATTTCGACCGGCCGGATACTCAAGAAGCCTACCAGGCTGCATACAGTCTGATTCGCGGCAAGGCTGTGGTCGAAGATTATCTATGGCCAAGGAACTCCCTCCCCTGGTTGGAAGAATTAGCATCCAGTGGCATCGACCCGTTCGTGATCAGCATTCTTGAAGATTTTAAACAATTGATTTGCCGCTGGCAGGAAACAGTTATCCTACCAGTCGACCAGTTGGTTCTTACGATTACGCAGGATCTTTTCCACGAACCGTTTAGACTTGCCCTCGCGCATAAAGTTGCCCTTCTCCTCGAACAATCGTCGCGAACCCACCCGGAATGGCACCTGCCTCAATTTATTGAGGAACTCGAACAGATCGTACGGAATGAACGCAGATTGACCGGATTTACAGAGGAAGATACCGGGTTTGATCCGGATCAATACCCGGGCAAAGTGGTGGTGGCAACCATTCACAAAGCAAAGGGGTTGGAATGGGACCGGGTTTACTTGATCTCAGTCAACAATTATGACTTTCCATCTGCCCAAGAATTTGACCAGTACATTGGTGAGAAATATTTCATCCGCGGCCGATTAAACCTGGAAGCAGAGGCATTGGCTGCCTTGAAGGGAGTCATGGCCGGCGATCCAGCTGCTCTGTACCGCCCCGAAGGCGAGGCAACCCAAAAGGCTCGCATTGATTATTGCGCGGAACGCCTGAGATTATTCTTCGTTGGAATTACTCGAGCACGCCGGTCGTTGATTGTGACCTGGAATATTGGCCGATCCAATTCACAGGGTAGGGAAAACCAAGCATCCCTGCCATTTGTCCACCTGGCATCCTTCTGGAAAGGCTTACGGCATGCAGATCCCTGATTTTTTTGCTTTCAGTCAAAACAGCCTTCAGGATTTTGTCGACTGTCCGCGGCGCTTTGAACTTCGGTATCTCGAAAAACTTTCCTGGCCAGCCGTCCGCTCAGAGCCAGCCCTTGAGGTCGAAAACCATATGCTGATGGGTCAGCGCTTTCACCTGATGGTCCAACAGCACCAAAACGGGCTGCCGCCTGAATTAATCACTCCCCAGGCCGGTGAAACACAGCTGGACGAGTGGTGGCAAGCCTACCTCGCTCATGCTCCAACCGGATTGCCGTCAATGCGCAGGGTGGAGTTTATGCTAACTGCACCTTTCAGCCGATACCGGTTGGTTGCCAAATACGACTTGTTGGCAATTTCGCCCGGACAGAAGGCATTCATTCTCGATTGGAAAACCAACCTGAAAAAACCCAGCCGGAAGACTTTGCTTGGCCGGCTGCAAACGCGCCTGTATCCGTTCTTACTGGTGGAGGCAGGCGCAGCATTGAACAGCGGGAAAGCCTTGCTGCCAGAACAGGTTGAGCTCATCTACTGGTTTACTGCCGACCCGCGTAACCCGGAGCACTTCCCTTACACAGGAACAAAATACGAAGAGGATCGGGTGTACCTGGCAACTCTCATTGGACAAATTGAGGCAGCCAGCCGCTCAGGATTTCGCTTGACCAGTGATGAGAGGCTGTGCCGATTTTGCAATTACCGTTCTCTGTGTGACCGCGGCGATCGGGCTGGTGAGACCGATGATTCCGAGGTGGAAGAGGACGAAACCACAACAAATACTGGTTTTGATCTGGATTTTTATAACATCAGTGAAATTAACTTCTAAGACCTTTTGGAGATTGATACCCGCTTGAAATTAAACAACCTGACCCGCTGGATCGAACCTGATACCTCCCGCCCGCTTCCATTGGATTTACTGGAAAATCTGGGCGGCAATGAGGTAATTGTTCGGGCATTGGTTAATCGCGGGATCGAGTCCTGGGACAGGGCACATTCGTTTCTAGAGCCGGCTGCCTACACACCTGCTGATCCGTACGATCTGCCAGGGATGGCAAAAACGGTTGATCGGCTTGAGCTTGCCCTGAAGAAAAAGGAAGCTATCGGCGTCTGGGGGGATTTCGATGTGGATGGGCAAACTTCTACAAGCCTGCTGGTAGGCGTTCTCCGCGAACTCGGCGGGACCGTCCGTTACCACATCCCGGTACGTGCGCGGGAATCTCATGGTGTTGGATTACCCGCATTGAAGGAATTTCTTGATCTGGGCATTGAATTGATTTTGACCTGTGATACCGGAATCACTGCGCATGATGCCGCGGATCTCTTGCTGGAGCGATCCATCGATTTTCTCATCACGGACCACCACACGCTTCCCGAGCAGTTGCCGAGGGCTTATTCAGTAGTAAATCCACAGCTGCTTCCGCTCGATCACCCCTTGCGGACTTTGGCAGGCGTTGGTGTCGCTTACGAGGTTGCCAGAGCGCTGTGTGACCGTATGGGTAAACCGCAGATCGCTGAGCAACAACTCGACCTGGTAGCCCTGGGTTGTGTGGCAGATGTAGCCGGTCTCCAAAACGATGTCCGTTACCTGGTGCAGCGCGGGTTGACCCAACTGCGCAATCCTCACCGAATTGGGCTGAAAGCCTTATACGAACGTGCAGAACTCAATCCATCACGATTGACTGAGGGGCATATTGGCTTCATCATCGGCCCTCGGTTGAATGCCATCGGCCGGCTTGGCGACGCAAATCCAGTCGTTGATTTCTTGACAAACACGGATCCCGTCGCTGCGGCTGATTTTGCGGCCAGGCTTGAAGGATATAACAGTGAACGGCGGTTTATGACGGACCAGGTTCTGCAAGGAGCGCTTTCGATGCTCGAACGCGATCCAGGCTTGCTGGCTCCGCCGGTATTAATTTTGGCCCATGCGGAATGGCCAGCCGGCGTGATTGGGATCGTGGCCAGTCGTCTCGTCGATCTGTTCAATAAACCCTGTATCCTTTTAAGCTCCCGCCCGGGTGAACCAGCCCGCGGGTCAGCCCGTTCCATTGAAGGCATCAACATTACGTCAGCCATCGGTGCAGCGGCAGAGTTGTTGCTGGGCTATGGCGGTCATGCCATGGCAGCAGGGCTTGCCCTGGACCCATCCCGCCTGCCTGAGGTTAGACAGAAAATATCTGAAGATGTCCGCCGCCAGGCAGATGGTCTTGACCTGACCCCCTCCATCTCGATCGATGCGTACCTCACACTGCCAGAATTATCCCTGGAAGCTGTGTTGGAAATGGAACGGTTAGCGCCATTTGGCGCGGGGAACCCCCCAATAACCCTGGCATTGCGCAACGTGACAGCCATTGACATTGCTTCCATTGGTAAAACTGGCGAACACTTGCAGGTCGTCATCGAGGACGAGGAAGGGGCTACCCGCCGCGTCATGTTCTGGGGTGGGGTTCGGGAATTGGTACCTGAAGGTCGTTTCGACCTCGCCATTGTTCCACGAACATCCAATTACCGGGGTAATTTCGAGGTCCAGCTCGAGTGGGTTAACGCACGGCTGATCGAATCCCCTGCCGAAGAAATTCAGAGCCGCCCCTCAAAAATAAAAGTGCTGGATTTTCGTTTTTCAAAGGATCCCCTTAAGGACCTCTCCGACCTTTGCCTGGATTCTAACTGCGTGATCTGGCAGGAAGGAAGCATATCCGGAACTCCCAATGGACTCCAACGGGGACACCTGACGCCATCTGGAACCTTAGTGGTTTGGAACACGCCCCCGGGTCGAAGGGAATTAGCCCAGGCAATCAGGCAAGTTGAACCATCCACCGTTGCTCTGTTCGCCGTCCCGGTAACAACTGACAATCCACAGGCCTTCCTGATAAATCTTACCGGTTTGGTTCGGCACGCCCTGCGGACCCGAGCAGGTGAAGTGTCGGTCATCCAATTGGCAGGATTATCCAACCAGCGCGAGATAACGGTTATCCAGGGGTTGAACTGGCTGGCAGCAAATGGATTCATCCACATTCTGGACAATGATGGGGACCGTTTCACCCTGGCAGAAGGTGGAATACCCGAAAAGACCAAAATCCCCGAATTAGAAAAGCTGCTTAAGATCTCTCTTGAGGAAACAGCTGCATTCCGTGCTTATTATCTGCGGACAGATCCATCGGAAATCTTATCCGTACCATAATTAACAGCGACAACGGAGGTTGAAATGACACAGGTTACGACGAAATATTTGATCGTCGGGGGCGGGATGGCCGCTGACGCAGCAGTACGCGGGATCCGCGAACACGACCCGGATGGCAAGATCGTAATGGTAAGCAAAGAACCGTTTCGGCCGTACAATCGTCCGCCGCTATCCAAAAAACTCTGGACTGGTAAGCAAAAACTCGAACAAATCTGGCGTGGAACAGAAAAATACAATGTAGATTTTCACCTGGGATGTGAAATCGTTTCACTCGACCCTTCACAGAACCACTGTACCGATGATCAAGGCAGAAGTTATCTTTACGAAAAATTGCTTTTAGCGACCGGCGGGACTCCGATCCACCTGTCAGAAGAAACAGGTGAGGTCATTTATTTCCGCACGGTTTCCGATTATCAGAAATTGCGGGACCTGGCCAATACAAAGGATTCGTTCCTCATCATTGGAGGGGGTTATATCGGTTCTGAAGTTGCCGCTGCCCTCCGTATGCAGGGAAAACAGGTCAGTATGGTTTTCCCTGAGGATGGAATTGCTGCAAGATTGCTTCCGGCTGCAATGTCGAGTTTTATTAATGATTACTATGAAAGCAAAGGGGTTCATGTTCACGCTGGTTACCTGGCGGAAAAAATAGAAAAGGTCGGCAACAAGCTGGTCGTCGAAACGAATCGGGATTTGGTTTTGGAGGCGGATGTTGTAGTAGCCGGGCTTGGAATCCGCCCTAACACACAACTCGCTGAGAGTGCCGGATTGAAGGTCGAGAATGGGATCCTGGTTGACGAGACTCTGGCGACATCAGCCCCAAATATTTATGCAGCCGGAGATGTTGCCCGCTTTTACAGCTCTGCACTAAGGCAAACTCTGCGAACCGAGCATGAAGAACATGCCAACATGAGCGGTCAACTCGCCGGTAAATCGATGGCGGGAGCAAATGTCAGCTACAACCAGCTGCCATTTGGCTACACAGATTTGTTCGATTTGGGCTTTGAACTTGTCGGGTTGATCGACCCTCGGTTAGCGCTCATCGGCGATTGGCAAGAGCCCTACAAAACCGGCGTGGTCTATTATTACCAGGGAAAGCGTGTGGTCGGTGTTCTGTTGGCCAATATGTGGGGCCGCCTCGATAAAGCCCGCCAATTGATCGAAGATGAGAATCCCCCCTCGCCAACCGAGATTCGAGGTTATATTTCTTGACGTTAGGATTAGACGATTCCTAATCCCGCCTGATAATTCGTATTTATTAATTTAAAAGGTAAGAGATCAGTAAGGAGTCCTCAAACTCTTCCCTCAACTCTGGCAAATTATGACCTTTTATGTTAAACTAGTTCCCGCGTAAGTAGTAGCCAGCAAACGTTGCTGCTTTCCGCTCTTTGCATCGCTTACAGCGTGGTCAGAGGGCAAACCCGAGGAAAGGAGGAATCCAAAACAATGCGCAATTATGAATTGGTATTCATTATCCAGCCCGACCTGGACGAGACTGCCGTTAAGGGTATCGTCGAGAAGGTACAAGGGTGGATCACTGAAGCCGGTGGCACAGTTGCGAAAATTGACAACTGGGGTAGACGCCGCTTAGCGTATCAGATCAATAAGCGCCGCGAAGGCCAGTATGTCCTTTTCGAACTTCAAATGCCGCCTGCGTTCAGCGGCGAATTGGAGCGCAACATGCGCTTCCTGGAACCGGTTATGCGGTTCTCGATCATCCTTCGTGACTAAGTGATTTCATATCGGTTTTCAAGGAGTCATTCATGAGCCGCGGATTGAACAAAGTGATGATCATTGGCCACCTTGGCCGTGACCCTGAAATGCGCTACACACCCTCTGGACGCCCGGTGACTACTTTCACCGTAGCAACCAGCCGGACCTGGAACACGGCAGACGGGGAACGTCACACTGAGACAGAATGGTTCAACATCGTTACCTGGGGTAACCTGGCCGAGATCTGCAAACAATATCTCGCAAAGGGACAGCAGGTGTACATCGAGGGCCGCTTACAGACCCGCCGCTGGGATGATGCTGATGGTATGAAGCACAGTACCACAGAGGTTGTGGCCAGCGAAATGATGATGCTTGGAGACCGAAGAGACAACAACAATACGCCGACCGAACCCATCGAGGGCGAGGAAGCTGACAGTGAGTACCCATTTTAGGAGTAAGTACAAATGGCTGAAAATAATGCTAGCGAGAATGAGCAGCAGGGAAGCGGACCACGCCGGTTTGTTGCACGCCCGAAAATCTGCCAGTTCTGCGCCGATAAAAATGTATTAATCGACTACAAACAGGTCGATATGCTGCGCCGGTACGTCACCGACGACGGCAAAATCCGCCCACGCCGCCAAACAGGTACCTGTGCCCGCCACCAGCGGGAGTTGGCACGCGAAATTAAACGGGCACGCCACCTGGCGCTGCTCCCATTCGTTGGTGAGGATTGGACCGAATTCGTTCGGTAATCCCCCGTTGAAGTGCGATGTAACAGGGCATAGGTCGTGTGGCCGAATGCCCTGTTTAATATTTGCAAGGAGAGAACCGTTTTATGGCCAAATCGCCCCAATCGAAGCATGTGTCCCGGAAGCAGCAGAACCGGGTCTTGATTGAACAACGCCAGCACAGAATCGTTACAATTGCGACCATTACGATTGCTACCCTGGTAGTGCTGGTTCTGGGTTATGGTGCATTGGACCTGCTGGTTTTACAAAAGAATAAGCCGGTTGCGTCCGTCGAAGGTCAGAAAATCAGTCTGGCTGACTTCCAGGCGCGCGTTCGCTATGACCGCTACCAGCTTATCCAGAACACGTATACCCTGCAGCAATATCAGCAAATGTTCAGCTTTGATACCAATTACTCGAATTACTTTTCCCAGCAGATTCAATCCAATTTAACCATGCTGAACACCCCGGAAGTCCTTGGGGAACAGGTAATCGAGGAATTGACGAACGAAGCTGTCATTGCTATGAAAGCCGAGGAAATGGGAATCACAGTCAGCGAGGCTGAGGTTGACGTGGCTCTGCAGGAAGCGTTTGGTTTCTTTGCCAACGGTACGCCTACGCCTGAACCAAGCAGCACCCCGTTCGCTACTGCAACCTTATCCTCACAACAAAAAACCCTGGTGCCTCCTACTAAAACCCCTACCATCGAACCTACAGCCACCGGGGAGCCAACCCTCACGCCTACCGTTACGGAGCCAACAACCGCACCAACTGAAACAGTTGAAGGCACACCAACCAGCACCCCGACCGAAGCCCCAACGGCAACACCCTATACTGAGGAAGGCTACAAGCAAACGTACCAGGACTATATTGACGCTCTGGCAACTGAAGCCGACCTGACTGCAGAACAGTTCCGGAGTATATTCCGAACACGGTTGTTGTATGACAAGGTCATGGAAGAAGTTACTAAGGATGTCAATCCGCTGGTGGATTACGTCTGGGCACGCCACATCCTGGTTGCTTCTGAAGAAGAGGCTGCAGTCATCCTTGGAAAATTGGATGCCGGACAGGATTGGTCTGCACTGGCTGCAGAGTTCTCTACCGATGAGAGCAACAAGAATAACAGCGGCGACCTTGGATGGTTTGACTCGAAAACCATGGTTCAGGAATTTACAACTGCTGCCTTCGCCTTGACTGAAATCGGTGAGATCAGCCAGCCTGTCGAGACCTCCTTTGGCTGGCACATCATTCAACTGCTGGGCAAGGAACAGCGCGCTGCATCCAGCGATCAACTCGATCAGCTCAAACAGGAAACATTCACCACCTGGCTGACCTCGGTTAAAGCGGAACTGGATATCCAAACCTTTGATAACTGGGTGGATAAAGTTCCAACCATTCCAGTGACCCCTGCCTCTTTTTCTCAGTAATCTCTAGCGCTGAAAAAAATAATTACACGCCTCTCGAACACGGGAGGCGTGTTTGATTCTTGCAAAATCTTTCCAGGTTAGCGAACCAGGTCGTCTGAGACTTCATCCAAGCGTAATGATATGACCTGGCTGGCTGAGTCCTTGCCCATGGTTACGCCATAGATCACGTCCGCTACCTGCACGGTATTCCGGTTGTGGGTAATGACGATGAATTGTGTGGTTTCGGTCAATTCCCTCAGCAGGTCGCAGAAACGTCCGACATTGGCTTCGTCCAGCATCGCGTCAACTTCATCCAGAACGCAAAACGGAGTCGGTGAAACTTTGAGCAGTGAGAAAATTAAAGCGACTGCAGTCAGGCTGCGTTCGCCGCCGGAAAGCAGCGATAAGCCCTGCTCACGCCGTCCTGGCAGGCGCGCCTCAATATCGATGCCGCCCTCGGTCGGATTTTCTTCATCCTGAAGGACAAGGCGGGCGCTGCCGCCGCCGAAAAGTCTCGTAAATAGGACACTGAACTCCGCCGCGACCGCCTTGAAGGTTTTCCGGAATTCGGTTTTCATCAACTCATCCAGTTCCGAAATGACCTGCCGCAGATCTTCATCCGCCTTCTTTAAATCCGCAACCTGGCTGGTAAGAAATGTGAAGCGTTCTTTGACGGACAGGAATTCGCTTTGCGCTTCTGGATTAATGGCACCAATCCTGCGTAATTGCCCGCGCAGCCGATTGATCGAATCTTCGATTTCATTCGGGATTTGCGTGACAACCGGCAGCTCCTGAACCATGCCGTCCAGAGGAAGCGGAGTTGGACCTGAAATGTCTCCGGCATATTCAAAAGCCACCAGCCCGAAATCCTCCTCGATCCGGCGCCGTAAGGCATCCAGACTGTCACGGATACGTCCGGCTTCAAGCTGTGCCTGGGTAGCATACCGCTCAGCAACACTGGCAGCCTGCTGGGCAGCAGAAAGATCCCCTTGCTGTCGATCATATCGGCTTTCTAGTTGAATGAGTTCAGCTTCTTCGGGTTCGATCAGCTTCTGCAAACCTTCTATCTCGCCGTTCAGCTCGGTTTCTTTTTGCTGTTGAACCGTTTTTTCATCATCATGCTGCTGACGGGCTGCCCTCGCCTGTTCCATGCGAAGGTTTAAAGTCTTTTGCTGGTTCAAATTATTTTGCAGCGCTTGCTGGTACTCAGCCAGCCGCCTTTCGGCGTCTTTTAGACTGCGCTCAGCCAGGGCGGTCTGCGTATTCCAGTGCACCACCTGGGTTTGAAGCTCATTAATGGGCAGCTGATCCAGGCTGCGCTGGATTTCGCGTATTTGCAGGTCGAAGGATTCTGCCTCCCCTTCAGCTTTGGCAAGGTCCTTTTTGGTCTGCGTGCTTTCGTTTTCACTTTTTAATATCTGCTCTTGCAGGCTGGTAAGCTGGTTTTGTCCCCAATCCTTTTTTTGGCGGGCTTGCTCGAACTCCAACGTTACCTGTTGAAGGCTGCGGGCCGCTTGCCGAACCAATTGATCCTGCTCGCGGAGTTCCTTTTCCTTTTTCTGAGCGTCTTCACGGGCTCTCGCCACTGCCTCGGCGGCTTGCCGGGTCTTTCCTTCAATGGCAGATAAACGCTCTTCCACATTGGAAAGGGCATCTTTGGCTTCTCTTAACTGCCTGGGACGCGCCAGCAGAACCGAGCGATTGACTTTGCCGGCGCTGACTGCCCCGCTGCCATGGAATACCTCACCTGCCAATGTGACTACACGCACATGATTTGGCTGGGCAGATGCCAAGGTGCGTGCGCTTTTTCGATTTCGGGCGATCAATACCTGCCCGAGCAACAGATCAACCACAGCCTGAGCGCCATCTCTAGCCTGGACCAAAGTTGAGGCTATACCAAGACAATCGCTCCCTTTAGGTGATTTGAGCACATCGCCGCTTTTCAGCCAGGATAATGGATAGAGAATCGCCCGCCCTTTTTCACCGCTCGCCAGCAGTTCAAGAACTTCCTCCGGGTCAGCGGTTTCTTGCAGCGCAATACCGTCCAGCAGATCGCCCAGCACAGCCGTAACCGCCTGCTCATACTCCGCCGGTACATCGATTAGTTGGTTCACGGAGAAGTATTTGCCGGCAAGTTTTCCCTGTTGGGCTGCCTGTAAAACGGTTTTCGAGCCCTGATTTAAGCCGCTCATCGTGTTTTCAGCCTGTTCTAGCGCTTCCAATTGGGCATTTAGCCGGGACTTATCCGCAATAATCCGATTCAGTTCGTCTTGAGCTTGGCGATGGTTTGACTCAGCGCTCGTTATCTTTGCCTGGTATTCACGCAGGTCGGCTTCGAGGTTCTGGCGTTTGATTTCAGCCGAATCATGTGCCTCCTGCACTTCCCCAAGGCGGTCTTTGGCAGAGTTCATAGCTGCTTCAGTGGGTTGCAGCGAGGCTTCAACGGTGTCATAATTCTTACGCAAGGCTGTCAACCGGGTCTTGACCTCATCCAGGTGGGCTTTTAATTGGACCTGATGGGTTTCGTTGGCCAATAACTGACGCCGAAGCTCGCGAATAGTTTTCTCCAGGCGGCTGCGTCCTGTTTCGCGATCCGCCAATGCGGTTCGCGCGTAATCAGCTTGAGTTTCAGCTTCCACAAATTCTGTCTCAAGCCGGTCACGTTCCGTTTGCATGCTTTCCAAACGCTCCCGATGCAGGTGTTCCTCTTCCTCGATTCGCGTCAAATCGAGCTGCAAGGTTGCCTGCTGATCAAGAAGCGCACGGTTCCGCTCATCCAACACAGCCAATGAACGGTTGACCTTTTCGCGTTGATTATGCAATTCCGCTGACTGGTTATGCCAGGCGTTCAGCCGCCCCCGAACCTGGGAAATTTGGTCGCGGATTTCCCGTACCTTTGAATCAACGTCCTCAAATTTCTTGCGCGCGGTATTGAGTTTTTCTTCCTGCGCCTGAAGCACTTCGCGGCCGTGTGTTACTTCACCCTGCAGCCTGTGCCAGTGGTATCCATACCATTCCCGCAGGAGCATTTGCAGTTCGCCCTTGATGCGGTCATATTCCATGGCACGGGAAGCCTGGCGTTCCAGACTCTTTAAACGCGGCTCAAGTTCGCCTAGAATATCCAGCACACGCTCCAGGTTGCGCCTCGTGGTGTCCAGCCGGTTGATTGCCTCTTCACGCCGTGAGCGGTACAGCCCAATTCCAGCTGCCTCCTCAAAAAATCGGCGCCGTTCCTCAGGTTTCAACGCCAGAGCTGCGTCCACCAGTCCCTGACCGATGATGGTATAGGTTCGTTCTGCCAGGCCAGATTGTGCCAACAGCTCCGAGATCTCTTTCAGACGAACCCGCTGGCTATTAAGCACGTATTCGTTTTGTCCATCGCGGTAAGCCCGGCGTGCCAGGCTAACCTCACTGTAATCAATGGGCAGCCAGCCGTCGTCATTGTCGAAAGTGATAGCAGCAGATGCCATACTGGCGCGCGGCCTTTGCTCGGAGCCGGAAAAGATCATATCCTCGGTGCGGCGGCCGCGCAGTAAGCTGTAGGATTGTTCTCCCAGCACCCAGCGCAGGGCATCTGCGATATTCGATTTGCCAGATCCGTTTGGCCCCACAATTGCTGTTATAGCCCCGGGGAACTCGAATAGGGTTCGGCTGGCGAAAGTCTTATAACCGTGTAATTCCAATGATTTAAGGCGAGAGTGCATTCAGTTTCCTGTCAGGATTGGCAGTAATTACTCGACCAGACCGAGTTTTTTCAACGCCATGCGCGCTGCAGCTTTGGCGGCAGTGGATTTACTCGGGCCGCTCCCGGTGCCATACACCGCCCCGCCGATAACGACATCCAACTCAAATACCTTGGAGTGGTCCGGTCCCATCGCGCTGCGAGTCAGATAAAGGGGGGCCTGGTACCCTTGAGATTGTGCCCATTCCTGCAGCAGGCTCTTGGGGTCCTCATTCTTATGGTTAATCAGAATGTCCTCGGATGCAGATATCAACAACGGGTGCAGAAAATGGTTGACAGCATCGATACCAGAATCAAGATACAAGGCACCAACAACCGCCTCAAAAGTATCGCAAAGTAAAGCCGAACGGTTCCGTCCACCAGCCTGGACTTCGCCGCGCCCAAGACGCATGGCATCTCCCAGGTTGATCTGACGTGCAAAGACAGCCAGCTGTTCGGTGTGAACAAGGGCAGAGCGCATACGTGTTAATTCGCCTTCTGCCATTTCTGGATATTGATGATAGAGCCACACCCCCACAATAAAATCCAACACCGCATCGCCAAGGTATTCTAACCTTTCGTTATCCTCAAGGGCTTCTGAGTGTTCATTGAGGTAAGAGCGGTGAGTCAGCGCCCGGCTGAGTAAAAGCAGGTCTTTAAAATTAAAATCGAGGCGCTGCGCCAATTCGGCAGGCGACTCAGTTGCTGGCAAGGCAGCATTTTGGTCCATCGAGTCCTCCTTCGAACTCGGGGAGCGGAAGCCACCTCAACGCTGGGTTCAAGTAGCTCGCGCACCACCAGTTCCGGTACCTTCTACCGTTTTAGAATGGAAAGCTTATGCACTATATTTTAACCCATTTCCGGTTAAAACCGCAACCACAGGGTTTTTGAGATCAAGACTTAGCCTATTGAAGGCTGCCAAAGCTAAGGCCGAAGTGGGCTCTACATAAAATCCTTCATTTCCAAGGGTCATGTAAGCAGCACCGATTTCTTCCTCGGTAATCGAGACCAGCGTACCGGCTGTATGTTGAAGATGCTCGAGAATGGCACGGATGCGGACGGGATTTTTTACCCTTACACCCTCTGCCAGGGTTGGCTCTTCGGTTGCGCTGGTTATCGCCTGAAGGCCGTATTTAAAGGCTCGAACAGCCGGATCGCAGGCAGCCGCCTGCACCCCAATGTAATAAGGTTCTTTTTCGGTCAGCCCAGCCTGCACCAGTGTCTGGAAACCCCGCATAATACCCAGCAACAGTCCCCCATGACCAACAGGCGCGATAACCGAAGCCGGGACACTGCCGTTCATCTGGTTAAATAATTCATAGGCAATCGTCGCGATCCCGGCTAAACCAAAAGGCAGGTACGCATGGCTGGCATATGGTACGCCCTTGTTAACCCGCTCCAATACCGCTCTGGCTGCCTCAGAACGCGGCCCTGGAATGCGTACCAGATTGGCACCGTAACGCTCAATTTGCTGACGTTTAGGGCCTGAGGCAGATTCTGGCACAAATACATGACCCACCACCCCGGCTCTGGCGGCGTATGCCGCAAACGAAGCGCCAGCGTTGCCCGAAGAATCTTCGACCGCCTCATGAACACCGCGGGCCAGCAGTTGGCTGGCTAATACCGCGCTGCCGCGGTCCTTGTAGGACCCGCTGGGGTTCAGGCTTTCGAGTTTAAAACCGAGGTTTATTCCCGAAGGATCCCGCCACACCAGGGGGGTGTTCCCTTCTCCCAGGCTGACCACTGGCGCGCCTGCAGGCAGCGCAAAGGCATGCCGATACTGCCAATATCCGGGAAGATCTGGCTCTAATGAAGTGAGGTGCAAGTCGAATGGGCCATCGAAATCGTAAATTCCGTGACAAACCGGGCAGCGATACGGTACACCCGTTTCAGGGTATAGCGCTCCGCAATCAACACATCGAACGGCTGGCGACATCGGTCAGTCTCCTTTTTCGGGAGTGTAATCGCCCTCAATCCATGTTTCGCCGTTGGGTAAGATTTCTTTCTTCCAAACTGGCACTATTTCTTTCAGGCGGTCAATCCCATACCGGGCCGCGTCAAATACGCCTGTATCACGGTGGGGAGCTGTACAGGCAATCAGTACGGTAGGTGTGCACGGCACAAGGGTACCGATACGCTGGACGATAGCTATCCCCTCCACAGTCGGCCACCGCTCGCGAATTTCATCAGCAACCTGGGCCATTTTTGCCTCCGCCATGGGAGCATAGGCTTCGTATTCCAAAGCCACAGTCTCGTGGGCATCGCCTCGTCTGGTCACACCTCGCACCATACCAGTAAAGATGGCGGCTGCACCGGTTGTAGGCAGCGTAATCTTCTCGAGCAGAGCGTTCAGGTCGATTTCATCACGCGTGATCTGAAAAACAGCGGGCAGGTCGGTGCCGCCGCTTACAGGCGGGAAGACCGCTACCTCGGCATCATCTGGGACTATCTCGTCATCAAAGGCAAACTGCTGGTTGACGGCAACCAGAGCGGTACGCATGGCTACGCGCAAGTCAGGGTAGGTCTTGACAAGGTATTCTTTCAAATAAGCAATGGTCGTATCTTGCGGAAGGGTTAAGGAGGTGCGTGCTATACCGGCAATTTCCTTCAGATGGGCAAAAAACAGGACAGTAATGCTGGTCATGGATGTTCCATTCATTTCATTCGTTGATAATGTCGCCGCTGAGTCCACCGTGTTTTTCCACCAACCGGATATTCGTGATTTTCGCGGTTTTCTCGACCGCTTTTATCATGTCATATACCGTTAGGGCTGCTACAGCAACCGCGGTCAAAGCTTCCATCTCGATTCCGGTTTTCCCGGTGGTTTTAAGGACCGAGGTGATTTTAACCCCGGGTAGGGATTCATCCAGTTCCAGGTCGACCGCGACCTGGTTGATTGGGATTGGATGACATAATGGGATCAATTCGGCAGTCTTTTTGGCTCCCATAATTCCAGCCAGTTGTGCAACGCTCAAGACGTCGCCTTTTTTCATCAAGCCTTCACGGATCAAGGCTACAGTCTCGGGCTTTAGGATTATTTCACCGCGAGCGACTGCCGTGCGGTGGGTGTCAGGTTTCGCCCCGACATCCACCATCCGAGCCCGCCCGTTTTCGTCGATATGGGATAAGCGATGTTCAGTCATGAGTGAATTATACCGGGTGGCGGAAATTTTGACACCATGCACAAGAGTTTTCGCCAGTCCGCAATCCAATGCTATAATTGCCGCGTGAGTTTCCAAGTCGCCAGCCACCAAACCGAGGGGTATCAGGTTGCCACCGCAGTTTATGAAGGTCCGCTCGATTTACTACTAGAGCTGATCGAGCGAGCCGAATTAGATATTACCCGGCTTGCCCTCGCGCAAGTTACCGACCAATACCTGGAGTATCTGCGCAACCTGCAAGACCGTAATGCGGCGGAGGTGTCGGCATTCCTGGTGATTGCTGCACGCTTGCTCCAGATAAAATCGGCAGCGCTTCTTCCCCGTCCGCCCATCGACCACAGCCTTATCGATGAGGAAGACCCTGGCGAAGCGCTGGCCCGCCAATTAATCCTTTATAAGCGCTTCAAGGAATTAGCCGGATACCTGCTGCAGCGAGAGGACGCCGGTCTCCAAACTCATCTGCGTCTGGCAACTCCCCCCAAAATCGCGACGCAGGCTAAACTCGACCTTTCCGGGATTACTCTGGTTGACTTAACAGACGCTGCCCGCAGTATATTTTTCAACCATGGAACACTTCAATCCCTGGACACGGTCGTGAGCATGCCACGAGTAACAATCCGGGAAAAAATTCACTCGATCCTCAGTTTACTAAAAAATGTGCGCACAACAACCTTCCGCACCATTCTTGGAAAAGGCACACCGCGCGTCGAAATCGTGGTCACATTCCTGGCAATGCTGGAACTGGTCAAACGGCATATTGTTTCGGCAGAACAATCCCTGCTGTTTGGGGATATTGACCTTACTCCGCTTACGGAGATGAATGAAGCGGATGGGCTGCCTTTTGATTTTGATGATGAACACCCGCTTGAAGACGAAGATCTAGGTTAGCGGTTAAGCCGAATCGTCTTCCTCAGCAATTGAGTCAACCATCTCAACCGGCAGACGCCCGCTCAACCAGGCAATCATCATATTGATGTCATACTCGTGCGCATCGTCTCCCGGGTATGTGGCTGCGTAGGAATCATCCAGGACCTCGAAAGTATCCTCAGCAGGCCAGCGGGTAATGAAACCGGGGAGTTTCGCGCGATCCGTTTCAACCGGCAGCAGCTCCCACCCGCGGGCTTTCAGAAAATCATAGATTTTCTGCGCCATTTCGGGCTGCAGATCACACCAGGCACCCATAATCTGGCCGGCAAACTCATGGGATTTTTCGAAGGTCGTTACGGCGGCTTTCGCCTTGAGAGGTGCGGGTGCCAGGCTGCTGTTGCGAAAACCCGACACTTGAATGTTACGTTTGACCATGCGGGCGATCGCGGATCGACGGGATTCGGGCAGAGTATCTAACCCGGAAAATACCTGTTGAATCAGTTTCAGCCGGTATTCCGGCAGCAGAAATTCATTGACAGCATTAAAAGGGATAAATCGCGCTTGTTTTTCACTCATGTGCGCGATTATATCCCACTTCGACCTGTTTATCACCCTTCAGGAATGATGATCCAGCATATGGTGTAAATCAGGATACCAGGGATTCCTCCAGGCAGAAGCATCAATAAAAATCCAAGGCGAAACCAGGCCGGGCTGATTCCAAAAAAGTTAGCCAGGCCCCCGCATACTCCTGCAACAACACGGTTTTCACGCGAGCGCCGTAATACGTTGTGATTCATACCCAATTTCCTTTCATTCCTATCTACGAGAAAATCCTACATTTGTTGCAGCTCCTCCCCCTTTTAGGCTCCGAGAAATTGGGCGATGCTATAATTTATGGTAGCAAAAAACCACAGATCAAGGATCAGGCATGAACGAACGCATCGAATTTACCAGCAATTATGACGATCTGAGCACAGAAACAGGTTTCCAGTTTGAATTTAAATGCGACCGCTGCAGTTCCGGATACCGCACGCGATTTGCTCCGTTTGCCACGGGGACGATTGCCAACGCCCTGGGAACCGCTAGCAATCTTTTTGGTGGCATTTTCAATCAGGCAGCCCAGTTAGGTGAATCAGCACGTTCCGCGAGCTGGCAGCGTGCCAAGGATGAAGCTTTCCTGGAAGCAGCTAAGGAGCTGCGTCCCCAATTTCGGCAGTGCCCGCGCTGCCAATCCTGGGTGTGCAACGCGAAATGCTGGAATGAAAAACGCGGTCTGTGCAAATCCTGCGCGCCTGATCTGGGCGTCGAGATGAGTGCTGCTCAGGCGTCGCATTCTGTCCAGGAGATCTGGGCTCATGCCCGTATGGCTGAGGAAGACAAGAAATTGTCTGAGGAGCATTGGGATGAAACAATCCGTGCCACCTGCCCGGAATGCTCGCACACCCTTGAGGTAAATGCTAAATTCTGCCCGAACTGCGGTGCAAAATTAAAATCTGCTTCTAACTGCTCACAGTGCGGTGCTAAACTGCAGCCAGGTGCCAAGTTCTGCACCGACTGCGGGGCAAAGGTCTAAAACACCATCTCCGACTTTTCAACCGCCCGGAACATAAACGGGCGGTTTATTAACCTTGTGAAAAAGTCCGCATCCTCGTAGAATTTGCCTATGGCTGAAGACGTCACACCCATCCGACAGCAGTACCTGGATATCAAACGCCAGTACCCTGATGCAATTGTGTTCTTCCGCCTGGGGGATTTTTACGAAACTTTCGACCAGGACGCTGAGACCGCATCCAGAGAACTTGATCTGGTATTGACTTCTCGCAACGTAGCCAAAGGTTCGCGCATCCCTATGGCAGGCATCCCCTACCATGCCGTTGAGAATTATCTGGCCCGGTTGATTGAAAAAGGGTACCATGTTGCCATTTGCGAACAAATCGGCGAGCAGCCCTCTAAAGGCTTGTTTCCGCGCGAGGTAGTAAGGGTAGTCACACCCGGCACGGTTGTTGAGCCCGGCTTGCTCAAGGGCGACCATAACAATTACCTGGCTGCTGTGGTCGCAGATGATTCGAAAGCTGGTGTGGCTTACGTGGATATTACCACCGGCGAATTTCGCACCACAGAGTTTGAAAGCGCGGATATTTTCAATGCAATCCGATCTGAATTAATGCGCTTGCACCCGGCTGAGACTCTGCTGCCAGACACGCTTGACCTCTCAAATGGGTTCCCGGGGCACATGACCCGCATCCCCGCCTGGCGCTACGAGACTGGGCGCTGTCAGGAAGTATTAATGCAGCATTTTGCAGCGGCGTCCCTGGACGGCTTTGGTCTTAGGGGTAAGCCGATGGCTATCCGATCTGCAGGAGCGATCCTGCAGTACCTGAATGAGAACCAGAGGGACTCGCTCAAGCTGCTGACCAGCCTGGCAACGTACACCCAGGACGAATTCATGGTGCTGGATGCTGCAACCCGCCGCAACCTCGAATTGACGGAGACCATCCGACAGGGCGAGGTGCAGGGTTCGCTCTTGAGCGTGCTCGATCACACCGTTACACCGATGGGCAAACGCCAGATACGCCAGTGGGTCAGTAAGCCGCTGCTTAATCTCGAAACCATCCGCTATCGGCAGGAATGTGTGAAGCTGCTGACCGAGAACGGTATGCAGCGTGCCGAACTTAGGGCTGCCATGCGTCCCCTGGGGGATCTGGAACGGCTGACGGGTAGAATCATATCAGGCAGCGCGCTGCCGCGCGACCTAGTGGCCCTGCGCTCCACCCTGCGGGCCCTGCCAGCCATCCGAGCCCTCATGGAGCGAAGTTCCGGGCAGTTGTTGGAAATCGCTGGACGGTTGAATCCATGCAGCGATGAGCTGTCCCTGCTCGAAAGTGCGGTAACCGATGATCCTCCTGCCACGCTGCAAAATACGGGCATCATTCGGCCGGAATTCTCGTCAGAACTCGAAAATGTGCTGACCTCATCAAATCACGCCCGCGAGTGGATTGCCCGACTTGAAGATGTCGAACGCGAGCGCACCGGAATCCGGACTCTCAAGGTTGGCTACAACAAAGTATTTGGATATTACATTGAGATATCCCGCGGAGCCGCCAGCCAGGCACCTGCCGAGTATATCCGTAAGCAGACGCTTGTCAACGCCGAGCGATTTATCACCCCTGAGATGAAAGAGTACGAGACGCTGGTACTCAATGCAGAGGACAGAATCCGGGAAATAGAAGCACGTCTATTCAAGGAGATCTGTCAACAGATTTCGGCTTCAAGCAAAAAACTGCTGGTAAGTGCAGGAGCATTGGCAGATATTGATTCCTTCGCCTCGCTGGCAGAAGCTGCCTCAAATGGAAATTACGTCAGACCTGAGCTGACGGACTCGGTTATTCTGGATATCCGTGATGGACGACACCCGGTGGTCGAGCGCGGTTTGCACGGTGAACGTTTTGTCCCCAATGATTCGACTTACGAGCCGGGTGAAATTGTCCGCATCATCACGGGTCCAAATATGAGCGGCAAGAGCACTTTCTTGCGCCAGGTTGCATTAATCGTATTGATGGCACAAATTGGGAGTTTCGTGCCCGCTTCTACTGCCGTCATCGGCCTTGTAGACCGAATCTTCACCCGCATCGGCGCCCAGGATGAAATCCATTCGGGTCAAAGTACCTTCATGGTCGAAATGATCGAGACAGCCAATATCCTGCATCATGCTACTGAGCGCAGTCTGTTGATCCTGGATGAGATTGGGCGCGGGACCAGCACCTACGACGGGCTGTCGATCGCCTGGTCGGTTGTAGAGTATCTGCACAACCACCCCCGGTTACGCTCGCGCACCCTGTTCGCCACCCATTACCATGAACTGACCCAATTATCCGATCTGCTGCCAGGTGTGCGCAACTACAACGTTGCTGTTTCAGAATCCGGCAACAAAGTGGTGTTCTTGCACAAAATAGTACCAGGGGGAGCAGACCGCTCGTACGGCATTCATGTTGGTCAGCTGGCAGGCTTACCGCAGCCGGTGGTACAGCGAGCCAGCGAGATTTTACGCCAGTTGGAAGCCTCTGCAGGCAAGGCTGTCAAAATCGATCCAAACTTGCCAGAACAAATGATGCTTTTCCCCGAGACCAATCCCATTCTGGCTGAGTTAAAGGACCTGGATATCAATGCCCTCTCGCCTATCGAAGCGCTCAACCGTTTGTACGAGTGGCAGAAAAAGTACACTCGGCGAGATTAGACAAAAATTGTAAAATTGCAGGGCGGGTTAATACCGTTCGCTCTCACGTTCCATGAAGGCAAAGGACATTTGACCGTATCGAAGACGTTCGATGTGATACGAAAAGATCGAATCGGCACTAATACCACTGCGCCAGGAACGCACCTGACCGAAAAGTGTCCTCGCCTGGTCAACCAAATCTGATCCGGTAGCCAGTTTCAACCACCAGATAGCCTGGCTGGCATAAATCACCACATTCCGCGGTTCGATGCGGTCAAAGTCCTCGAAGAACCATCCGCAAGATGTGAACATACGCTGTTTATTCAGCTGCGCCCGCAGCAGGTAATCGATGTGGGTCAGGGTATCGTCATCCGGCGAAAATCCACAGGCAGCTTCGACCAATTGTTTGATCGATTTCCTGCCGTGTAGAACATCGATGAACTGATAAACCAGCTCCCACGGATCGGTCAGGAAAGGCTGCATCTCCTCCACGAAAACCCTGTCGATCCAGCTGCCGATTTGATCCATTGCGCTGCGCAGGAAATATTTCCAATCCCCGCTGGGGGTGCATGGACAGGCTTCTTTCCAGCGCGAAATCCCGTGATGGCAGCTCCAGGACGTGTTAGGCTTGATCTTAATCGACTGAACCGGAGGGTGCTGTCTCAACCATAACCCCGGATAGGTGTATTCAGCAACTTCGGACGGCTGGCGAGACTCAAACAAGTAGGATAGGAATTTATCCCTGAATTGCTGGTGGTGACCGTAGAGTTCACCGTCAGACGCAATGGTGACGATCTCGTGTGCATCTGGATTGGTACCGTTGGTCTGAAACCGGGGCCGCAAGACGTCGTTGAGGAAATGATCAGCGTTTGATGTAGCACCTGGATCAAAGCTGACCCGCATGCTGAGTTCAGCGTCATAGAATATGACTGCCACCCGCCGCTCGTCTGGCAATTCCACCCAGTAAGGTTGGTTCGTGTCCAGGTGCAACGCATCCGCCTGCCAGGGCGCCAGGATTGTAAATTCAACCCCCGCATCCGCAAGGACGCACAGCGTTTCTTCATCCACGGCGGCTTCTGGCAGCCACATGCCTGCCGGTGCATGGCCAAACCGATGCACAAAGTCGGCTATTCCCCACAAGACCTGGGTCTTTTTGTCATGATAAACCGCCAGAGGTAAGATGGTGTGATGGTAGGGTTGTGCCATTCCATTTCCTACCCCATACCGATCGAAATTAGATCGTTCCTGAGCAATTATTTTTGAAACCGTAATCGGGTCATGCGAAATCATCCAGTTAAATAATGTTGGACCCAGGTCAAAGCTGATGCGGGCAAAATTTCCAAGCTCGGCATTCGGACGATAGCACTGGTCGTGAATGCGCTCATTCCAATCATGGTAAGGGAACGCCCCATCCTCACGCGGGATGGATCCGGTGGTTGGATCCTCTCGGATCGGTTGATAAAAATGGCCGTGGATTGTGACAACTCGTTTACTCATACCTTAAGCCGGCCTTCTTTTCAAAGATGTCTGGCGTTTCTTAACCGTCAGATAATCCAACTGACTATGGAACCGCGCTGGTAGGATTCCGAAAAGCCGAGGGAGTGTATCAAGATTTGTAGTTCGATCAGCTGCCAGATAGTCCAACCAGTAGACCGATATCGGAAAACGGCCAAACTGTTCGAGCAATAATGCCAGCATGCGTAAATAGGGAGGGGAAAACGGGGTTAAAACCCGCCTGACTCCGAGCCTATCCATGATTATTTCAACAACCTGGCGAAAGGGCAGCGCTTCAACACCACCAAGCGAAACAGTCTGATTGACAACGGTAGGCGTATCCAGCGCAATCATCATGCTGGCAATAAGGTCATCGATCCACAATGGCTGCACCAGGCTGGTTCCGTCACCTGGAAGCAAGAATGGTCCTGGCCAGTTCACCAACATTCGGGCGATATTGGTCGTGAATTGGTCGCCAGGTCCAAAAACCACCGCAGAACGAAAAATCGTGTAGTCGAGACCAGAATGGATTATTGCATTTTCAGCAATTCCTTTGGCCTTGAACACAGGGTAAGCTGAATTGCGGTCTGCACCGAGGTGGCTGACCGTGATGATACGCTCCACCCCTGCTTGAATAGCCGCATTGGTCAGCACCTGCGTTCCCTGGATATCGACTTCCTGTAATTTGGCGTGCGAACTACGGCGTTCGTTGCCTGCCAGGTGGAATATTACATCCACACCGCGCAGGGCTGCTCGTAAACCGCGCTCATCTAACAGACTACAAACGGCAACCTCGACTGGTATCCCCCGGGGTAATCGCGGCGACGATTTCGATGGCCTGAGTAATGTCCGTACTTCCTGACCGCTGGCAATCAGTTGACGCACCAACGCCCGGCCAATGAAGCCAGTACCTCCAGTGACTAATATCATAAACGGGTGAATTATAGCAGGTTCAAAGGATCCTGCCCATGCATTTTTTAACTATTTAACCGGTTAGATTTCTGTTAGTGGCATGGTTCTTGTAACAATCTTCGCAACCGAACTCCGTACTAGAAACTCAGGGAAAAATGAAAATGACCAATCAAGAGCGAAATTACCCCCAAACTCAACCGTTTATCCATTCCGGGCGGCTTGGTTTTCACTACTTTCCCGATACGCTGCATTACACAGACCGCGACCTTCAGCAATGGCTGCCAATCCTGGTTGATCTGGGCGCAAGTTGGCTGGTGATGCGCACGGATACCAACAGGGCCATTCCAGAATCTTTCATCAGTTCCTTAAAAGAGTCGGGCATCAATCCATTGATTCAGTTTAATCTGCAACTTGGTCGAGCTTCTAATATGGATGATGTCAGCCCGCTCATTTCAGCTTACACGCGTTGGGGTGCTACCCATTTCCAATTTTGCGACCGCCCCAATTTGCGCTCCGCCTGGTCAGCCGGAGGTTGGACTCAGCAAGATCTTGTCGAGCGTTTCCTGGACCGCTTCTTACCGCTCGCAGCCCTGGTGGTCAAAGAAAACGCCGTCCCGGTTATGCCGGCTTTGGAACCTGGCGGGAATTTCTGGGATACTGCCTTCCTTCGTTCCACTTTGCAAGCGATGGAGCGCCGCGACCAGAATGAAATTCTGGATAAGGTGGCATTGAGCGCTTACGCCTGGACACACCGCCGCAGCATTGACTGGGGTGCTGGTGGACCAGAATATTGGCCGGATGCAAGACCCTACTTCACACCTGCAA
>CAYPJS010000099.1:0-6829 GCA_964411135.1 uncultured Anaerolinea sp.
CACCTTCCACCTGCTTTGTTCATACCTGAACGATCAGGCCTTTCAGATACGCACCTTCAGGGAAACCCAGAGCCACCGGGTGGTCGGGCCCTTGTGTGAGCGTTTGAATAATCCTTGCATCCATGCCAGCATCCGCAGCCGCACCTGCCACGATTTTCTGGAACAATTCCGCTGACACCCCGCCCGAACAGGAAAAGGTTGCCAGTATCCCGCCAGGGCGTAATAGCTTGAATGCAAGCAAATTAATATCCTTATAGCCGCGCGCAGCCCTTTCAGCTTGGGCAGCCGTTGGAGCAAATTTTGGCGGGTCCAGAATCACCATATCAAATTTAAGATCCTCTTCCCGCAACCTGCGCAGAACTTTAAATACATCCCCCTCCAGCCAATCCGACTTCAATGCTGGCAGTCCATTAATCTCCAAATTGGTTTTACCTGATTCGAGTGCCTCACTCGAAGAATCGACTGAAATTACGTGCGCGGCACCATTCGCGAGTGCATACAGGCTGAAGCCGCCGGTGTAGCAAAAACAGTTCAATACCTCGCGGTTTTTGGCCAGCTCACCCACCATTTGCCTGTTTCGCCTTTGATCGATGTAGAAGCCGGTCTTCTGACCGGTCAGTACATTCACCTGGAATTTCAATCCGTTTTCAAATATCTCTACGGTCTTTGGTGCTGTCCCATACAGGACCCCTGAACGCGGCTCCAAGCCTTCCAGTGTCCGTACATCCACATCCGATCGCTCTACAATCGTATTAACTCCAGGAACATCTGAAAGGCATCCAATAATCGTTTCCCGCCAATGTTCAGCTCCAGCTGACAGGATTTGCACTACCAGGACATCGTTATATCGGTCAACCACCAGGCCCGGCAGCCCATCTGATTCTGCATGGATCAGCCGGAGCGCATTGGTTGAGTTCTGCAAGCCATAGGCTTCCCGGCGCAAGATTGACGCCTGAATCCGTTTTCTAAAGAATCCTTCATTGACGAATTCATTAGGATTCAGATTCCACATCCGTGCACGTATGGAGGAAGTTGGGCTGTAGCCTGCCCACCCAAGTGCAGTTCCCTGGGCATCGCGGATTAAGACACTTTCCCCCATACCAGGGTCACCCACAACCTGACCCACTGCACCGGAATACAGCCAGGGATGCCTACCCAAGACCGATTTTTCTCTGCCTGGTTTCAATACCAATGCTTTTGTTTTCGCAGTCATCCCAGCTTCTCTGACGGGCTTGAAACCATATTGCGCAGGCCATTTTCATCGATTATGGTCACGTTCAGACTGCGTGCCTTATCAAGTTTCGACCCGGCTGCTTCTCCGGCAACCAGGAAATCCGTCTTCCTGGTGACCGAATCGGTAACTTTGCCGCCAAATTTCTGAATAAACTCCTTGACTTCCTCCCGGCTAAACCCTTGCAGGGTGCCTGTAACCACAAAGGTAAACCCTTCCAGGGGCAGCGGACCCATCGGTTCATTCTTCTGTTCGACCCGCGGCCAGACACCGGCATCCTTCAACTTGGATAATATATTCCGATTGGCCGGTCTGGCAAACCAATCTACGATTGCCAGGGCAGTATTGGGGCCAACGCCTTCAATCAGTTGCAAATTTTCCAGATTGGTTCGGCTTAATGCCTCCAGATCAGGATAGACCTTCGTCAAATCCGATGCCATCACTTCACCCACACCACGAATACCCAATGCGGTGATTAATCTTGCCAGAGGTTGTTGGCGAGAAACATTAATGGACGCCAGCAGATTATCTGCTTTTTTATCTGCAAAACCCTCAATCTTCAGCAGGTCATCTTTGGTAAGGTTATACAGGTCAGCCACATCCTTGACCAATCCTGATTCGACGAGCTGCTCCACGATTTTTATACCCAGGCCGACGATATCCATCGATCCGCGTCCGACGAAATGCTCCACATTGCGGATCAATTGCGCCGGGCAGGCTGCGTTCACACAATACCAGGCCACTTCACCGGCAATATGCTCCACGGACTGCCCGCAGGCAGGGCAGACTTTGGGCGGCTCAAATATTTTCTCGTTACCGGTCCGAAGCTCGGTTACCGGTCCGATAACATATGGAATCACATCCCCCGCACGTTTAAGGAGGACTCGGTCCCCGATGCGGATATCC
Organism: uncultured Anaerolinea sp.; assembly: GCA_964411135.1. Lineage (GTDB taxonomy): Bacteria > Chloroflexota > Anaerolineae > Anaerolineales > Anaerolineaceae > Bellilinea. The sequence goes on from CAYPJS010000099.1 coordinate 2,138, forward strand.
TTTTCAAAGATGTAATCAAAATTGTGGAGGGTGGCTTGTTTTACCACTACCCCGCCTACCTCGACCGGTTCGAGCAGCGCGGTCGGAGTTAATACGCCCGTCCTCCCGACATTAATCCCGATCCCCTGTAAGGTTGTGGTTACCTCGCGGGCAGGAAATTTGAACGCCAGCGCACCTCGAGGGTCCTTGCCAACAACCCCCAGGTCTGCTGCCAGGCGAAGATCATTCAATTTGATTACAGCTCCATCCACCTCGAATGGCAGCGTGTCTCGCCGGTCAATCCATGCCTCACAAGCATCAATCGCCTGGTCGAGAGTCTTAAATAAGGATGCCTGGTCCGTAACTGGAAAACCGAGTGCCCGCAGATACGCCAGCAGTTCCCACTGGGTGGTTGGAATTGGCCCGTCCGAGTCTAGAATCTGGTAAATCAATAATCGCAGCGGACGGGATGCAGTTAGCCCGGGGTCAAGCTGCCGCAGGGACCCGGCAGCTGTATTTCGAGGATTTTGGTAGGTTTTCTCGCCTGCTTCTAAAAGGTTTTGATTCAGCGCATCAAAATCCTGGATGTTCATGTAGGCTTCGCCGCGTACGACCAGTCGAGAAGGCGGCTTTGGTCCATCAGGGTTTACCGGTATGGTTAGCGGCAGTGCCCGCACGGTCCGCAGGTTCATGGTGATGTCTTCACCAATCACACCATCACCACGCGTAGCACCCAGCACAAACCGCCCATCCTGGTAATGCAGCACCACGGTCAGTCCATCAATCTTTGGCTCGACCACAAAACCGGTCTGATCCACTCTTTCGTCCAAACGCAGGATCCGTTCATACCAACCGCGGACATCCTGCGCACCGAAGCCATTTGCCAGACTCAATACCGGCCCGGGGTGGCGCACTTTTGTAAATTTCTCGAGCACACCGCTGCCCGCGCGTTGACTTGGAGAATCGTTTGAAATCCAATCAGGATGATTTGTTTCGATCTCAATGAGGTGTTTAAGCATTTTGTCATACTCATAATCACTGATCACAGGGGCGTCTAATACGTGATAGCGATATGAGTGAAAATTGAGCGATTGAACGAGATTCTGATACTCTTTATATGCGTCCTGAAGGCTCATCGGGTATTCCTCCACCGCAAATTATAGCAGGTCGGTCACCTGGTAAATACACGGAGAAACGGTTTTTATTCTGCTGCGTATATCGAAATGATTGTTTGGATTATTACGAAGTTTACAAATTTGCTGGTTGATCAACGCTCATTAGAAATTGTGCTCCATTTGATTAAATGATACACTACTCAAAACTGGAGGATTCCCATGCGTGCAGGAAAAGTAATAGCATCAATTGTCGCAGCCATTCTAATTCTGTTTGGCGTATTAATGATTATTGGAGCAACTGCTGATACCGATAATTACGGTTGGATCCCTATAGGAATTGTCCTTATCGGCATTGGATTGGTTCTCGTTTTCTTTGCTACGCGGAAAGCTGCACAGCCTGCGGACAATAATGTGACGCTAAAAATTGATCTGCCAGGTAACGTCGGTATGGATACGATCAAATGTCGATCTTGCGGTGGGACTTTAAAAAGCGAGGATGTCAAAATGGTTGCAGGTGCACCTGTAGTGACCTGTCCGTGGTGCCATACCACATACCAGTTGACCGAAGAACCCAAGTGGTAAATTAAGATTTTTCTCGGGGAGGTTTATTATGCACAGGATTCGGGGCGGCTTCCTGCTGCTTGTTTGGCTGCTGGTACTTATTTTTCCAGCGCCAGCGCAGGCGCAAAGTTATTCATTCGAAGTTCCCTTTCAGGATATTGGAGTATTCATCAATTCTGACGGGACGATTAGTCTGGATTATTTAATTACTTTTTCCAACGATTCGAATGGCGATCCGCTGGATATAATTGATATTGGCCTGCCCAATTACGATTATGATCTGAATAGCGTTACTGCAACCATCGACGGGCAGCCAGTCGAAAGAGTTGCTGATTCTACTGTGGTCTTCCCTGGAATCGAAGTCCACCTTGGCAGCCGAAGCATACAACCTGGCTCATCTGGCGAATTGAATGTGGTGGTTGGAATCGTAAGAAATGCGCTGGGAGTTGCCGAAGCTGTGGATGGCGTCCCTTATGCCAGCCTGGTTTTCGAACCCAGTTACTTCGATTCATCAATCGTGAGTGGGCGCACCCAATACGCCTTCACGTTTATACTGCCACCTGGTCTGGAGTCAGACCAGCCCCGTTACTTCACTCCATCCAATAATTGGCCCGGCAGCGAGGAACCTGCTGCAAGCTATAACGCTGAAAACCGGGTTGTGTATACCTGGACGGCTGACAACGCGGATGCCGAGACAATTTACCGTTTTGGAACCAGCTTCCCAATGGAATTGGTGCCCGCTGAAGTAGTTGTTGCCACCGAAGCACCCCCGCCGGTCTCTCGCGGCTTTTCATTTGACTTTTTCTTCCCTTTCCTGTGTTTTGGCGGGATAATCCTGTTTATTGTTGGGACGGGTATCCTGGGCTCGAAAGCAGCGGAAAAACGCAAACTGCAGTATATGCCGCCGAAGATTGCAGTGGAAGGTCATGGTATTAAACGCGGCCTGACTGCGGTTGAGGCAGCCATTCTCATGGAACAGCCTCTCGACAAGGTAATGAGCATGATCCTGTTCAGCACCCTCAAAAAGGGCGCAGCACGTGTTGTAACCCGCGACCCATTGAAACTTGAAATCACATCTCCCCTGCCTGAAACCTTGCAGCCGTATGAAATCGACTTCTGCCAGGCTTTCAAAACCGAAGGTAAAGCGCAGCAACGGCGCGACCTGCAAACCGTAGTAATCGGGCTGGTGAAATCTGTTTCAGAAAAAATGAAAGGATTCAGCAGGAAAGAATCGGTTGCGTACTACACAGCCATTATGGAGAAAGCCTGGGAACAGGTTCAGGCTGCGGGAACGCCCGAGGTCAAGTCTGAGATGTACGAGCAGGTCATGGACTGGACCATGTTGGACCGCCAGTGGGAAGATCGCACCACCCAGTCTTTCGGTCCGCAACCGATATTTGTGCCCACCTGGTGGTGGCGCTTTGACCCGGGCATGTCGCAAAGCATGTCTGGTACAACCGCTGCCGGTCCAGCTGTCCAACCTACCTCCATCGGTGCCCCGTCGATGGGTGGCGGAACCATTAATTTGCCCAAGATGCCAGGTGCCGATTTTGCAGCCTCTATGGTAACCGGCGTTCAGAGCTTCTCGAAGGATGTGGTCGGCAACCTGACCTCCTTCACGGACACCATCACGAACCGCACCAATCCAGTGCCAAAAACCACCTACTCGGGCGGCTCCCGCTTTGGCGGCGGCGGTGGCGGTCATTCCTGCGCCTGCGCCTGTGCCTGTGCCGGCTGCGCCTGTGCCTGCGCAGGCGGAGGGCGGTAAACCATACCTCATGGCTGATCGGATTCCGCACATCCTGACGCGTTTGTTTCCACGCAACGGCGACCACCATAAACCAATCGCTCTGCCTAAGCCGGGTGTTTACCACTATACACGAGATGACCGTGGTGGAAAATCCCGCATCCACTTACGCCTTGAAAAGGATGGGCACGGCTTGCTGCTGGTCAATGCCAACCGTGCCTTCCACCTCAACCCAACCGCGTCAATGATGGCTTACCTGGCCCTGGAAAAGCAAGAGCAAAATGATGTAGCCCGGCTGATTACCCGGTCTTTCAAGGTACCGCGTGAGCAGGCATTAATTGACTACGCGCAATTTTTGCCTCAACTTGATGAATTGACTGCCCCTGATGGTGCCTGCCCAATCCATGATTTGGAGCTGGAGGTCCTGGCACCCTTCTCACAAACCCCATCAGCGCCATACCGCATGGACCTGGCGCTTACCTACCGCTGCAACAATAACTGCCCGCATTGCTATAATGCCCGTCCGCGCAGCTTTCCAGAGCTCGGTACGAAGGAATGGAAGAGCATCCTTGACCAATTGTGGGATATCGGCATCCCTCACATTGTTTTTACAGGCGGTGAACCCACCCTGCGTCAAGACCTGCCTGAACTAATCGCCCACGCTGAAAAATTGGGGCAAATAACCGGTATCAATACCAACGGCCGCCAACTAAAGGACCCTGCTTTGGTGCAATCTCTGGTTGACGCTGGATTGGACCATGTGCAAATTACGCTGGAATCGCATGATCCCAAGATTCATGACCGCATGGTTGGACCGAATGGTGCCTGGGATGATACCGTTGCTGGTCTGCGGAACGTCCTTGCTACCCGTCTTTTTGTCATGACCAATTCGACCTTGCTGCAAGAGAATGCCCCCTATCTCAGTCAAACGTTGGATTTTCTGGCGGACCTTGGCGTTCCGACCATTGGCTTGAACGCCCTCATCTACTCAGGGCGTGGGACTACCGTCGGAACGGGGCTGGCAGAAACGGCTCTGCCTCCGCTGCTCAAAATCGCGCGGGATAAAACTGAGCGAGCCCGCCAACGTCTGATCTGGTACACCCCGACTCAGTACTGCAACTTTGACCCCGTGCAAATGGAACTCGGGATCAAAGGCTGTTCTGCAGCGCTGTACAATATGTGCATTGAACCTGACGGCAGCGTTCTGCCGTGCCAATCCTACTACACGTCTCTTGGCAATATACAAAGTGTGGCGTGGGAGAATATCTGGAACCATGAGTTAGCTGTCAG
>CAYPJS010000100.1:0-1918 GCA_964411135.1 uncultured Anaerolinea sp.
ACGAGGCCGCTATGGCATTCCCTCCCAGTCACTCTGACCGCTTGATGGACATCCATCTGGCCCTGGCCCAGTACCCCATCCTGGCCGGGCGCATCCGTCAGCAAATGCGCCGCGAGCTGTTCTCCAGCGGCACCGTGCGACCCAATGACTTCGAAATCGAGGTGCGCCGTATGGCGGTAGCCTCGCAGGATCGTGAAGGGCTGCGCAATCCTTTCGATGAAGAGCCGGCAGAGATCTGGGAGACACGCGTCTCGCGCATCCGCGACCAGTTGACCGACCTGCAGTTCTCGCGTCACTTCAATTTGGCCGACCTGGAGCATATCATCAACGACGTGCTGGCTGAACGCGGGATCGACGTGGTGGGATTGATGCTTTCGCTCAACCCGGAGTTGGCCCCGCTGGACCTGGTCTTCGAACAGGCCATGACTATCGAGCGCATGCCGGATGCCGAACGCGCCAATTACGAAGCTCGGCTGCTTGAGACCAAGGTGGTCCTGATTCGCAACCTGATTAGCGACCAGCTGCGCTACATCAACGTCGCCAAAAAGTGGTTTACCATCGCCGACCTGCAGGATATCCGTGTACGCAAAATCGGGCCGGGGCGCATCGGCGGCAAGGCGGCGGGTATGCTACTGGCGCACCGCATCCTCAGCCAGGTCTCGACCATCACGCGCGATACCTGCCTGACCACGCCGGAATCCTATTTCATCGGCTCGGATGTTTTCTACACATTCATGTCGATCAACAACCTGTTCAGCTGGAATGACCAGAAATACAAAACCGAAACCGAAATGCGCGCCGATTATCCGAAAATCGTAAAGGACTTTCAGGACGGCGAGTTCCGGCCGGATGTGCTGGCGCGGCTCGAGGGACTGCTGGACCGGGTCGGCAAGCAGCCGCTGATCGTACGATCCTCCAGCCTGCTGGAGGACAACTTTGGCACAGCCTTCGCCGGCAAGTACGAGAGCGTTTTCCTGCCCAACCAGGGCACGCGCCCGCAGAACCTGCGCGCCTTCACCGACGGGCTGCGCCGCATTTATGCCTCAACCCTCAACCCGAATGCACTGCTCTACCGCCGCAGCCGCGGGCTGCAGGATTACGACGAACGCATGGCGGTATTGATTCAGACCGTCGAGGGGGAGCAGTTCGGGCAGTATTTCCTGCCGCACGGCGCCGGGGTGGCTTTCAGCCGCAACCTGTACCGTTGGGCACCGCAAATCCGCCGCGAAGATGGCTTTGCCCGTCTGGTGTGGGGCCTGGGCACGCGTGCCGTGGACCGGGTGGGCAATGATTTCCCGCGCCTGGTGGCGCTCAGCCACCCGCTGCTCCGCCCGTCCACCGATTTTAAGTCCATCCGGCGCTACTCGCAGCAGTTCGTCGACCTGATCGATCTCAAGGAAAACCGCTTCACCACCCTGCCGATTGCGGACGTATTGAATGCCAAATACGAACCGCTGCGCTACCTGGCCCAGGTGGATGAGGGCGGCTATTTATCGTCGCTGCGCACGCGCTTGCTGGCAGATGATACGGGCAAGCTGGTTCTGACCTTCGAGGAGATGCTGCGCCTGACCCCCTTTGCTGAACGTATGCGCGAGATCCTGCGCCTGTTGGAGAAGAGCTACGAGGCACCGGTTGATCTGGAGTTCACGCTAGCCCTGCATGAGGATTCGCGCGGTAAGCCCGACCTGTGCATTACCATCCTGCAGTGCCGACCGCAAAGCCAGCTGCAGGTGACCTCGGCAGCGGTCCTGCCTTTCGAACCGGCACAGGAAGACGTGGTCTTCGAGACGCGCTTTGTGGTTCCAGAAGGGTACATCGACCGGGTGGAGTATGTGGTGTTCGTACCGCCGGAGGCGTATTACCGTCTCACGAGTACGAACCAGCGCACCGACCTGGCGCGCTTAATTGGCCGCCTGAA
>CAYPJS010000101.1:0-11882 GCA_964411135.1 uncultured Anaerolinea sp.
CGCTCCAACTAAACCGGACGCGCGCTGCGCGCCCCTACGAAAACCGGACGCGCGGTGTCGCCCCAACTAAACCGGACTCGCGATGCGCGCCCTGACGAAAACCGGACGCGCGGTGTTACCCCTACGAAACCGGACTACGAAAACCGGACGCGCGATGTGCGCCCCTACGAAAACCGGACGCGCGATCCCTCTCGCTTTGCTCGGGGACGCTAAGTTCTCGTGCGCGCCCTGACGAAAACCGGACGCACGATGTGCGCCCCTACCAACCCCCTACCATTTCCTTGACACCTGACCCATGACGCGCGATACTTGCTCTCTATGACCATCACTGACCTGCATGAACTTGAAAAACTAAAAACAATCGGCCGGATTGTGGCTGAGGTGCTGCAAAGCATGATGGACGCGGTTCAGCCCGGCATGACCACCCTCGAACTGGACGAATTGGGCCTGCGCCTGCTGCGCGAAGCCGGCGCGGTGCCTGCACCCCCCGCCGTTTACGGCTTCCCGGGCGCCACCTGCATCTCGATCAGCCCGGTGGCTGCGCACGGTATCCCGGACGGGCGCGTGATCCAGCCCGGCGACATCGTCAACATCGACGTATCCGCCTCGCTGGACGGTATTTTCGCCGACAACGGCGGCAGCCTGGCTGTGCCGCCCGTTGCCCCGGCGACTGAGCAGCTTTTAACTGCCGCCCGCGGCGCGCTGGATGCTGCCATTGCGGCGGTCCAGGTTGGCCGGCCGGTCAACAACATCGGGCGGGCAGCTGAAATGACGGCGCGCAAGGCTGGCTACCGCATCGTCAAACCCCTGACCAGCCATGGGGTGGGTCACACCCTGCATGATGACCCGGGCACCATCTTTAACTTTTACCGCGCCAATGACCGGCGCCTGATTCAACCCGGGTGGGTGCTGGCGATTGAACCTTTCCTGACCACCGGCTCGGGTGACATCTACGAAGAGGACGACCAGTGGACCCTGCGCACCACCGACCGCAAGCCGGTGGCGCAGTTCGAGCACACGCTGGTCGTCACGGAAGACGGCCCGTTAGTGGTGACCAGGCTCTAACCCGGCCCATATTCGCTGAAACCTTTACTGGATCCCTGGCCATTCGCCAGGGATCGCTTGATTCTGCCACAATATAATTGACATATTAGACCTAAATAGTGTATTATTTTATTCATCAACTCGCCTGGTGATCATCTGGAGGGAAACATGGGTAAACGTCTGATTTTGATTATGGCCGCCATTATCCTGCTCGGGGGTGTGTTATTCCTGATTAAACCCCGTGGGACCACCGCACAAAGCCTGGACCAGGCTTACGCCAGCCCCGTTAACGGCGGCTGTTATATTGCCGCACCCAATGTATGCAAAATCCATGTGGATCCTTTCACCATGATATTTGATGCTGGATCTGGAAAGCAATTAGCCGGAATACGGCTGGTCGCTAACGGGTCCATCATCTATGATTTTAAAACCGATGTGTCCAATCCGCCTGGTGCGGGATCCTATACCCCTTCCCTGGTAGCCCAGGACTTTGCGGCTGCCTGCGGCGAGGTTTACTCCATTTATTTGCAGGTAAAAACGCAGGATAACCTGAATTATTTGAATTCTGGTGCAATTTTTGATGTAACCTGTCCTTCCGCCGTGCCGTAACCGGATGTCCTCCATGCCGCGCTCATTCCTCATGAAGGTACGCATCTGGCTTATCCCGGCAGCCGTCGCTCTGCTGGCAGCTGCCGTGTGGATAAACCTTATGGAGCCGCAGGCGACGTCCGCTGCACCGGAAGCGACTTTATACGCCAGCCCGCTCAACGCCAGCTGCACCCTTGCCACCCGCTCGACCTGCAAAATCCACCTCGAGCCGTTCACCATCAATAAATCCAGCGGACCGCAGCTGCTGGGCTTTCAGGTTTACGCCAACTCCACCATGATTTACGACTTTAAAACGGATGTTTCCAATCCGCCTTTCACTAGCAGCTACACCCCTTCCCGGGTGAAGCAGGATTTCGCCGCCACCTGCTCCCGCACGTATGATATCTTTGTGATTGCCAGGGACTCAGACGACCCCAATTACTATGTCCTGGGGGGTGTTCAGGATGTGGTATGCCCGCAGGGAATTTATGACGCATATTTACCCGTGATCAATCGCTAGTCGTCTGCTGCACGAATGCGTAATTCGGGAAATCGTTAAAATAATCTATGGTATGAGGTGCAATATCCTGGGGAAGATATTGGCCTGAAAATCCACAGGTGAATTTACCAAACGGGCACAGGGTGAACCATCCCAATAAAAACCACGTGATTGGTTGAAGATGTCAAGTGAAACACATCCATATACCCATCACGTGGTCTATTTCCGGTCATCAGCCAGCATTTGCCGAACCGATTATTTTTTGATTTTGCCTTCCAGGTTTAAAGTGCCGGACTCATCGCGATGGGTACCTGTGGTATGTTTTAGTTCAAATTCAGGACCATGTTGAATAACATATACGACTGCCCTGGCGTGCCCGGTGCCTAACCCATAATCATTCTTAAGCCAGGCCATGATGTCCTTATATTCTGTCAGTTTTTTCTCCTCAGCCATTCTGACGAATTCTTTGGGTGCAATCCCAGTTTTCTGTTCAACCGCGTCTAAATAGGCTTGAAATGACATCTTTCAACTCCTTACGGCTGCATAGCAGGCTGAATGCCGTCGGCAAGCTTTTCCACCGAGCCGTCAGCAGCATTGATGCGCAGGATTTCAAAATCTTCACCGTTTGAGACGGATACAATCAGACTCTTGCCATCGCCAGTCCACTCCAGGGTAACCGGGGTGTTGACCATCCCCAGCGACTTTGGCTCGTTGGTTTCCACCACCGGCTGGACAAAGATTTCATTCTGTCCCATGTCCGGATCTCCGGGCAGGTTGAGCGCCTTGAAGTAGGCTACCTGCTGCCCGTCTGGAGAAAGCCGCGGGAAGAAGGCATAGCCCTCGCCGTAGTGGGGCGAAATGCGCTGCGCGCCGGTCCAGTCCAGGTTGACCCGCCAGATGCGTTCCATACCGGAGGCAATGTAGGTCATGGTATCAAACACCAGCCAGGAGCCGTCGGGCGCCAGATCGTAGCCGCCCACCTGCTGCTCACGCCGTACATATTCATTGACCGAGGTGTCAAAGTAGGCGAAGGTGCCGCTGCCTTCCATGGCCAAAACCTCTTCAAAAGACAGGATGCGTCCATCGGCAGACCATTTCGGATTCACCAGGGTCAACCCGGCGGACGGCGCAACAAGTTCGGCAGGGGCTGTGAAGGCGTCAAGATCGATCGACCAGATTCCGGTTGCCAGTGCTGGATCAACGCCATCGCGGCCGAAAAAGTAATTGTTGTCAATTCCTAAGGAGTAGGTCAGCTGGTGTGTGCCCGGGCGCCAGGTATAACCGGACGTCATGGTTGCGTGCAAGACCTCGTCGGCATAATCGATTTCAAGGTTATAGACCCACAAATTGTATTCGTAGTCGTAGCCCTCGGGGTGTTTTTCACTTAACATGCGCTGGTAAGCGAGCATTTTCCCATCTGAGGACCACTGCGGGTTGTAGTAGTTCACCCCGAAATCGGCTTCGGGGTTGTTCTTGGTCGAATCCTCTGTCAGGGCGCGGTCTTCACCGGTGATCAGGTTCTTCAGATGGATGTTCCCATCCAATGTGAGGTACGCCAGCAGGCTTGATGCAGGAGCTGCAGTTTCAGTGGGGATGACTTCCTCCGTGGGAGTCTTCGTGGGTGCAGCCGTATCGGTGGGGACCATAGGCGTCTCTGCCACGATAACTTCTTCTACCGGCGTGGGTGCCTTGCCTTCGGATGAGGTGATCACCATATCCATCAGGTTGCAGCCGGAAAGCGCCAGCATGGCGATCAACAGAACAAATGCAATTCGTTTCATCGATTTTCTCCATTAATTTGTATAGTAATAATATCCACAATTCTAGTCGAATTCAGGCGCAAAAAAGTTCCCGATTTCGCAATATCAGGCGTTTATTTTTTCTGAATATGGATAACAAAATTGCCGAAAGGCCAAATCCTGCGACCAGGAATGGATTTAGGACCGATTGTTATGGAATAACAGGCTCGTAACCCATTTTTGATAGGGCGAGGGCGGTGGCTTCAGCACCTAACCGGGTGGGATGTTCGCCATCATCACGGATGAAACCTTTCACCACAGGGTCTTCTGTTCGGTCGATCCCGTTGTAAACATCCAGACGGCTCAGAAATGGTATTCCGTGAGCTTCAGCAGCCTTGCGTGCGGCAGTGGAGAGGGTTTCCCAGCAAGCTGTGCATCCATCAAAGGCACCGGTTCGCTGCCATTCTGCTACCAAAGGGTTATAGAGATCGGTTGCAAAGAAGATTGTCGGCTGACCGTCCCTCAAGTCGATTGCAAACTGCCAGATGGCCTGAAGATCGGCGGTAAAAGGGGCCAGAACCTCCAGACTGAAGGCGGTGTCACCCGGGGCCTGGCTGGAAAAACAACGGTAGAGGGGCAATAATTGGTCGGAATCCACCGATGCTTCTGGGTTGACCCACATTACAACCACCTCTGCATTTTTCAACGCTTCAGGAAGATCAGCCAAACGGGCATTGACGGAATCACCTGTTTCGAGGACCCCCAGCACTAGCCCCGCGCTCAGACTGGGCAGTGCAAAATCGTGCAGCATCACTTGTACCCCCTGGTCTTTTTCTATTTGGGCTCCGTAGGCTTCTCCCAGCTCCCAGAGGCTTGAATCCCCAATGATTACCAGGTCCCAGACCGCATCAGCCCCTTGCGGCAAACCAGCTGGATTGCAGCTGCCCAAAAGCAAAGACAGCACCAGACCGATTAAGATAATCGGTTCTAACTTCCCACGTTTCATATCTCCCTCCAGAAAGCACCCCTTTCCAGCAGACACCCCCTCATTTAATATAGCGTAATGCCAGGCTTTTTCAAGGGGTAACCCTACCGCACGAGATGGCACCTCCATGGTGTCAGTTCTGCTGACGGTAAAAAATTAATCCTGTTAGAATCATGTTTTGGTCTGATTCCTCATGAGACCCACCAACGCAATCCTTCTGGCCTTGACCGCCATTCTGCTGTGGAGCACGCTGGCTTTGGCCGGCAGCGGGCTGCAGGATGTGCCGCGCCTGCTGCTGCTGGGAGTCACCTTGCTGACCAGCGGGCTGACTTCGCTCGTACGCCGCGGCGGGTGGCGTGTGCCGCTCAAGGTGCTGCTGGTGGGCGCGGGCGGTATCTTTGGCTACCATTTCCTGTACTTTACAGCCTTCGCCAACGCACCTGCGGTGGAGGTTAACCTGATCAATTACCTGTGGCCGCTGCTGATTGTGGTGCTCACGCCGTTGATTCTGCCGGGCACATCCCTGCGTGCCAACCACATCCTCGGTGCGGTCCTGGGTTTGGCCGGAGCCAGTCTGATAGCTACAGGCGGCAGAGCGGATCTGCAGCTGCAGTACCTGCCCGGCTACGCCGCTGCGCTAGGGGCAGCCTTGATCTGGGCACTGTATTCGCTGCTGACCAAACGCCTGCCGCCCTTCCCGACCGATTCGATCGGCGTTTTCTGCCTGATCTCCGGAATGCTGTCGTTGGGCATCTATTTCCTGGGCGGCGGCACGCTGGCGCAGATCGCCAGGGTATCCACTGCCCAGTGGCTGTTCCTGCTGCTGGTGGGGATTGGACCCATGGGAGCAGCTTTCTTCTTCTGGGATGCCGGATTGAAGCGCGGCGATTCGCGCGTCATAGGCTCGCTGGCCTACCTGACCCCCCTGCTCTCCACCCTGAACCTGGTCCTTTTTGCGGGCCAGCGCCTGACGGCAGTCTCTCTTGCTGCCATGTGTTTGATCATTCTGGGTGCACTGCTTGGTTCCTGGCGCAGCGGCAGGCCGAAGCCTGAACCCGCTGCTGAGGCTGGAAAGGCATTGTGAAGTTTTAACAGTATAATTACCACAAATATCCAAAAATAATTGTCAACCGAGGTGAGCACATGCAGGTAAAGGGAAAAACGTTTGTGGTTACGGGGAGCGGGAGCGGCATGGGCCGTGAGTTGACTCTTCTGCTGCTGCGCAAGGGTGCGAAGGTTGCCGCCGTGGACATCAATGAAGCCGCGCTGCACGAGACCCGGGCTCTGGCTGGCGAAAACGCCGAAAGAATGTCGGAGCACGTGGTCAACATCGGCGAGCGCGAAGCGGTGATGGCGCTGCCCGAAGCGGTGGTAAAAGCACACTGCTGTGTAGATGGCGTGATCAACAACGCTGGGATCATTCAAAAATTTTTACGCATCAGCGAACTGGAGTGCGGTGATATCGAGCGGGTTGTCAAGATCAACTTCTGGGGGACAGTGTACATGACCCGCGCCTTCCTGCCCTACCTCATGCGGCGGCCCGAAGGCCATATTGTGAACATTTCCAGCATGGGCGGCTTTCTGCCGGTGCCTGGACAAACGGCTTACGGCGCCTCGAAGGCAGCGGTCAAGCTGTTCACCGAAGGGCTGCATTCCGAGCTGCTGGACACCAATGTGCATGTGACGCTGGTTTTTCCGGGGGCCATCGCCACCAACATTTCGGCCAATTCAGGCGTCACCATGGTGGGCTCGAACCGCACAGCCGAGACCAGCAAGATCAAGATGACCCTGCCGTCACGGGCAGCTGAGATCATGGTGGATGGCATCGAGAAAAACAAATATCATGTGCTGGTTGGCTCAGATGCCAAAACCATGTTCCTGCTCACCCGGTTGATGCCGGAATGGGCGGCCAAATTGATTTATTCGCAAATGCGCGAGCTGCTGCCCAACCGCCCTCCCCTGCAGGACGTCGCGGCAGGCCCGGACTGCGGCGGCTGTTAAGGTTACCTTTCTTAAGGTAACAGCGGTTCAATTCAATTATTTTTCTCCTGTTTCCAGGGCTTTCTTGATGTCGTGGACGCGGTGGTGTGAGGAGTGGCTGACCAGATCGTTGGGCCACTCCTTTTTTCCCACAGCCGCAGCAAGCGCTTCTTCCGGGGCACTTCGCAGAGCAATCAGGACTTGCTGCTGCACCTGCCGGTGAAAGGCCAGCACCTGTTCCGCTGGTTGTTCCCGCCAGTGCTGCAGCAGCAGTCGGAAGCCCCGCGTGGGGCTGGTGTTGAACTGCTCAGCCGGACGGGGGTCACCTACAATTAAGGCGGCGTAATCTGCTTTGCGCAGCGCGATATGCGCCAGTGCATCCTTCACCGTCCACGGCTCTTTGGATGCCGGGCGCGGCACAAGGCGGAGCCACTCCTCCCCGGTCAGCGGTGAGACCAGGTCGTCAAGCAGTTCATATTCACGGATGGTTTGCTCGATGATTTCTTCACGAGTATGGCGCATACGGATATACTCTCAGGTTGAAAAATTGGGTTAAGCCATGGTAACAGGAATTTAAAGACGATTCAAGTCGCAATGGGATACCGGCGGGGTCGTTACCATTGTGGTTGGTCGTTCGCGGTTTCTATTTTCGTCAGGGAGTGGTCCAGTTCGACACATGTCTAGGCGGGCATCGATCCTGCGGTGTTGTGTTCATTTAAGCGGCACCCTACGCACCTGCCACCTTAATAACAAACAAACCAAATTTCACATTTCTGGAAAAATCCTACAAATAATTGATTGACATTATGTTAATTCCAAATATCATATTAATTACGCTGAATATAGTGCCATTCAGCGTTCTAAAAGGTATTTCACAATCCGTTCCATAAATTAAATACCGCTTTACAAGCGCATCCCAATTGTCTGGGTTGTTTTTTCTAATTGATGTTGGTCCTGTCTCATTAAAATTCGGAAATGGACTCGATATGGCGATATTGGAAAAACCGATGGAACCTGGAAGAAGCAGCTCATACGGCAAATCCGGGGTAAGGAAGCGCGAAGTAAAGCGGTTTTTTACAGCCCTGCTTTATCTTTTACCCTCGCTGGTGCTGTTCTCCACCTTTACATTCATACCGCTGTTTCGCACCATCGGGCTGTCCACCCAGCTGACTAATCCGTTGGGGATCCCGGTCAAATTTGTCGGTTTGGCGCAGTACGCCAAGCTCTTTGCAACCCCGGTGTTTCTCAACAGCCTGTCCCGATCGCTGCTCTTTGTCGCCTACACGGTTCCAGCATCCATCCTCATATCGCTGTGCCTGGCGCTGCTGGGCAATTTGCGCTTGAAGGGAATTTCCTTCTTCCGTATGGTGTTCTCCGTTACCATCGCGGTTTCGGCTGCCACGGCATCCCTGATTTTCAAGTACCTCTACCACCCGGCGCTGGGTTCACTCAATTACGTGCTCACGCTGGTGGGACTAGACCCGGTCCCTTGGCTGGTGGATGAAAGTACCGCTCTACTGGCGGTCTCACTTGGCACCGTCTGGCTGCAGATCGGGTTGAATACAGTCATTTTGCTGGCAGCCATGCAGGGGATCTCGGAGGAGATTTATGAAAGCGCCATGATCGACGGCGCGAATTACTGGCAAAAATTCCGCAGCATCACAGTCCCCATGCTGTCTTCCACCTTCTTCTTTCTGATCGTGGTGGACATGCTGGCGGCTTTTCAAGCTTTCACCCAGATCCATGTGCTCACCAGCGGCGGTCCGCTGGATTCGACCAACGTCCTGGTCTTTTCGATCTACCGCGAGTTTTATTTCAATGGGGCGTACGGGTTCGCTGCTGCCCAGGCGGTTATGCTGTTCTTGATCATGCTGGCACTGACCATTTTCCAATTCGGCGTTCTTGAAAAAAGGGTCTTCTACGATTAGCCATGAACTATACACTTAAACGCACATTGGCCAACACGGGTTTGTATATTTTGCTGATCGTCGTGGCAATCCTGGTGCTCTTTCCAATCTGGACGGCGATCAATATCAGCTTTCTGAACGATTCGCAGGTGGCACAGTATCCACCCCAGCTTGTGCCAACCGGGCTGAGCATCAGTAACTATGTGCGCGCCCTGGAACAGGCTCCCCTGCTGCGCTACCTGTTCAACAGTGTGGCTCAATCCACCCTGGTAATGCTGGGGCAGCTGATCACCGCTTGCCTGGCAGCCTACGCCTTTGCGTTCATCGACTTTAAATTCCGCAATGTGCTTTTCCTGGTATTCCTCGCCACGCTCATGATCCCCTGGGAAGCCACCATCATCCCGAATTATTTGCTGATCAAAAAGCTACAATGGGACAATACCTTCCAGGGCCTGGCAGTTCCTTTCATGGCAACCGGATTCGGAACCTTCCTGCTGCGTCAATTTTTCCTCAAGATTCCAAAAGAACTGCGCGACGCAGCCGTCATGGACGGCTGCAGCTCCTTCCGCTTCTTAATTACGATTGTCCTACCCCTGGCAAGGCCGGCGCTTGGTACGCTGGCAGTGTACAGTTTCTTGCAGACGTATAACCAGTACCTATGGCCGCTGCTCATCACCAATGATCAGACTATGCGGACGGTCCAAATTGGGATTACGCTGCTCCAGGATGAAGAACGCTTCATGTTCAATACAGTCATGGCAGGCGTGGTCTTCGTGCTCCTGCCAACCTTCATCCTTTTCATTTTCAGCAACCGCCAATTAATCCGCGGTTTGACTGCTGGCGCCGTCAAAGGCTAGCCAGAAAATATTCCCTGTTTCCCATCCAAAGGAGGAGAAAGATGAAAGGTTCCAAGAAAGTGATGTTGGTACTGAGCGCTCTCATGGCATTATCCATGATCATCAGTGCCTGCGGTCCTGCCGCAACACCGACGCCCGAAGCGCCGGTGCAGCAGGTTGCACCGACCCAACCGCCAGCGCCAACCGAACCCGTTCCCACGCCTGTGCCCGAAGTGGCAGGCGTCACCAAGATGACCTTCTGGCACTCGATGGGCGGCGACATTGGCGGCAAAGCCATCCCGCAAATTACGAACGACTTCAACCTGTCGCAGGATAAGTGCTATGTGGTTTACACCTATCAGGGCACCTATGACGACTCGCTGAATAAACTTAAAGCCGGTCTTCAGTCTGGCGACACCCCCAGCGTCATCCAGCTCTTTGATATCGCCACGCGTCTGATGGTGGACCTGGACGTAGCCACCCCGGTACAGACTTACATCGATAAAGAAGGGTACGATGTATCAGACCTTGAGCCGAATGTGCTGGCCTACTACACCGTTGAAGGACAGCAGTATTCGATGCCGTTCAACTCGTCCACACCGATGCTGTACTACAACAAAGATGCCTTCGTTGCAGCCGGGCTGGATCCTGAGAAACCGCCACGTACCTTCGATGAATTCACTGAGGCTGCCCGCAAGCTGACCATCAAAGATGCCTCCGGCGCGGTTACCCAGTACGGCGGGGCTTTTGCGGTTTACGGTTGGTTCTTTGAACAACTGCTGGCTGTGTCCGGCGGGTTCTATACCGACAACGAGAACGGACGCGCGGGTCTGGCGACCAAAGCGACCTTCAACTCGCCCGAAGGCGTAGCCATCCTTGACTGGTGGAAAGCCATGTTTGACGAGGGGATCCTGGCCAACTACGGCCGCACCACGGTTGATACCCGAAGCGCCTTCATCGCCGGTCAGACAGCCATGATCCTTGAGTCCACTGCCGCACTGCGCGGGTTGATGGACAGCTCCGCAGGCAAGTTCGAGCTCGGCACCGCATTCCTGCCGCGGCCAAATGAAGCTGCCTTTGATATTTCGGGTACAGTAATCGGCGGCGGTTCGGTCTGGATCATCAAGGACCGCCCACAGGCTGAACAGGACTGCGCCTGGGAGTTCATCAAATTCTTGGCTTCTCCACAGCAGCAGGCTTACTGGCAGACGATGTCCGGCTATTTCCCCATCCGCAAAGCTGCTTATGAAAATCAGCTGTCTGTGGATTGGCGCGCCAAATACCCGCAGTTCCAGACCGCCATTGATCAGCTGCACGCCGCGCCCAACAACACCTTCACCCAGGGCGGCTTGATCGGTGTATTCCCGACCGCCCGCCAGACGATCGAAGGCGCTATCGAGGAGGTTTTGGCTGGCAAGGGAACCTCACAGGAGGTTCTCGATAAGGCCGCCGAGACGGTAACGCTGGCAATTGAGGAATACAACCTCTCCATGGGGCTCACCCCGTAATCCTCAAGAACGGACTTGAAACCTGGCATTTCTGGAGGCTGACCGCAGGGTCAGCCTTCGCCATTTAATCATCCTTTTTCCATAGGATGAATTGGTGCGTACTGAGTACTTTTATAAATTGTAAATAATAAAATTTACAGTATAATTTTTTCAAACAGTGTATATACTAACAAATAGGAGGTAATATGGCGATAAGCAACGAGGAGCGTTCAAGGCGACTTGGGAAGTACCTTGAAAAAAAGTTTTTGGAGTATATAAACAAAGAGGGAAGGATGGTCAATCAAACCGAATTTGCCAGGGTGATCGGGATAAGCCCGGCCAGTTTGTCGCAGTACATGAAGGGTTACACTCGCATCCCTGATAAACATAACATGACAAAATTAGCATTGTCACTAGGGCCGGAAATATACGAGGTATTGGACATTGAGCCGGGAACCGACGATGATCCAAGGGTTTTATTGATTGTTGAGATATTTAATAGATCTTCATCTGAAGTAAGGGAAAAAATATTACAAGCCATAATTGACCTTTCATCCAAACAAGCCTAGATTTTATTGTATTTACTAGGGGGCATGTCGTATTCACTCCTCTCCACAAGAATTGCGAGCCAATCTAATTCCGTATGGAACACTGGGGAACAGGTAGCCGAACAACCCCGCCTCTATACGCCTAAGGGCATTCCGTCGTTGTGATCCATTACAGGGGTCGAAGCAATCCGGGACGGTTTTGGTAGGGGTCGACCCTTGTGTCGACCCATATAGCGGGCGGACACAAGGGTCCTCCCCTACGCCGCCTG
>CAYPJS010000102.1:0-1675 GCA_964411135.1 uncultured Anaerolinea sp.
CGGCTCACGGCTGTACGGCTTTGCCGGGCTGCTCTACACCGAGGACACCCAGAACCAGGCAGCCCAGTCGCTCAATGCGCGTGTGGAACAGTTTGTGGCTGAGTTAAACAACCGCACCCTGTTCTTCACCCTGTGGTGGCGCGACCTGGATGATGCCAACGCGGCACGATTGATGGCTGCTGCAGGCAGCCTGCAGTACTGGCTGGAAGCGCTGCGCTCTTTCAAACCGCATACCCTGAGCGAGCCGGAAGAGAAGATCGTCAACATCAAAAATGTGACCGGCGTCAACGCCGTCAACCAGCTCTACAGCACCATCACCAACCGCTACACCTTCAAGGTCAAAGTGAATGGCGAGGTGAAGGAAATGACGCGCGGCGAGTTGATGGTGTATGTACGCCAGGCCGACCCTGAACTGCGCGCCGCTGCCTACCAGGAGCTTTACCGCGTGTACGGCGATGACGGCCCGATTCTGGGACAAATTTACCAGACCCTGGTGCGCGACTGGCGCAACGAGCAGATTAGCCTGCGCAAGTATGCCAGCCCGATCTCAGCCCGCAACCTTGTCAACGACCTGCCCGACTCGGTGGTGGATACCCTGCTCGAGGTGGCAAAGAAGAACGTGGATATTTTCCAGAGGTTCTTCCGCATCAAGGCGCGCTGGTTGGGCGTTAAGAGCCTGCGCCGCTACGACATTTACGCTCCGGTGGTCAAGTCGGACAAAAAGTACGACTTTGGCACTGCCGCGCAGATTGTGCTGGAATCTTTTCAGGAATTCTCGCCGGAATTTGCCGCCTTCGCGCAGCGGGTCTTCGACGATCAGCACCTGGACAGTGAAGTGCGCAAGGGCAAGCGTTCGGGCGCTTTCTGCTGGAGCGCCACGCCTAAACTGACGCCCTGGGTACTGTTGAACTATCAGGGACGCTCGGACGACGTAGCCACCATGGCGCACGAGCTGGGCCATGCCATTCATTCCATGCTGGCGTCCGGGCACAGCGTGCTGGACTTCCAGTCCAACCTGCCGCTGGCGGAAACAGCCTCCACCTTTGGCGAAATGATGCTGGTGGACAGGCTGCTCAAAGCCGAAACAGACGAGTCTGTCCGCCGCGACCTGATCTTCCGCCAGGTGGACGATGCCTATGCCACCATCCAGCGTCAGGTGTTCTTCGCGCTCTTCGAACGCCAGGCGCATGAGATGATCAACAACGGCGCTTCGGTGGACGAACTGTCTGAGGCGTACATCCAGACTCTCAAGACGCAGTTTGGCGACGCGGTGGAGGTCAGCGACGAGTTCCGCTGGGAGTGGGTCTCCATCCCGCACATCTTCGAAGTGCCTTTCTATGTGTATGCCTATGCCTTCGGGCAGCTGCTGGTGTTCTCGCTCTACAAGCAGTTCAAAGCGGAAGGCGAAGCCTTCAAGCCGCGTTACACCAAGATCCTGTCCACCGGCGGCTCAATGGCACCGGTCAAGCTGCTGGCAGAGGCTGGCATCGATGTCAACCAGGCATCCTTCTGGCAGGGCGGCTTTGATGTGATCAAGGACCTGGTGGATCAGCTGGAGAAGATGCCGGTTGTAAAGTAGGCGGGTTCAATAATGGTGACTTCGCAGGGGTCGGGTATGTCCGGCCCCTGTTTTTAACCCTGCGCGGGACCTTCGCTACTTCCCATTTTCCTCATC
>CAYPJS010000103.1:0-4733 GCA_964411135.1 uncultured Anaerolinea sp.
AACGGGGTCTTTTCTTGTGGCTCCTCGTCGAGGACTCGAACCTCGAACCTAGCGGTTAACAGCCGCCCGCTCTGCCGATTGAGCTAACGAGGAAGGCTTGCTTATTATAATCTTGCCGCTTTATTTGTCAAGGATTGCCCGCACCGGCCATCAGAAACACTGCCAGCGCTACGACCGCCACCGGCAGCATGCCGTACGCGATCACCTTTCCGACCACCCGCCCTTCCTCACTGCTTAAGCCGACCGTGCTGCAGCCGACGATCACTTTAGCAGGTGCCATAATACTGCCCAGCGACCCGCCAGCGGTTTGCCCGCCCAGAATCAACGGCACCGACACTCCCAGCAGTTTAGCTGACTCCATTTGCAGTACAGCGAACAAGACGTTGGAGTTATTGTTGGACCCCGTGATGAAGGCACCCAACGCCCCAATGAACGGACTGACCAGCGGGTACACGCCGCCAAAAGCCAGGCTGAGCCCCTGCGCCAGCAGGTTGGTCATTCCGCTGTGGGTCATCATGACCGCCATACCCACCATAGCCAGGATGCCCAGGCTGGAGTTGACCGCCCCGCGTGTCACCTTGCTCAGGATGCGCACCTCTGCGCCAGCATCGTAAGAGCCGCTGCGTTTATAAATCAGGTATGCCAGTGCGGAAGTATACAGCAATATCGCGCCGGGGTGACCGAACAGATCAATGGGACGGCCAGATTCAGCGGGAGTGGTCCATCCAAAGGAAGTGGAAAGTGCCGGGAAGTTAAGGTTGACCTGCACGGAACTCATGAAGCGTGCCACCGGCGGGATTAAGTTGATGCCGAAGGCCAGGGCAACCAGAATGATATATCCTGAGACTGCCAGCAGTAGCGGCTGAGAGGGCTTCCCGTTTACTGGAGCGAAATCCGGCTGGGCTGCCTGCCCGTTGGAAGCCCTTCGGTAGAACGGCAATCGTGCCAGCGCCAACCCTGCCAGCAGTCCGACCATCGCACCCCCCGTGGCGCCCAGCGTCCAGATACCGTTGGTCACCAGCAGGTACTGAGCGACGCTCATCACCGTACCCAGTATCAGCACTGCCGGGAGTCCGCGCAGCAATCCCTTCCAGCCATCAGATAAAAAGGCTACCACTGCCCCGCAGAAATAACTGGAGATACCCAACAACAGGGCTGAATCCGGCGCTAGCACTTCACCCGGCAGTCCGGTGACTGCCAGCAGGGTTTGAAACGAAGTAGCCAACGATCCAAAATTAACCGCCCAGCCGTGACCCACACAGGCCATCACTACCGCCGTCACCGGGCTGAAGCCCAGGCTGACCAGCAAAGGAGCGGCTACGGCTACCGGTACACCAAAGCCCCCCATGCCCTGCAAAAACGAAGCAAACAGCCAGCCCAGAAGAAGTCCCTGCATCATGCGGTCCGGTGTGAGTGCGGTTAAGGCTCGGCCAATGCTGTTTAAAGCACCAGCTTCCGCGGCTACATGGAAGAGCAGCAATGCAGTCCAGATGATATAGAGCACGTCCAGACTGAGGAGCACCGCCTTGACCTGAGCATAAGCCAGCAGTCGAGGTCCGGCGCCAAAAAATACTGCAGCGATGATCAAGGCTGTGAACCAACTCACTGCCCCCGCCCGGCTGCCTCCCCAGCGCAGTCCAAGCATCAAGATCAACACAGCCAAAACGGGCAAGAAAGCAAGGATCCAATTGAGTGGGGTAAGCTGCATAAGGATTTGGCCTGAGGGAGATCGCAGTGATTATACTGCAGGCTGCCAACTCTCCATCCATGAGATTCAAAATATAAATTGCCAAAATCTGTCGTAAGCGGAAAAATTCTTAGGAATTTCTAATTTATTCTCGGGATATTCATGGTAATATTTTGATATCAATCGCCTGGGTGCCCCCCTCACCCCGGCGGTTGATGCTTTTAAGGGGGATTGTGGCTATAATATTTTTATGGATGATGACCTCTTCCCTGCCAGCGATTTCGATGCCTGGGCACCCACATACGATGCAGATGTGGCGGTCGGCAGCGGTTTTCCCTTCGACGGATACCTAAAAGTCTTGCAAGCCGTCCTGCGTAAAGCCGAGGTTTCGAGCGGCATGCGTGTACTCGATCTGGGAGCCGGTACCGGGAATCTGACCGCCCTGTTTGCACAGGCAGGCTGCCAGGTTTGGGGGACAGATTACTCAGCGGAGATGGTGGCCCTGGCGCGGCGTAAGTTCCCGAACATTCCCTTCATCCAGGCAGATATACGTGCCCCCTGGACTACAGCCTTATCCCAGTCCTTTGACCGCATCGTTTCAGCCTATGCCTTCCACCATTTTGATCAAGCTGAGAAGGTAGCCATTATTGACAGGCTGGCTCGCAGCCACCTGGTGCCTGGCGGCCGCATTGTGATCGCAGACATCGCTTTTGTGGATCAGCACTCGATGGACGCTGCAGCGGAGTCCCTGGGCAGCGAGTGGGAGGTCGAATTCTACTGGGTGGCGTCCGAGGACCTTCCCGCGCTGGCGGAGGCAGGACTTCAAGCCAGATTCAAGCAAATCTCGCCGTACGCTGGGGTTTTTACCATTCAGCCAGGTTTCTGATTTTCACCATAAAAATGGACAAGTTCCGCCGCCGACTGGCCGGGATCAGGTTCTGGCAGCCGTCTGGTTTCTCATTCACGCTTTTGAAATCATTCACCACACGGGAAAAATATTGATTTTTCGCTGTGCCTTTCGGTCAATCGATATTCGGTCAACCTGCAGCCAGTCGCTTCAGCACTCTATGCTACAATACCTGCGATGACCTGGTCGATTTACGGACATGAATGGGCAGCAGAGCTGCTCGCCAACCATATCGCGAGCGGCGGTGTGCGTCATGCCTATCTTTTTTGCGGTCCCCCCGGCGTTGGGCGGCGCACGCTGGCGCTGAAGTTCGTTCAGGCACTTGCCTGCCTGCAGCCCCCGGTCCCGGGACAAGCCTGCGGCACCTGCCGTATGTGCGACCAAACGATCCGGGAACAGCAAGCCGACCTGCATATCATACGTATCGCGGAAGATGCCGCAAATATCAAGGTGGAACAAATCCGCGACTTGCAGCGGCTGTTGGCGTTATCTCCTTATCAAGCACGCTACCGGGTTGCGCTCCTGCCTGGCTTCGAGAAAGCCACTGCCGGCGCTCAAAACGCGCTGCTTAAGACACTTGAAGAAGCACCTGAAAAAGCCATCCTTTTACTGACAGCCGATTCACCGGATAACCTTCTGCCGACAATTGTCTCGCGCTGCGAGGTGCTGCGGCTAAGACCCATGGAAGTTGAAAACCTGGCAAGGATTCTTCAGAACAGCCAGAACCTGCTGGCGCATCAAGCCCGGGTGTTCGCGCACGTCTCCGCTGGCCGGCCGGGTTTGGCACTGTCGCTCACAAGCGATCAAGCTGCCTACAAAAACCGATCTGTCTGGCTGGAACACCTTCACACAGCATTATGCAGCGGCATCATTGACCGCTTCAACCTGGCCGAAAAACTTTCGCGTGACAAGAACAAACTGCGGGAAGGTCTGCGAATCTGGCTCACCTACTGGCGCGATTTGATGCTGGCAACCAGCGGTGCCCAATCTCCACTTACCAATCTGGATTGGACCGAGACCCTGCAGCAGGTAGCGGTGCAATTAGATTTCCCGACCGCCCACCGCTGCGCCGCTGCGCTTGAGGATGCTCTGGAGGACGTCGATCTGAACCTAAACCCCCGGCTGCTGGTCGAAGTGATGCTGATGGATTGGCCGCGCATCACACCCGTCGATTTACCAGCCATACTCCCAGAAGGATAATCAATCCGCCGCCAAGCGTGGCTGCAAGCAGCGGCTCGCCAAGCAGCAGGGCAGCCACCACCACCGTCACCACAGGCTCAAGGTAGAGGAATACGCCCACCTGTGCTGAGGGCAGCGCTTGCAGTGCGTCGTACCAAAATATATAGGCAAGACCGGAACAGATCACACCCAGGAATCCTATTGCCAGCCAGCCATTGAGGGTTAGATTGGTTAAATCTGTCCAGCCAGGACCGAAGGCGAACAGCACGCTCGAAAAAAGCCAGCCGAAGAACATTACAAAGAGCATCATCAGCGCAGCCGGATAACGCCTCAACCCGTTGCGCGAGAGTGCCGAGAAAATTGCCCAGTTCGGTGAACTGATCAGAATTAAGAGATCACCAGGAGTCCCAAACTTGCCAATCAACAAAGCGTTCAAGTCTCCCCTGGTGACCACCAGAAGGACACCCACAGCCGCCAGCAGGATGCCGCCCACCTGACGCAGCTTGAGAGCCTCTTTAAAGAAAACCCAACCCAGAACAGCCATGAACACCGGCGTGGTGGCAACAATCCAGGCTGTGGTGGTTGCCTGCGCCGTCTGCAGCCCGGTGGATTGCAGCCATTGGTGAAATGTGATCCCGAGCGCTCCGATACCCGCAAAATAAAGCAGATCCCGGGCAGGCGGCAGTTTGAACTGACGCCGCAGGACGACCGCACCGCCAAGGAACAGCACGCCAATTCCAAAACGCGCCCAAATAATGGTGATCGGGTGCGCATCGCGCAAACCGATTTTCGTGGCCACAAAAGAGCCTCCCCAGGCGACCACAGCCGTCAGAATTTTAATGATGATACCGAGTCCGGGCGCTGCTTCTTTTTCGGGTTCGGAAACGGGAATGCTCATTCGTCCCCAGACAGCAGAACCTGTGCCAAATCGGCGGTCGTCTGCAAAATAAAATCGGATCC
>CAYPJS010000104.1:0-11984 GCA_964411135.1 uncultured Anaerolinea sp.
GCCCGAAGGCGTTGAAATGGTTATGCCCGGCGACAACGTGAACATGGAAGTCGAACTGATCATCAAGGTCGCGCTGGAACAGGGTTCAAAATTCGCCATCCGCGAAGGCGGCCTGACCGTCGGCGCTGGCGTCATCACGAAAATTTTGGAGTAAGAAGGAGTGCCGGCCCCCAATCAGGGCGGCAGGAATGAACGATGGCATCTAAAAAGAAAGATATCCGCCCCGTAATCACCCTGGCTTGCAACGATTGCAAATCACGGAATTACACATCTGAAAAAAACCGCCGCAATGATCCTGGGCGCATGGAACTGAGCAAGTACTGCCCTGTTTGCCGAAAACACACGGCTCACCGGGAGACTAAGTAGGTTATAATCGGGTTGAGGACGGGCATTGTGTCCCGCCCCTCAACCCCATCTAGGCCAGTAGCTCAATTTGGCAGAGCACCGCTCTCCAAAAGCGGGGGTTGTGGGTTCAAGTCCTACCTGGCCTGCCTTACTCCAGGTGACGCCGTCCGTTGTGGCGGCGTTTTAGCCTGAAAACGAAGGAGACAAGCGTGGCAGAAAAAACCGCAAAGTCAACCAAGACCGTAGAGAAGGTCAAGCAGCCCAACCGCATTAGCCGTTGGTGGCGCGAGACGATTGGCGAACTCCGCAAGGTGTCCTGGCCCACAACGCCTGATGCCTGGCGCTTGACCAAGATCGTTCTGGTGGTCATGGTCTTGATGAGCCTGGTATTAGGCTTGCTCGACTTCGTATTCTCGGCTCTCATCGCGTTGGTGCTTGGTTAAGCCGCCAACCGTTGCGAAGCAACCTGTCAGGAGCAAATATCGTGATGATGGATGCGCAAGATAAACCCCTCGCCAATGACGAGGAAGAACCAAAACCGCTGAAACCGAGCCGTTCCAAAGCCAGCGGGTCTTCTGGCGCATCTCGAGAAAGCAGCCAGTCTCGCGAAGATTCTGAGGTTCCCCAGTTCGATCCGGAAGCCGCTGATACGCGTGCCTGGTATGTGATCCATTGCTATTCTGGCTACGAGAACAAAGTACGCCATAACCTCGAGCAGCGTATCGACACCATGGGAATGAAAGACAAGATCTTTGATGTCGTCATCCCCACACAGGAAGAGATCGAGGTTAAAGAAGGCAAACGCCGCACGGTTGAACGCCATGTATTCCCCGGTTATGTTCTGGTGAATATGATCATGACCGAAGAGTCATGGTATGTTGTGCGCAACACCCCTGGCGTTACCGGTTTTGTTGGCATGGGCACACAACCCACTCCCCTGCGCCCCGAAGAAGTCTCGCAGATCCTGCGTCGAATGGAAGCCGAAGCGCCGCACGTCAAGGTCAGCTTCAAGGTCGGCGAACGCGTCCGTATTATTGATGGACCGTTCAACGATTTCCGCGGCACGGTGCATGAAATCTTCCCCGAGCGCAACAAAGTCCGCGTCAATGTGAACTTCTTTGGGCGCGAGACCCCCGTCGAGCTCGACTTTTTGCAGGTGGAAAAAGCTTAGTGGATTTTCCTCCAGATGGAGGATTTAGTTTGTGGGAGGGTGCTCCCCAAACCACCCGTTATCACCACGAAGGAGTAAAAAAGTGGCAAAGAAATTAAAGGCAGTTGTTCGTTTACAGTTGGTTGCTGGCAAAGCCAATCCGGCGCCCCCGGTGGGTCCCGCCCTGGCCGGGCACGGCATCAACATTATGGCTTTCTGCAAAGATTACAACGCCCGCACGTCCAACCGCACTGGCGAGGTAATCCCTGCTGAAATCACCGTTTACACCGATGGGTCCTTCACCTTCATTCTGAAGTCTCCCCCGGCCTCGGTGCTGCTCAAGAAAGCCGCCGGTATCGACAAGGGTTCAGCCATCCCCAACCGCACCAAGGTTGGCAAGGTCACCCGCGCTCAGGTCCGCGAGATTGCTGAGATCAAAATGAAGGACACCAACGCGGTCGAAATCGAAGATGCCATGGCCCAGGTCGAAGGCACTGCCCGCAACATGGGCATTCAGGTAGTTGATTAGGAATGTGGGAGGGTAACTCCGTTACCCGCTAGAACCACAAAGGAGATTCAATGGCAAAGCACGGAAAGAAATACATGGCCGCGAGTGCCAAAGTGACGCTTGGACAGGCATACACCCCGGAACAAGCGGTGGCCCTGGCCAAGGAAACCTCGACAACCAAATTTGATGGAACTGTTGAAGTCCACCTGCGCATGGGTCTCGACCCGCGCCAGGCAGACCAGCAGGTGCGCGACGTGGTTGTGCTTCCCCACGGCCTTGGCAAGACCGTTCGCGTACTGGTTTTCGCTCAGGGTGAAGGGGTAGCCAAAGCTCAGGAAGGCGGCGCTGACTACATCGCTGACAGCGATGAATGGATCGCCAAGATCCAGGCTGGTTTCACCGACTTCGATGTTGCCATCGCCACCCCGGATATGATGAGCAAGGCTGGCCGCTTAGGCCGCGTTCTCGGCCCGCGTGGTTTGATGCCAAACCCCAAAGCCGGTACAGTTGCCCCTGCAGAAGACCTGCCGCGTGTTATTCAGGAAGCTAAAGCTGGCCGCGTTGAATTCCGCCTGGATAAAACCGCCAACATCCATGTTCCCATCGGCAAGGTTTCCTTTTCGCAGGAATACCTGTATAATAACCTGGCTGCCTTGATGGAAGCCATCAAGAAAGCCAGACCAGTGGCTGCCAAGGGTTCCTACATTCGGAAGGTCACTGTTACTACCACAATGGGCCCGGGGATCACGGTTGATCTCAATCAAGCCCAGGCTATGAACGTCAAAGAGTAAACTGCGCTCATAGTACGAAACAATTGAATATTTGCCTTCACCGGTGAAAGCTGGTGCCCCAACAGGCTTAATATCCTGCCGAGGTGAAGACTTGAACGCGAAACACAACCCGCAATCTTGCGGATGCGAAAAAGTCTTTGCCTGGCATAAAAGCAAGGCAAAGACTTTTTTTACATTTTTACAAGGAAGGAGGTGAATCCTCGTTGGCCTTCTCAAAAGAGCAAAAAGCAAAATTAATCGCCCAGTATGCTGAATGGGCAAAACAAAGCCAGGGCATGGTCGCTATCTCCTACAACAAAATGAATATGGCGGCTATTGATACCCTGCGCGCTAAAGTACGCGATACTGGAAGCGAACTTCACGTTGTCAAGAACACCTTGATGAAGATCGCATTGGACGAAGTCGGCATTACCAACAAAGAGATCTTCGAAGGCGTATCCCTGGTCGGTTTTGCATTCACCGATGCAGCCAGCCTCGCCAAAGTCATCAGCGAAAGTACCGCCAAGTCTGATATTTTCGAGGTCAAAGGTGGGTATCTGGGAAAAGAGAAACTCTCGGCTGCCCAGGTTAAAGCCCTTGCCGATCTTCCGCCGCTGCCTGTCATGCGCGCAATGCTGCTTGGCACCATTTTGGCTCCCGCTACGAAGCTGGTCCGCACCATTGCGGAACCTGCCCGTGGTCTGGCTGCTGTGGTCAAAGCGTACTCCGAAAAAGGCGCTGCCGCTGCCGCATAATGGATATTCACCGTCTGCCAACATACTCCCCCGCCGGGCAACCGGCCTCTGAGACCAGACGGACCTTAATAAACGATCGCTCAATCAACAGATTTATCTGAATAGGATTTTAGGAGAAATAAGAAATGGCTAACCTGGAAAATTTGGTTGAAGAACTCGGCAAGCTGTCCGTTCTGGAAGCTGCTGAACTCGTGAAAATGCTGGAAGAGAAGTGGGGCGTTTCCGCCGCCGCTCCTGTCGCCGCTGTGGCTGCTGGCCCCGTTGCTGCTGCCGCTGAGGCTGTCGAAGAAAAGACTGAGTTCGACGTCGTCATCAAGGACGCCGGCCCCAAGAAAATCGAGACCATCAAGGTCATTCGCCAGCTCACCAACCTGGGCCTGGTGGAAGCCAAGACCATGGCCGAAACCGCTGGTTCCAAGGTCCTGACCGGTGTTGGCAAAGATGCCGCCAACGATGCCAAGACCAAACTCGAGGCTGCAGGCGCTGTCGTCGAGGTTGCATAACCTCCAGCACAGACCAAACAAAAAATCGGGCGTTTGTAACGCCCGATTTTTTTATTTCCAATCGAATTGGGTTACAGCGCTAGTGCTGTTGGCACCTGGCGAATAACCATCACCACCTTGCCCATGATGCGTAAAGCACGCGGGTTGTCCACAATGATCGGCTTGTAAGATGGGTTTGCCGGCTGCAGGCGGATGGTGTCCTTATCACGGTAGAAATACTTGAGCGTGGTTTCGTCGCGGTCGGCAAGCCAGACAGCCACCATTTCGCCATTGGCAGCTTCCTGAGCCTGGCGCATGATGACGATATCGCCGTCATTAATGCTGGCGTCGATCATCGAGTCCCCCTGGACTTGCAGCGCGAACAGGTCGCTGACCTTCTCGCGGGCAGGCAGCAGGCTGCGCGCAATCTCGACACCGCTTTCAGAATCGAAATAGGCAAGGTCTGAGGCTGGGATCGGAATGGGTTGACCGGCCTGGATGACGCCAAGCCGTGGAATGGTGAGGAGATCCTCCACCGACCTGCCCACCTGACGCAGCGCATCCGTAACCTTGGCGGTAGCAGACAGATAGGGTTTAAGGACGCGAATCGAGCGGGAAACCCGCCCCTCCCGAGAAATGTACTTCATTTCCTCGAGCTGGTTAAGGTAGTAGTCCACGAGCGAGGTGGATTTTACCTTGATGCTGTCGCCAATTTCGCGGATGGAAGGTGAATAGCCATTGCTTTCCTGGAATTGGGTTAGGAAAGCCAATATTTTCTTATGCCTTTCACTTAAACCTTCGCTGCGTCTCGCCATTATTAATCTCCTTGCGGTCCGTCATAACCGTTCTATTTCTCGTTCATTTGTACTAATAATACACGAACAAACGTCCTATGTCAAGTGCTATTATTTAAACATATTTTCTATTATTAAGGCAGGAAGACTGCCACTTTAAGACCCCTGATAAAGTCCGAGATTCCTGCGTAAAAAAAAAGCGGCCCACCATTCGGTGCGCCGCGACTTAAAGGCTTTACTCATCATCCCGCTCCCGCAGGTGCGGGAACAGGATCACTTCGCGGATGGTTTTTCGGTCCGTCAGCAGCATCACCAGGCGGTCGATGCCCATGCCGAAGCCGCCGTTGGGCGGCATACCGTAGGACATAGCCTGCAGGTAATCCTCGTCCATCGGATGGCGTTCCTCATCCTCTGCTTCGTAGGCACGGCCCATTTCGGAAAAACGCGCTTCCTGCTCTAACGGATCGTTGAGCTCTGTGAAAGCATTACACAGTTCCATGCCGCCGACAAACCCTTCAAAGCGCTCCACCGTACCGGGATCGCCAGGGCGGTTCTTGGCCAAGGGAGAAATATCGCGCGGGTAATCATACAGGAACGTTGGCTGGATCAGGGTCGGCTCGATAAAGTCTCCCAGCAGCCCATCGATAAGCTTACCGCGGGCAGTACCGGGTTTGACGTTGATGCCCTTTGACCGGATGGCAGCTTCCAGTGTTTCGCTGGTGGGGCACAGGTCAATGTCAATTCCCACCGCATTAATCAGCGATTCACGCAAATCAAGCCGCCGCCAGGGCCCGCTGAAATCTATTTTGTGTCCATTGAACTCTACCATGCGCGTCCCAAGCACCCGGTCACAAACATGACCAACCATGTCCTCTGTCAGGGTCATCACCTTCTGGTAGTCGGCGTAGGCGTAATAGAACTCGAGCTGGGTGAACTCAGGGTTGTGCTTAAAGGAAACACCTTCATTCCGGAAGTCGCGGCCGATCTCGTAAACACGCTCAAGGCCGCCCACCAGCAGGCGTTTCAGGTAAAGCTCAAATGAAATGCGCAGGTACAGGTCCTGTTTCAACTGGTTGTGGTGCGTTACAAAAGGTTTCGCAGCTGCCCCGCCGTAAATCGGCTGCAGGATCGGAGTCTCGACCTCCAGGAAGTCGCGCGAATCCAGGAATTCACGCAAGGCGCGCACGATGGCAGCCCGTTTTCGGAAAACATCGCGCACTTCCGGGTTGACTGCCAGGTCGGCGTAACGCTGGCGGTAGCGTGTTTCGGGATCGCTCAGAGTGGCATGGCGCACCACCTGGCCGTCGACCACCTCATCCTTGGCAGCCGGCAGCGGTGAAATTGCTTTGGCCAGCATGCGGAACGAGCTCACACGCAGGGTCACTTCCCCGGTGCGCGTGCGGAACATCTCACCAGTGGCTTCGATGAAGTCACCCAGGTCGAAATAATCCGCGAAGAACTTCAGCCCGTCCTCGCCAACATCATTGATGCGCATGAACAGCTGCACTCGCCCTACGCCATCCTCAATGTGAGCAAAGCTGATCTTGCCCATCAGGCGGGTTGAACGCAGCCGGCCAGCAAGGGTGACCGTAACGGCCGGAACCGCATCTTCGCCGCTGGCATTGGATTCTGCAGCCTCAAACGCGGCAACAGCCTCAAGCGTCGTACAGGTCGGGTTGGCTCGCGTGGGGTAAGGCTCGATCTCCATCCCGCGCAGCGCATTAATTTTTTCCAGCCGGATTTTTTCAAGATCATTAAGATCCATATTCATTCCTCTCCCGAGTGTTAAGAAAAAGCCCCGCCCCTCATCAGCGGGCGGGGCGATGGTTCGACCCCTGGATTACTCCACCTTGACGATGGAAACCATGAATGAGCCCGCTGGTGCATCAACCTGCACCTTATCCCCGACCTTGCGGTTGATCAAAGCTCGGCCAAGCGGAGACTCATTGGAAATTTTTCCCAAGCTTGGGTTTGCCTCGGCAGCTCCAACAATTGTGTAGGTCTCGTCGATTTTGGTGCCTTCTTCACGGATAACCACAGTTGTCCCAACCTGCACGATATCCGCTGCCGGCATTTCTTCAACCACTCTGGCGGTAGCCAGAAGGATTTCCAGTTCTTTAATTCGGCCTTCTACAAAGGCCTGTTCATTTTTTGCCGCTTCATATTCGGCATTCTCGATCAACTCTCCGCCTTCCATGGCTTCATGCAAACGTTCAGCAATTTCCTGACGGCGTTGAGTCCGAAGAATATCCAACTCTTCTTGCAGCTTTTCAAAACCCTCGCGGGTTAAGAACGAAGTTGCCATATTGTTTATCTTCCTTTATTCAATGATCGGGCCGCCCGCACCGGGCATCCCCCTGGGCGAATAACGATTGTGCTTAAAAACAAAGAAACCCACTCCAATTGGAGAGATTCCTTGTGGCGGATCACCCCGCCCTTGTTGCCCTAGAATATAACATAATTTACTACCCAATGCAAGTGACCTGGCTCCCCATGGAACTAAATCGCTGCTATGATCGTCATAATACCTGTATTTCTCAATCGGAGTATAAAACATGAAAAATCGCATTGGTATTCACCGCAACATCGCTGCATGGTCTTTGATTTTCCCTCTCATAATCATTCTGGGTGCCTGCAATCTGACCAGCTACACCCCTACGGCAGTGGAACAGGCAAATACACCTGAACCTCTGCCAACCCAGCCTGATCCTACCAGCAGCCCCGTCGCAGAAGAGCCTGAACCTACCCCCTCTGATGAAGGGATGCCGATCTTCAATGGCGGCTTTATGGTATTGACCAGTGGTCAGTATAAGGCTATCGATTATTACGGTCAGCCAATGGGCTTTGAGGCTGCCGTGGATAGCACGGATTGGGTGAACGATGCCTCGGTTGGAACAACCAAGAAAAGCGTGGCTTACGGCACGAATCAAGGCCTGACACTGGTTGAATTCGACGGACAAAGGCAGCTGGATTTTGCCGGACAGCAGCGGGTTTCGAGCGTTGAGTTCTCGCGTGATGCCAGCCGCATTGCCTGGGTCACGGAAGAGGTTGTTGATATGGGTGTCAATGTAGTTCTTTGGCTGGCCAATGCGGACGGCAGTAATCCCGTCCGTGTGTATGAATTAACTGCTGAAGAAACCCGCGCCATGCCATCAACTTTTGAAATCTATGAATGGACGGCTGACGGCAAGCTGCTGTTTGGTACCAAAGCCAGCGGAATCGGCGGTTATATCCTTTTTGGCGGTTGGAACAACCTTTACCTGTACGACCCTGCCAGCGGTATCATCACCGATCTGTACATCAACGACGGATCAAGCAACATGTGCGTCAATTCGATTTCCAATGATCTGAGCATGGTAGCCGTCGGCTGCAAGACCATTCAAATCCAGAACCTGCAAACAGGTTCGGTGGTCGACTTACCAGCCGTTTCGGAGCAATATTTTGCCGGCAGCACGAAATTCTCTCCGAACGGAAAACTGGTGGTTTACGGCACTGGCCGCGGTAACCCGGAAGACGAAGGTGGCAAACTGGTGGTAGCTCCCTCTGATGGTACAGGCGATCAGACAATCCTGGCTGAAATCAACAAGGGTTACTTCCAGGTACTGGGCTGGATCGATGAAAACCACATTCTTTATCGTGCCTCTGCCGGTTTTGACTCTGATCCATCCGTGTGGCGTGTCAGCCTGGACGGCAGCGCGCCGGTCAAACTGACCGACGGGTTGTTTGTCGGGTTCATTTACTGATCAAAAAAAGCCGACGGCGATTGCCATCGGCTTTTTTTATTAATACCTTTACCTATACTTTTTCGGCCAGGTGCTGTGCACCTTCGCGCAGCGCTTTGTAGTTTAAAGGCAGTAATCGATGATGCTTCTCCGGTAGATGTTCACGCAAGGACTTCTCTACCGCCTCCAGAGGCATCAGCGGCACATTTGCCAGCAGTGCGCCCAACATGACCATGTTGGTCATGCGTTTATCTCCTAAACCCTCGGCAATGCCATTGCCCGGCAGGACAACAGTGTGGATATCGGTGCGGGTTGGCAGCCGATCCACCATGGATTCGTTGACGATCAGATATCCACCTGGTTTGACCAGCGGTTCGTATTTGTCCAGCGAAGGCAAATTCATGGCAATCACAACTGTCGGATGCGCCACCTGCGGCGAGCCAATTTCCTCGTCAGAGATGATCACGGTGCAGTTGGCTGTGCCGCCACGCATTTCCGGTCCGTAGGACGGAATCCAGGTGACCTCGAGGCCGTTATCCATGGCAGCGTACGCCAGAACCTGTCCGGCAAACAAGACGCCCTGCCCGCCAAAACCAGCCACAATGATTTCTGTCTGCATGGCTCTCTCCTTTAGACCTTGAGATTGGCAACGGCCGGGTTTACTTTAAAATCTCCCAGCGGGTAATAGGAAATCATATGTTCTTCCAGCCAGCCCAGCGCATCGTGAGGCGTCAGTCCCCAGTTGGTCGGGCAGGTGGAGAGCAGCTCCACCATCGAGAAGCCCAGCCCGCGCAGCTGCACCTCGAAGGCTGTGCGGATGGCTTTCTTGGCCAGGCGCACGTTCTTTGGATCGTGCAGGCTGCGGCGCACGACGTAGCTGGCACCGTCCAGCGTGGCCAGCAGTTCCGAGGCGCGGATGGGGTACCCCTGCGTCTCAACGTCGCGTCCGTTGACCGATGAAGTCGTTTTTTGACCGGGCAGGGTGGTAGGTGCCATTTGGCCGCCGGTCATGCCGTAATTTGTGTTGTTAAGAAAGAACACTGAGATGTTTTCTCCGCGGGCGGCAGCATGAACAATTTCTGCCATACCGATCGAAGCTAAATCTCCGTCCCCCTGGTAAGTCATGACGATCTTATCCGGGAAAACGCGTTTTACGCCGGTGGCCATGGCCGGGGCACGCCCGTGAGGAGCCTGAACAAAGTCAAAGTTCATGTAATGATAAGCAAAAACCGAGCAGCCCACCGAAGCCACGCCGATCGTCTTGCCGCGCAATCCCATCTCATCCAGCACTTCCGCAATCAGATGGTGTGCCACACCATGCGTGCAGCCGGGGCAGTAGTGGGTGTTGGTCTTCGTCAAAGATTCAGGTCTTGAATAGACTACAACTTCTTCCTGGGTTTCCATTGGCTGCTCCTCTTAATTCTTTCCCAGCATACGCGCCAGCCAGCGGTCGCGCGGGTTGCCGTCAACCGGTATGGGGCCTTTCGCCATGCGGCGGATCTCATCCAAAATTTCCTCGGGCAGCGGCATAATTCCGCCAGGGCGCCCGTAGAACTCCACCGGAACCTGGCCCTGGGTAACCCGTAAAACATCATCCAGCATCTGGCCCATATTCATCTCAACCACCAGCATGCCATCCACCTGGCTGGCTGCTTCTGCCACCACCCGTTCCGGGTAGGGGTTAAGCGTAATGGGGCGGATCAAACCAACCGGGATGCCTTCAGCGCGTGCGGTGCGCACGGCTGAAAGCGCAATGCGCCCGGCGGATCCAAAGCCAACCACAGCGAATTTGGCATCCTCCATGTAATAGGACTTGTACCGGATTTCATTCGCTCTAACATCCTGCCAGCGTTTGAGCATACGCAGGTTGGCTGTTTCCTCCTGAGGCGGATCGAGATAAATGGAAGTCAGGAAACGCCGCTCGCGTCCTTCACAGCCTGTGGCTGCCCAATCCGGGTAAACGGTGCGCATCGGCTGGAAGGGCGGCATTTCTGCCGGCTCCATCATCTGACCGATCGCGCCGTCCAACAGCACCACCGAGATAAAGCGGTATTTTTCCGCCAGGTCAAAAGCCAGCACCGTCAGGTCAACCGATTCCTGCACCGATGCAGGGGCCAGAACAATCATGTTGAAGTCGCCGTGCCCGCCGCCGTGAACGATCTGGTTGTAATCAGACTGCGCCGGGGCGATGTTGCCCAACCCCGGGCCGCCGCGCATCACGTCCACCAACACCGCCGGGATTTCTGTGCCGGCAATGTAGGAAAGCCCTTCCATCATCAAACTGACGCCCGGGCTGGAGGAGGATGACATTACCCGTGACCCGGTGCAGGCAGCACCGTACACCATGTTGACCGCAGCCAGCTCGCTTTCCGCCTGGACAAAAGCCCTGCCAAGCTCCGGCATACGCGCTGACATGTACTCCAACAGTTCGGTCTGTGGGGTAATCGGGTACCCAAAATAAGCAGCAACCCCCGCCCTGACTGCTGCCTCAGCGATTGCGTTATTGCCTTTCCACAATTCTCGCGCCATGGGTGCCTCCTATGCGCCTGCCGGTACCGGACGCTGCGGGCGCACGGCTTCCCGGTAAACTGTGATGGCGGCATCAGGGCAAACGACTGCGCAAATGGCGCAGCCTGTACAGCCGTCTTTTACCAGCGTTGCAGGGTGATACCCCTTGGCAGTAATACGGTCCGAGTCCAATGCAATTACCTTCTGCGGACAGGCTCCGACACATAACTCGCATCCTTTACAGTACACGTCACTGACAACAATCCGTCCCTTTGGGGGCATGCATTTCCTCCTGTATTGGCAGTACATGGATTAAGGTCAAAATGGCTGCGACGATGGTTGCAGTCTAATTATGCTTTGATTTCTAAATAGAGAGTAGTGTCAAACTACACAGACTAAAAAAACATCTATCCTCATAATCAACATATATTAGGTCATTTTTGTCATATAAGTCTTGGTGGGGGCAATAAACCAGGTTTTTTATTGTATTTTTATGATACAATTTATCTTAATTAGGTTTTATATATGGCATACGACCGCTTTGGACGAAACATTCATTATCTGCGCATCAGCCTGACGGACCACTGCAACCTGCGCTGCGTGTACTGCATGCCGGAAGATATGACCTTCCGGCCCAATTCAGAAATGCTGCAGGACGAGGAGATTATGCTGCTGGTGCGCCTGTTTGCCAGCCTGGGCTTTGACAAAATCCGGCTGACCGGCGGCGAACCGACCGTGCGCGCCCATATCGTCGATCTCGTGCGCGGGATCGCGGCGGTACCGGGCATCCGCTCGTTGTCGATGACCACCAACGCTGTGCTGCTGAGCAAGCTGGCACAGCCGCTCAAAGATGCCGGGCTGCAGCGTGTCAACATCAGCCTGGATACCCTGGACGCTTCACGCTTCAAAGCCATCACCCGCTGGGGCTCATTCGACCAGGTTTGGGACGG
>CAYPJS010000105.1:0-19952 GCA_964411135.1 uncultured Anaerolinea sp.
ATTCGGCGGGCAAGGATACCCACCAACCCCGGAATAGCGGCCCCGCCCAAACCGCCTGCAGCGATCTGCATCCCGATGGTATTTGCGGCGAATCTGCTTCCAACCCGTACCCGGGTTCCTGAAATCATGGCCGGGAAGATCGGTGCAATGGCAAAACCGATCAGAGCCACTGCCGCTGGATTGGTCCATGGGGCAGGATTCCACAGCAGCAGCACTGCCCCGGTCAAAGCTCCCGCCAGGCTGAACATAACCAGACGGCTGTTGCCAATTCGTTTCGTATATAAACCCGCCAGGATTCGGCCTAGCGTAAAGGTTGCCCAGTAGCTGCCAGTTACCAGGCCAGCTGTCTGGGGAGTAATTCCCCGCCCCTGTGTCAGGAAAGTGTAAGCCCAGGCTCCGAAGGATATTTCGGACCCGACGTATAAAAAGAACAATATCATGCTTAACCAGACTCTACGCTCTTGCAGGGTCAAACCAAGCGGAGTCTTATAATCGGTCAATACCCTGGATTGCTCCGTTGTGGTGGAGGATTTATTTTGCGCCCACATCGGCAGAGTTAGGATGAAACAGACAGCCAGTGCCAGCTGGAATCCCCCAACAATTCGATATCCCGGCCTCCAGGCGTTCAAGGATGTCAGAGCAAAGGTCATAATAATGGGTCCGGTAGTGACACCGATTCCGTAACTTGCGTGCAGCCACTGCATCAACCCCTCACCAAAATGGGCCGCAACAAACGTATTCAGGCCGGAATCGATTGCTCCTGCACCCAGTCCCGCGAAAATACCGAGTATCGGAATCATCCACCAACCAGGTGCCAGGGTGTAGCCGATTAACGCCCCGCCAGTGGAGATACAGCTCCAGACCAATACTTTACCCACGCCGAATTTCGCTATCAGCCTACCGCTCAGGAAGCTGGAAGTAAGGTAGCCCGTCGTGGACATGAATAAAAGCACGCCAAGTGAATCCAATGGGACCGAGAGATCCGCCCGGATTGACGGCCAGGCTACACCTAACAGCCCATCCGGCATGCCCAAGGCAATGAAGGCCACAAAAATTAAAATTACCAGACCGAGTCGGGGAAAATGAAGGATTCTATTGAAAGATTTCATGATGATGCGGTCACTTATACAAAGATGAAATGCTTTTGCAATTATAGACCCACCATGGTTTTCTGGCTTTACTGCTGCAGTGCCCTTAATATTCAGGGGTCCTGAAGATTTGGTATCTGAGGTTTTACGTAATCAACCCTGGGCGCGTGCAATCCTTTTATAAACGGTCGAAATAATAATATTCTAAAAGGGTTCTCCTGGTTTTTTGCCATTTTCGGACAGAACAACCCTGCTTCAATCAATCGGCAGCTTTTTACCCTTTTGCGAACTTATCCCATAAGGACCGACCAGCCAAAAGTTGTTTTGGTACAATTACTGAATCTGACTTTAATGACAGGTTGCTATTCAGGCATGGGCAGTTTACTCCCTGTCGAGACATTGCGCATGATCAATAAATATTATGGTTTTCAGGCTGTTAAAGAATTTTATTAAATCTAATCACCATTAGGAATTTACAAGGTTATGGGAACTCTGGACCAACAATCCGTCAGCCTGGAAACCAGGAAGGCACCAATCCTTACGCGGCTGCTGCTTTTGTTCATGCTTGCCATGGTTCTAGCAAACCTTGGGGGCAATATGTATGGTCCGCTGGAAGCGCTCTACCTGAAAGAATTGGGCGCAGGCGTCCGACAAATTGGCATTTTTTATACGGTTTCACAGATCATTCCCCTGCTGCTTCAAATCCTTGGCGGCTGGATGTCAGACTCATTGGGGCGTCTCCGCTCAATCGCCATCGGAAGTGTGATCGGAATTTTTGGTTATCTCCCGCTGATTCTGGCTGACCGCTGGGAATGGGTTTTCGCTGCCTCTGCCTTGACCGCAATCACACGATCGCTGGTAGGTCCCAGCTTCGATGCTTTCATCGCAGACCATTCCAAACCCGAAAACCGGGCCCGCCTGTTTGGGATTACTCAAACTTTGTATGGGGTCGTCTCCGTCATTGGACCGTTGGTTGGGGGTTATTTGGTCGAAGGCGCAGGATTTAAAGGCATGCTGGTCGTTGCTGCCATCCTTTACATCATCGCCACCCTGATCCGGTTGGCTATGGCCCGTGAGGCTGCCCGAGGAAAAGAAGCCAACCCTGCCAAATTGACCCTTATCGGGCTAAAGGGCAACCTCGGGGCAATGGTAGGTCTGATCCTTGCCGGAGGGGTTTTCACCTGGATCCTGATCACCGACGGTGTCCGGGATATTTTTTTCAACATGTCTTTCAGTTTTCTGGCGGTTTTCATGGAGGACATCGCTGGCTTGACGATCAGCCAAATTGGAATTATGAACAGCATTTTTGGCGTGGCGATGATAGCGGTCATGATCCCAGCCGGCAGGTTGGCGGACAAAGTAGGCGAGAGAGTCAATATTTCCATTTCTTTCGTTCTACTCGCCATATCCTTCTTAATACTGGTATTGATCCCGCCCATGAGCCCCATTTGGGCGTATGGCATTGGCTGGGTGATCGCCGGGATTGGTGTAGGACTGGCGACCCCCGCATACCAGTCATTGATTTCCAAGGCAGTGCCAGCCCGCCACCGCGGGGTTGCGTTTGGACTCTTCAGCACCAGTCTTGGACTGGTCTCCCTGCCGGCTCCATGGATTGGCGGCTATTTATGGGAGAATGTAAACCCCACCCTCCCCTTCATTCTGACAGCCGGCGCATCTCTGGTTGCAGTAATCCCCGTTTGGTTAAAATTCAAGGTAACCAAAAACCTCGATGAGGTCCCAGTCGCTTCGGAATCCATCTGAATCGGAAAAATAATCCCGATGCTCGTGGACTTGCCGTCAGCTGCCTGAATTCAACCATGTTCCGGTTTGAATTGATGTATCATCTTACCTATATTCCCGCAACAGGAGATCACTGAGATAACATGGCATACGACCTGTCTTCACTCAAGCTTCCAAAACTGTATGGGAAAGTACTCCGGGTTTTTGCGAATTTAACTGGCAGCACTTTAACACGTCCATTATTAATCGGCTCCCTTTTAGAAAACGGCGGGATTCCAAAGCTGCGGAAAATCAAGTTCGATGAAGAACCCACCTATTATCCACTGTCTTTTGCAGATACCATTGCTGCCGGCCCTATGGAGTTACCCCAAAATGTTGAGGTAGAACCTCCCTCGCGTGAAATTCTGCCGTATTCCGGGGTACGCGACTTTGCCAATGGGTACCGCACTGGTAGTCTTACCCCTGTTCAAGTCGCCGAAAAAGTTATACAGGCCATAGAAGCCAGCAAGAATACCAACCCTCCCCTGAACGCCTTTTCCGCCAGTTATTCCGAAGACATCCGGAAACAGGCCGCAGAATCTGGCGAACGGTTGCAAAGTGGTCACCCGCGCAGTATCCTGGAAGGGGTTCCGGTTGCAGTCAAAGATGAAATCGACCTGGTGCCATACCCCACCACGGTTGGAACCAAATTTATCGGGGCGCGCCCTGCGGCTAAGGACTCTTTTGTCTCTTCTCGCTTACGCGCGGCTGGGGCTTTATTGGTGGGTAAAACCAATATGCATGAAATCGGCATCGCGACCAATGGACAAAATGTTCATCACGGTCGGATAGCCAACCCTTACGATCTTCAACGCGATACGGGGGGTTCATCCAGTGGATCCGGGGCTGCCGTGGCAGCAGGGATCGTACCGGCGGCAATCGGTGCGGATGGAGGCGGGTCAATTCGTGTGCCAGCCAGTCTGTGTGGTGTGGTCGGATTGAAACCAACCTTCGGCAGGGTTAGCGAAGCTGGAGCTGCCCCGTTATGCTGGAGCGTGGCACATATTGGTCCTTTGGGCGCTTCCGTTGAGGATGTAAGCCTCATCTATCAAATCATTGCCGGACCCGATCCAAGGGAACCGCTTACACATAGTCAACCTCCTGTGACCGTGGAAGGCTGGAATACCCCAAACCTGCATGGCATTCGCATCGGCCTATACCCGGATTGGTTCAGGCATGCCACAACTGAGATCGTGGCCGCCAATGAAAGTATGCTTGCCCTTTTTGAAAAAGCTGGCGCGCAGCGGGTCGAGGTGGATATCCCGGAACTGGATGGGATGCGGGTGGCACATGCTATTACCATTCTGAGCGAAATGGCAGCCTGCATGCGGAATTATCCATCCAACTGGGACGATTTTGCAGCCAGCACGCAGCTCAATCTCGTGATCGGACAGGAAATGAGTGCGCATGATTACATCCAGGCTCAACGCATGCGGACTCGAGCCATGAAGACCTTCGCCAAAGTCTTCCAGGAGGTGGATGTTATCCTCTCCCCCACAACTGCGATGACAGCGCCTGTCGTTCCCCCGCAAGCTTTAAGTGACGGTTGGTCGGATCTGAGCACCGATACAGAAATGATGCGCTTTGTTTTTCCCGGTAACCTGACCGGATGCCCTGCCATTTCGTTCCCGGTCGGTTACGACAGCAATGGCATGCCGATTGGCATGCAGGCTATGGGACGCCATTGGGAGGAGCATCTGCTGCTGCGCGTGGCTTATAACGCCGAGCTGCACGTTCAACGCCGACTGCCCGGAACCTACTTCGGTACCGCTCAGTTCTAGCCTCTTGGACGAGCTGGCAGAGTCCGCAGCCGCTGTGTTCTACAGAGGCGAATGGTAACCTCACTGCGTCAGCAAGTTTGAAATGAAAGTCTAAAAAACTGCTCATCATTGACCGTGCGACTGTCCGTCAGGTAAAATATGTCTGACATTTGATCGAATTAATTCGGGGGTGGAGCGGCAGGAACATTTTTTCTTGCACTTAACTCTGAGACCAGGAAAATACCGGCCCAACCCTCCTTATCAATGGTGAAATCACTTTCAGTTAATTGAGGAACTATGGAAATTCGACAGGCAATTAAGCAGCACGTAGCATCCAATAAAAACCAAATCATCCAATTTATGCGCGATATTTGCGCAATTCCATCCATGGATTCGCTGATCGGGCCGGTTGGGGAACGCATTCAGGCTGAGATGCGCAAGCTCGGATATGATGAGGTGCGCTTCGACAAAATGGGCAACACCATCGGACGCATCGGCAGCGGTCGTAAGGTGCTGGTTTATGACTCGCACATCGATACAGTCGGCGTAGGAGACAAGGATGACTGGGAGTGGGATCCGTTCACTGGTAAAGTGGAGGACGGAGTCTTCTACGCTCGCGGTGCTTGCGATGAAAAGGGGAGTACGCCAGGCATGGTCTACGGATTAGCCATTGCGCGCGATCTGGGGCTGTTGGATGACTATACAGTTTATTATTTTGGCAACATGGAAGAATGGTGCGACGGCATCGCCCCCAATTCATTCGTCGACGCTGACCCAAAAGTGAAACCGGATTTTGTGGTCATTGGCGAGCCTACCAAGATGAACGTTTATCGAGGCCATAAAGGCCGCATCGAGCTCAAAATTACCGCCACTGGACGTTCAGCCCATGCGGCTGTTCACTACCTGGGCGATAACGCCGTATACAAGATGATTTCCATCATCAACCTGATCCGCGAATTGGACCGCCGAATGCGTTTTGGGATGGGGGCGCACCCGGTTCAGGGACATCCTTCCATAGCCGTGACAGATGTTTCTGCCCGTACCAATTCACTGAATGCTGTGCCAAACCAATTCAGTATCTTCATCGACCGCCGCATGACGATCGCAGAAACTCACGACGAAGTAATCAACACCATCAAAGGTTTGATTCCTGACTATCTGCAGAATGAAATTTCTGTCGAGGAGTTATTCTATGATGAACCCTCATACACTGGTTTCAGGTTCCCGCTTGCCAAGTACTTCCCCCCCTGGCTGCTCGAGGATACCCACCCGCTGACCCTGGCAGGGCAGCAGACGATCCGCGATCTGTGGGGAGAGGATCGGTCCCTGGGCACCTGGGATTTCTCTACCAACGGCACTTACTGGGCAGGCAAGGCAGGTATCCCCTCAATCGGTTTTGGCCCCGGTGATGAAATCACTGCCCATACCATGATTGAAAATGTCCCGCTTGACGATATGGTCGCGGCTACGGAATTTTACGCACTTCTGCCCAAAAGCTTGACGGAGAACTGGAAAGGGTAGCGTTTTAAGGGATCAAAATTGCAGCGCCTGGTTTTGAAATTTACCCGGCGGTAAAGAGATCCCCTGAGATAATTTTCAGCCAGCTGGCTGAAACATATTTAACTAAAATCAAACTGCCCTGAGAGCATGGAAACCCGATGGGGTTTCGGCAGCTTCTCAGGGCAGCGGCGACTCACATCCTGGACAGGGCTGGCTAATTCTGATTTCCCCCCGAATCGAGGGCGGAAGCAATCCCATCGGTCCATGCCCGGATCATTTGCCAGTCGCGATAATCGCCAAAGGGTTTCTTGACGATGCTTTTAACTGCCCATTTCTCAATGGGATTCACCTTGTTCGGGTCGATATTCCCGTGGAAGAGGATCACTTGCTGGGGATGGATCTGATCGATGACAGGTTTGAGGTTGGGGGGAACCGTGGCGCCGCCCACCAAGGCATTCGGATCACCCTCGCCCGAGGGTCCACTGGAGAACAACCAAACGGATCGTTCCGACAATGGTTTTACATTTGCCTTGAGAAATGCTTCAGCCTCTTTAATCCATTTTCCGATGTAGACCGCGCTTCCAAGGACAACCGCCTGGTAGGGGTCAATTGAAGTTACCTGAGCAACTGGGCGAATGTCAACTTCCAATCCAGCACTCCGCAGATCCTCGCCAATCTTCTTGGCGATCTCACGAGTGGAACCATACTTTGACGCGTAGGCCACCAAAATTTTGTTTTCCATTTTTTCTCCCAAAACCTAATTACTGCGAAAGATTTCCCGCCAGCTCTCATGATTTGATGAAAGGGATCAAGCGGTGATGGGTTTTACAATATTTTTGATAGGCTTCTCCGAAGGCTATCAAAAGCTGCCGCTCTTCCACGCCGATGAACAGGGTCACGCCGATGTACAGAAAGGCTGCCGGAACAAGATAAACCCAGGTCAAAGTGAGGATCGCAGTAGCCGGCAGAATGAACAGAATCACGCTGGCATAAATGGGGTTGCGGACCACACCGTAAGCGCCTGTGGTAATTAATTTCCCTGCAGGGAATCCGACCAGCAACTGAGAGACAGCGATCGCCCACAAAATAACCCCTGGAACAAGCCAGATATAGCCAGCCGGCTGTATCCAGTGCAGACTCTCAGGCATTGCGGCAGCCGTCGGGTAATATAGATTCATCAGGATAGCAGCGGTTAAGGATGGCAGCGTAAACAGAATGATTTTGCCGCCCTGACCGATTATATTCATCCCTTGGTGACGAGTTAATATTGAAGCCATTTTCTTCCTTTCAAAACTTACCCAAAAATTTTGGAACCATCTTCATTCCATTGCCAGGAGAAGAGCATTTTCAACACACTGCAGGTATCCCTTGGATGTGAGGGTTGACATTGTGATCGTGTCCACTTGCAGCGACTGCTTCTCAATTACACGTGAATACAGCATGTTGGTATCGGGGTTATCAGCATTGGGATCAACGCTGGCTGTAATGCGAATACCGGACACCATCCCATCTGTCACCGTGACATCACATTCGTTATAGCGCCACTGGAATTTCCCGCCCAAGTACACTCCATGGTAGGTACCATCTGTCAAACGGCTGAAATCAACCGCATTGAGCGGCAGGTTGCGGGCTTCCCGATGTTCGGAGGAGACGAATAACCACCCGACACCGCCGGAGATAACCAACAACAGGATGACAACCAAAAAGGCGATCAGACACCCTTTTCCTTTGCGTTTCTTTTTGTTTTCTTGTTTTTGTTTTTCGTTCACATTTTCCTCAGC
Source organism: uncultured Anaerolinea sp. (assembly GCA_964411135.1). Lineage (GTDB taxonomy): Bacteria > Chloroflexota > Anaerolineae > Anaerolineales > Anaerolineaceae > Bellilinea. The sequence continues at coordinate 7,909 of CAYPJS010000105.1, forward strand.
TTGTTCTTTAAACCAAAATAATCTGTTCATCCCGCAAAAGCTACCTCGATGCCAGGCGCAGGGTGGAATTGATCCCGCAATCCTGCAGTTACAATGACGTTCATATCGGTATCAACCATGACTGCTTCAATCGAAGGAAACGCCTGCAAAATTTCCAAAGCCTGTTCTTTTCCGGTAGAAAACAAAATTGTGGAAAGAGCATCAGCGGTCATACCGTTGTCAGCAACAAGCGTTACACTCGCTAATCCGGAGTCCGCCGGCGAGCCGGTTTTTGGATTCAGGATGTGGTGATGCCGCAAGCCGTTCCTATCCATGAAGCAGCGCTGATAATCCCCGGCGGTTACGACAACCTTGTCTTTGATCGCAAGCGATCCTACGAGCAGGCTGTCATCCCGTGGATGCTGGATGCCGATCTGCCAGAAAGAACCGTCGGGTTTTGTTCCGAGCGTAATCACATTCCCTCCCAGATTGCTAAAGGCGGAAGTGATTCCGTACTGTTGATAGATGTCCCTCACCCTGTCGGCGGCATACCCCTTTCCGATTCCGCCAAGGTCTATACCGCTGCCAAAACGGGATAAAAAGGCTGTCATCTCCCAGGGGTCCAGGTGTAGATCTCGCCAATTTACCAGGGGGAGGATTAGCTGGATCTGTTCCTTATCCGGTGGTGCGAGTGTTTCTTTTGCTTTGTTCCATAAATTGACTAGCGGTTCGATGGTTATATCGAAAACCCCGGAAAATTTTCTGGAATACTCTACACTTTTGGCCAAGACTTCGAAAGTTTCTTCGCTAACCTTTTCCGGGGAAATACCCGCCGACAAATTAATGCGGCTGATGTCGCTTCCTGGGAGAAAACGGCTCATCAAACGCTCGAGCCGATCCACCATCCAACAAACCGCGTCAACGGCCGGTTCTGCTTCCGCACCGAAGGCACTATGGGCCATCAGGGTTCCCATGGCATATTGTGTCTTTTGCTTGGATGGACCTGGAGCAGCAGTCATTTTGAGTGTCCTCGGATATTTTTATTCTCAGTCGTGGCCGCTGTGTACCCGAAGGGGTCACCCCAGGGCAAAAGCGGCCAACAACCAGGGACGGACAGGGATCAAAGCCTCACTCGACAAAAACCTCGACGAGTTCTCCCTTTTCTGCATCCTCGACCTCGACCATCTTGCCTTCGGCGCCATTTTTGGCTGCCTCGAGGACTTCTGCCACGTCAATGCATTCCACGCTATCCGGGGCATACTTGGCAGCCATTTTCAGGCCGAAATTTGCCAGGCTGAGCGGCATCCGGACGTTTGCTTTTTTCTCGCCTGAATGCATATCGGTGACGATAACCCGCAACCATTTTGCTGATGTTGAATTTGACATTTTGACCACCTCCAGGTCGTGGCTTATTAAGCCTCTTGCTCTCTTTCGAGAAAATATTATCCCCACAACCACGCTGTGAGTATTTTTTTAATCCGCCGGCTGTTTATCTACCGGCAATCAATCTGAACCGGACTTTTCTTCGGGGTGTGTGCCGGTGATAACCGAGAGCAAAGGAATGTTCAGGTCGCGGATGCGCTCAAGGAGTCCGTGCAGCGCTGATTGATCAGCAAGCCACCCCGAAAGCAGCGTCACATCCTGTTCAGTCTGAACAACCGATAGACCCGCGAACCATTCCGACCAGCGTTGATCCAGCTGACCTTTAATTTTGATCTCAACCCATTCCGGCATGCTAAGTCCTCCCGACAAATTGATGCTCTAAATTTAATCCGGAGGAGGGAAGGATGCATCTGCCGAAAGGATTAATCGGCGGTTTATCTTCGGGTTTACCCCTTGTCAATGGGATTACTGATCAGTGGGATGGTGTTTCTTCTTTGAGAATCCCCAGCTGCCTGGCATGGGCTACCGCCTCAGTACGGTTGGCGGCATCCAATTTACGGTAAATACTTGCTGTATGGGCTTTAACCGTACCCGCTGCAATGACCAGCGTCCCCGCAATCTCATGGTTCGTGCGCCCGTCAGCAATGAGTCTTAGGACCTCAATTTCACGTTCCGAAAGGATTTCCCCCTGGAAATTTCCGGATTTCCTGGGCAGCACCGAAGATAACCCGCCGGGCCACTCAGATAAAATGGTTTGGGCGAAGGTTCTATATGAAGCACCGTCGTTACGGATATAAGAATTCAAGAGAAGGCGGAGCGGCTCTCCTGCATCCAGAAAGACTCGAATATATCCTTCCGGCTCAGCCATTGCCAGACCCGCTTCAAGGCAAGTAATTGCGTCCGAAGGGCGTTGCTGCCCGGCAGCTGCTTCAGCCAGTAAGAGCTTATACTCAACCATTTTCCTGATCAGGCTTGACGCCCCGGCGGGAGGGGTTTTTTCAAGTAATAATTGCTCAGCTTCTGTAAACCTGCCTTGCATCAACCGAACCCGGGCCAACAGCAGTCGGTAATAATCTATTCGGGCGGCGTGCTCTCCATTGTTTTGGATATCGTCAGCCCAACTTGCTACAACCCCCATCTCCCCCCGCTCAAAACACACCCGGACCTTGAGCGTCAGGAAATCTTCATCGAACTCACGCGGTTGGGCATTTTCTTTAAGCCTTGATTCGAAACGCTCGACCATCTGCATTGCTTCGGGAAATTTCCTGTCCGCCAATAGAATCCTGGTAAGGGCAGATAGGCCAAATCCGTCCGTCATGATATTCTGCCAGGGTTCGTTGGCTCGCAGCCCACCCCGGACATACTTTTCAGCCTCCTCCAGATTATTTCGTTCGAATTGCACCTCACCGTAGTCGATCATCATACTGCCGTTAGCAAAGATAAACTTGATTTCGCCTTTTTCAGATAAATCCAGGTATTCACCGCACATCGAGGCACACGCCTGCAGTTTGCCCTGCATCAGGTAGAGCCGGCTTAGAAATGGTGCAAGGCTGGGTACTGCCTGGAGCCCTCTCTCCCCTTTTTCTTTTTCGATGCTCCAGAGCGAGAATTCAACGGCCTCATCAATTAGTCCGCGCCTTCCCAGGGCCATGCCATAGAATATTTCTGCGGAATTCTTTAATACCTTTTCCTCGTTTGGGATTTCATCGAGGAATTTTCTTTCCGGGAGCTTGAACCGTTCTAAATGGGGGGTAGGAGCAAGGAATGCCATTGCCGTTTCAGCCACAGATTGTATCCAACTTGTTCCCCCTGTGGGATTCGAAATGACCGGGTCGGTCAATACCCGTAAAAGTGGAATCGCGTCTCCTATTCGGCTGCGGATAATGAGTAAGTAAGCCAGGTAACAGGCAATTTTGGGTCTGGAGAGGATAATCTCTCGAGGGAGACGGTCAGCCATATACAAAATTGAAGGATCGTTTTCAGCCAGCCGCATAGGACCGTGCCGTTCTACCATTTGGGCAGCAAGATCAAATGCCTTGGCTTTGAGCAGGTGGTTGACCGCCTCGTGGATGTATCCTTCAGATTCCAACCATTCTGCAGCTTTTTTGTGTAAGTCTGGGACCATTCGACTGTGTGTTTGATGCAGCCGGGCTTGCAGTAAATCGGCGAACAAATGATGGTACCGGTACCAGATCCGCTCATGGTCCAGGGGAACAAGGAAAATGTTAGCCTGATCAAGGTAATTCAATATCGATTCTGAATCTGGAAAAAGAATCGAACCTTCTTGCTGGGTGTCTCTGACTCCACCGCCTCCATCCATATAAACCTGCATGAGGGAATCGCACAGCGGGGCTGTAAACCGCTCTAAAACCGATGTGCAGCTAAGGAAGTTTTGGATTTGGGGAGTCAGTCCCGCCAGGACTTCTTCCAGCAAAAAATCTAAAACGAAACGGTTGGTTCCCGAGAATGCCTCTATGAATGCTGAAACGTCTCTGCGGTCACGCACACCCAGAGCCGCCATCTGCAATCCTGCAATCCACCCCTCGGTTTTGGTCTCAAGCAAGGAGATAGAATGTTCATCCAGATTCAAATCCATGATTTCATTAAGGAACTGAGTCACCTCCCCGGGTGTGAACCGGAGGTCGCTTACCCTCAATTCAGTTACGGCGCCGCGTGCTCGTAACCGGGCCACTGGCAGGGCTGGATCCGACCGAGAGGCGATCAATACATGGAAGTTAGGCGGGGCGTGTTCCACTATGAAGGTGACCGCTGCATGCACCATGGGATTGCTAATGCAGTGATAATCGTCTAAAACGAGCGTAATAGGCCTGGCAATACGATCCAGGTCATTTACCAAACTGGTTAGAACTGCCTGCTGCATCGGTTGTTGATACCCGCTCATCATTTGGAGAGCAGTACCCCCGATTGCGTTATCCAAATTTTGTAATCCTGCAACAAGGTACCGTAAAAAACGCCCTTCCTGATTATCGTCATCATCCAGGGAAAGCCAGGCAATCTCTAAACGGTATTCGGTTATGGCTGCTGAAACAAGCGTGGTTTTCCCAAAACCGGCAGGGGCGATAACAAGCGTCAATGGACCTTTGAGCCCTTCTGCCAGTCGAGCTCGCAGCAGAGGTCTTTGAACGAGGTTGGGCCGCACAAATGACATCCGAAATTTGGTGCGGATGAGTGAATCTTGATTGTCCAATTTCCCACCTTCCTGAAGACGCATTGGTCCGCCCAGGCCCGAAACACCCCCACCATTATTGTACTCAATCTTCAGGTAGACAGGTCAACAATTTTTTCAGGATAATCGGTTCTACTGCCCACAACCCACAGATCTACCCATTCTGTTGTCCTGATTCTCCTGTTCAGCGTTATATTCTTCGCCTTTTATTTGCTTTTGATATAATCTTGCATCAAGGTCTAAAAACCTTTTCCTTTAATATTTTGTTTCATGAAAAGGCGTCGCTATGTATTTTGCGGATAACAACAACGAACATGATCCAAGTCTGAATCTGGCGCTTGAGGAATATCTATTACGCAAGGATGGCTTGACCGATGATGTGGTCCTGTTTTATATCAATAAACCGTCAATCATCATCGGACGGCATCAGAATACGCTGGAAGAAATTAACAAAGAATATGTCGATCAGCACAACATACAGGTAGTACGGCGCTTATCTGGGGGAGGCGCGGTTTACCATGATCTGGGCAACCTAAACTTCAGCTTCATCACTAATTACCAAAACGGATATTTCAAGAATTTCCAGCTGTTTACCGAGCCGGTTATCCGGTGTTTACACCGTTTGGGAGTCGATGCAGAACTGAGCGGGCGGAATGACATTCTGATTGATGGGCAAAAAGTATCCGGAAATGCACAGTACATTTCTCGCGGGCGGATTGTCAGTCATGGCACGTTGCTGTTCAATAGCGACCTGTCGCACGTTTCCGATGCGCTTCATGTCCACGAGTCAAAGATTGTTTCGAAGGGTATCAAATCCGTGCGCAGCCGTGTAACGAATATTCTCGGGTATATCAACCCACCGATCACAATTGAAACATTCCGTGAAGCACTTCTTCAGTCCTATTTCGAAAATCTGCCCGGTGTGAAATTTTTACCTTTGACCGACGCGGACTGGCAGCAGGTTCATTCCCTGGCAGACGAACGCTACCGTAGTTGGGATTGGAACTTTGGCAATTCACCAGCTTTCAATGTTCAGAAGCGTGAACGATTTGCCACCGGTGAAATCGATGCCCGGTTGGATGTCAACAAGGGCATCATCCAATCCGTTAAGTTTTACGGCGACTTTTTTGCTGAACGCGAGACTGCCGATTTGGAAAATCGATTGATTGGACTGAAGTATGACCGCTTCGCCATCGAGCAAGCGCTGCAGGATGTGAACATTGGAGAATACTTTGCAGGGATAGATCTGCCAACTTTGATTCGCTTCATTTATTAATTCCTGGAAATCCTGAGTAATACCAGGAAACGGCCAAATGGCCGTTTCTTTTTTATCAAGGTTTCGATGTGACCCATCAAATATGACTCGCTCACTGGGAAGCAAGTCAAAACAAATCAAGGCCGTTTTCAAGCCCAGGTTGAGCTTTCAACCAATTCCGTGTCAATTCAGCGAAGTTGATTTCAAATTCCCATACAGTAAAACGCCCGCAACCAACCCAAGTGCTGTTAAGGATTCCCATAGAGGGAGTTCAGAACTCTCCACCATCCCTGCCTGCAGTACCCTTCCAGAAAACCGCTCGAAATTTAGTTTTTGACCCAACGTTGACGAAAACTTCCTTTAGAAGCCTATTCTACCAGGTGTTAGTTGCCCGGTCTGATCTCCATTCATTCTAAAACCTGTCACCCAGTCACAGGATGGACCCTAAAAAGGCTGGAGCATACTTTTTGTTTGAATTGTAGTTATGCTGCCCTATGGTTTTTCCGCTAATAATCGGGGCAAGTTACCGATCACTTCCAGGCCGGCATTTTCGCCGATGCCATCAAAAACAATATCCCCCCGCAAAGTTTCAAGCTTCACTTGAATAGAGGCTTTCAAAGTTTCGATCACCCGCTTACCCATATCCAGTTGGGTTGGTCCGCGAAGTAAACCACCTTGAGCACAGAAAGCGTTAAGCCGCAGCCGATGCGTCCGGTTTTGAAGCACCCATGAGACATGATCGTCTGAGATTTCAAGAGATTCAATTTTACTGTGACGATACGTGGTAAACCGATGAAGTACGCCATTCAGCCAAAAACCGACAATAAAACCCTTGAAGCTGGCACCAATCCATGGGATTATCGCTACCGATCCCGTGATACAGGCAGAAATATTATTGAAGTGATTGCTTTGGAACCAGACCCATGCTTCTGGAAAGCTTTTCCCCCAATCCTTTTCAATATACCCACGACCGCCGGTAAAATCCATTTCCTTTCCATTGAGGGTGAGCTTTCCTTGTAGCGAATGATCAAAGCTAAGCACCCCATGGTAGCATTCCATTCCCGGCACCCAGGCATACCACCCCATCACGCCCGGTGAGAAGAAGTTCACCGGCCAGGGATTTAATCTGCCAAAACGAATTTCGCCAGATAATTGACCCTTGGATTGTTCGACATCCACCAGCAGCCGGGATGAATCAAAATAATTCGCACCAATCCTGAGTTTAAATTGCGGGACTTCAGCTTGAAATTGATCGAAGGGGAATGTAAAGTACTCCGTTGTGCCATCGGACCCATCGATTACCTGCACAAAAGCATGCGCGTCTTTCCCCAGGATTATTCCCGGGATGATTGCTATTTTACTTTTTTCATCCGCGCTAACCAATTTAAAATACCAGCCTTCAAAAAATGGCGGCTTTTGATGGGTGCCATGGTAAGTGCCGGGGTTGAGGACGACTCCAACGTGCATTTCAGATCACCTCAAATTAATAATGCCTTCCGATTGATTTCTAGTTCCATTAAGAATTGACCCCATCCTGAAGATGGTCCCCTTTTTATAAAACTATGCAAGGCGATTTCTATGGATTTTTCCAAGCGCTTTGATTACGGTATCAGCGGCAATTTTTCCGGTCAGGATGGAAATTGGCAAGCCGGCTGGACTATATGTCCATTGCCCTGCCTGGACAACCCCTGGAATGGGGGTTTTAACTGCATTCATGATTTTCGGAATTCGGCTTTCGGCTGGGATGGGTTTGTTATTGAGTGCCCACCCAGTGATCGCACCCTGGAAATTGCCGGAATATTTTTCCATGGTAAGCGGCGTCGAGGAGAATTGGTGAATGATTGCCTTGGCAATCCCCGGGAATATAGATGCGTTTAGAGTATCAATTATGCAAGAATCACAGAATGATTTGAATGCATCATACCAACCCGCGCGCTCAATGGATTTTGTTAACCCATAGTCAAACAGCACGCTGATGATCAATCCGGTTTTATTGGCTGGCGCCAGGGAGGCATCTCTCATCACCGGACAGGAAATTTCATAAGTTGTCAGAGTGAAAAATTTTTGAAGCCAATTTTCAATCGTCCCACGATCAGCGGATGCCGGAATTTCTCCTGCTGCTGTTTGGCCTATTCTACTGGGTGTGTAAAAGAAATGCTCGCTTGCAATTTCTGAAAAATATTCTTTTGGCAGATCCAAACCCAGAAACAGGGTATAAACCGAATCATTTCCAGTCTTATCGCGGAGCTCATCGCGCCTCAAGTTGATAGCCTGGCTGATGTGGCGGTCTGCAATTTTCTCAGGGTTGATTAACCGATATAAGCTATTTAGATCTGCCGCCCAAATTAAACCTTCATATTCGTAAATATTGCCATTCGTATCCTGGACCGTTTTAAGATCAGGATCAACACCACATATCTCAGAATTTGTTTTGATTTCGCCATGGTGTGCTTCAATAAATGCAACCAATTCCCGGGGCAATTTTCCAGTCCCGCCCAATGGGTAATGGTAGTCAATATATAGTTTAAGGTAACTAAGTGCGAAGAAAGCAGGTGTATCGTGGAAAAAATGCTGCGAGATGATATCCAGAAGCGCTTGGTTGGTTGTATACCTCTTTAAGAAATCCACAACCGGGACATTCAATGCCGAGATTTTTGGTGCGGTCAAGGCGTATTTAATGACCCAGGGAAGAATGACCTTTGCCATATAGGCTTGGTCCTTCTTAAAATCAAGAAAAAGCGGGTTGTCTATGCCATACTGGACATCCATATAATGCATAATTTTCTTAATTTCACTGACAATTGATCTAATATCATTTGCGCTCTCTGGATAGAGTTCAATCAATAGAGCCTGATATTCATTAATATTTTCTTCTGAATTTACCCGGATAACCTTATTTTCGATCCCCAGTGATATATGATTATTAACAAACTCGATATCGATTCCAAGCGCTTTCAGCATTGGGAACAATACACCGGAATTCTCCATTGCGCGGATACCGCCATCATAAACAAAACCATCACGTTCGAATGAATTTACTAGACCGCCGCAGGTACCCTCTTTTTCACAAACCAGCACTTTACATCCAGCTTTTGTTAAAAATGCTGCTGCAGATAATCCAGAAATACCGCCTCCAACGATAATCGCATCATATTTCATGGGGTCTCCTTAAAGGGGTAAAACTGTGAAGGGTGGCTTGTTTGGGCGGGAATACTTTTTGCTGGATGACTGTTTCTACAATACATGTATCCGGAATATTTAATTGTCATTTTGCATCGTCAATCTGGTCAAATAATTACTGATTTCCCAGATTTTTTTACCCAATGAACGATCCAAAGCATGGGCAGCAGGTTTTTCATCAATCGTCAGGTTGAAGAATTTACCGCTTGTATTCGCCATCTCAGGTGCGGCAGCATGATAATAGATCGCTTCACCGGATATTTTTGGATCTTTTAAAATCCACCAGAGAAAGTAGCGTTTGTATAACCGGTACATTAACTCGTTATTCATTCCGATATTGGTTCGTACTTCACCCGGGTGCACCGCATTAATGGTGACACCAGTCCCATTGAGCCTATCGGCAAATTCCCAGACCGTAAGCAGTTGAGCCGTTTTCGATGCTCCGTAGCTCTGAAGACCCTTATAGCGGCGCCGTTCCCAGTTGAGATCTTCCAGGTCAAGGCCGCCGAAACGGTGACCCTGTGAACTCACCTGAATGATTCGGGCGGGAGCATTTTCAATCAGTTTATCGAGAAGCAACCGCGTAAAAAGAAAAGACGCCAGGTGATTTACTGCAAACACCATTTCAATACCGTCCTCATTAAGAGTTCGGTGGGTGAAATGCACCCCGGCGTTGTTAATAAGCACATCAATTTTCGGGTAATGATTGCAAATTGTTGCGGCTGCCCTGCGCACATCCGAAAATCTAGAAAAATCGGCTTGAATGACATCACTGCGTATTTGATACTGGTCCTGCAGCTCTTTCTGAACGACGGCAGCCTTCTCTGCGTTACGGCAAACCATTACGATATTTGCACCGCCCTGAGCCAGGCATTTGACAGCGTGGTATCCCACCCCTGATGTCGAGCCAGTAATGACACATAATTTGCCATCCATACGGGCAGTGGTGGATTTTTGCGGCAAGCGGGCATTCGCGATGAATTGCAGTTCTTCAGGCAGATTCATGAAGACAGCTCTTATAATTAACCAAAATTATCCGAATTTATTCTGCAAGAACTTCCTGTACATGCGGTGGAACCAGGGAATTGCGTTGAAAATATCCCCCCAAAGATCAAAATAATCCCTTTGATGAATGATGCGGTTATCAGCTCCAATGGTTAATTTTGAGCAGCCATAAACGGGTGTCACCGGGTATTTTTTGAAGCTCATTTCCATTTTCCACTGGAAGAACACCACGTTTGATTCCATGACGATGGACTGGATGTCCATGGTCAATTGTTCACAACGGGTGGTTAATCGGTTGCACATCCGGGTAAATTCGTCGATACCCTCAATCCTTTGGATGCTGTCTTCAAAAACAATATCGTCGTGATAATACGGGAAAATATGAGACCAGTCAGGTTTCCCAAACGGGTTATATGTTTTTGACCAAAGGGAGCGAATTCTTTCGACTGTAAGGGGTTCTATGGTGGTGGTGCTTGATAGATCGATAGTTTGTATCAATTGTCATCACCCGTATTGATAATAAATAAGGTCAGATAGGGTATTTTAACCTAAATTAAGATTCTCAGCAGATGGGTCCATTAATCATATCCGCATGTGCTGCGAATTACCTAATTCCGTCCAATGAACATTGACCGATTCATCAATTAATATTTACGAGGGAAATTATTGACTAGCAACCCATCCAGGCATGAATTGCAACATTTTATTTACACCAATTGCCAGGCACCTGAGGACAACTCAATATAAGTTGCTCCGTTTTGTTACCGCTTTATCCCAAAAAGGTGATTCCTGAGGCTCGCAATTTGTGAATTTCGAAATTCTTTTGTAATTGGAATTTCAAATCCTTTCATATCAAAGGCGTGAAATGCACCTGGAACAACGACCAGTTCACAATCAACTCCCGATTCTTTCAATCGATCGGCATAGGTTCGATTTTCTTCGAAGAAAAGGTCAAGATCTCCAACGCCAATCCAGGTTGGGGGTAAATCTGAAAGATTCTGACGCCGAGCAGCAACTGAATAGGGTGGAATGGTAGGAGTCTCAAACGTTTTTTGCAGGTACGACTGCCAACCGAACCGATTACTTTTATTATTCCAGGTAGAAATAGACTCATAAGGAACATCGGTTTTGTAAATCGTATCAACATCCAACATTGGATAAACTAGAAGCTGAAGGACCGTTGAAACCTCGCCCCTGTCCTTCGCCAACTGTGCCAGGCAGGCTGCCAACCCACCGCCGGCACTGGCGCCTCCGATTGCGATTCTAGAACGTTCAGTTCCCAGATCGTTTGCATGTTCATGGGTCCACTTCAAAGCACAGTAACAATCTTCCAGGGGTGTAGGAAATGGAAATTCTGGTGCAAGGCGATAATCCACGGAAATAACAACGATTCCTAATTGCCGTACAAAATCGGCAAGGTTTTCGTCTTCCATCTCCAATTTCCCAAAGATATATCCTCCTCCGTGCATCCACACCAGCGCAGGCGAAGGTTTTTTGTGTTCTGCAGGTTTGTAAATGCGAAGCGGCAATTGATAACCATCTGTTGTATCAATCTGAGCCTGTTCAATGATGACACCCGCCGGGATCGCGGGTGTTGGCATCAACTTAATTAATAAACGGAAAATAGGTAAAGAAAATTTATTAAAAGTCACCTTTGGAATGGATTTCCATACTCCACGAAGTTTCGGGGAAATTTTTTCCACGTCCTTCTTCAAATTGTGCTCCTTATCCTTGGACTTCTCTAGTAAAGCAATATAAAAAACCTTAACTTGTATAAACATAAAAACTAACAGAATGGTCCATTTCATCCCCCATTCATTACGGCCCACTCCCTCAGTTTATCATTGGATATCAAATCACGCGTAAAAAAAAGGGGTAACGATACCCCTTTGGGTTTCTGTTCAGGCAGCAGGTAGACGGCATTATCCCTCGTTGGGGATCGAATTCCGGAGCTTTGGGTTATCCCATCCCCCTGCGGGATCTGAGCAATAGAACCTGAATCCGTGCGGGTTGTTCGAGGGGCTCTTCAATCACTTGACCTGCCGAACCTTGCCC
>CAYPJS010000106.1:0-5618 GCA_964411135.1 uncultured Anaerolinea sp.
GGCCCGAATCATCTGGTCGATCTGGTCAACCGGGTGAATGTAGCTGACGAATTGGCTCTGCCGCAGCCGGTAGACCAGGTTCTCCAATGCGGCAAACAGGTGCGCAATCCAGCCGTCACGGGGCATCACCAGGGCATAAAAAAACCCCGGCCTTGTCCAGCGACCGGCTCACCAGCGCTTTGTAATCCGGGTAACAGCATACCACCCGGTCGTGCGTGACGATATCTGCTGCCGGAATCCGATCCGCCAGCTCCACAAAATCGCCGTGCAGATATTGGATGCGGTCCATCATCCCCTTGGCAGCGGCTTCCTGCCGGGCAATATCCAGGTATGCGGATGAAATTTCCACGCTGACCGCGTTTTTGGCGCCAGCCTGCAGCAGTTCCTGCTGGATGGCACCGATTCCCCCGCCGATATCCAGCAGCGAGCGCCCCTGCACTCCTGCGCCGATCAATTGGGCAATCAGCATGCGGGTGGTGCGCGGCTGACGTCCCCGCCTGTAGTCTGCCAGGTCGGCTTCAGCCCATTGACGCGTTTCCTGCTCTAAACCATTGCATTGACTGCAGCTCATAATGCCTTCTTTCGTATATGGGTCCCATCCCATCATAGAATAAAATGCGCTGGGAGGCAAGATTATATGACTACGCGCAATTTACCTGTCCAGGGGATTGGTTTTCACCCGTTTAAGACCCGGCCCGGCCCAACCTCTCCGCTGCATCCGCCCTGTTTTTCCATCCTGACGGCCCGAATCTGATGTATAAATAAATCACACGCGGATGGTTGAAAGGCGTCAGGGATGGAATCGGAAAAAGCCTTCAGAGTCTTAATCAACGAAATCAGAGGTGCGCTGGATAAAATTTCAGCCAGCCAAACCATGCTGGAGGATGGCAGCCAATCTGCGGGTCAGCTTGCCGAACGGGTTGAGCAGCTGCAGGGGTATTTAAACAGCATCCAGAACATGCAGCAGGAATGGAGCGGGTTGATGACTCAGCCGCCGCTGCTGCCAGGAACGCCGGCCGCCCCGCACACGCCGGGCAGGCAGCGGGTCACCGGGGTCAAGACTCACGCCCGCTACTTCCGTCTGCCCATCCTGCGCGCCCTGACGGAAATGGGCGGCAGCGCCCCCACCGCAGCCGTGCTGGACCGCGTTGGCGAGCTGCTGGCTGACCGGCTGAATGATTTCGACCGCCAGCGGCTGACCGGGGGGCGTAAAATCCGCTGGCGCAATACCGCCCAGTGGGTGCACAACACCCTTAAAAAGGAAGGGCTTGTCCGGGCCGGCAGCCGCAAAGGAACCTGGCTGATCACATCTGCGGGTGCAGAATATTTGAATTTGACGGAGGGTTAATCCCCGCCCTTACCGCCTGTTTTACCCCTAATCGTACTCAATGGCGCTATTTTTGGCCAGAATCCGATCCCTATACGCAATTTTTAGTCCGTTTTCCGGCCTTAATTGCAAGCACGGAGGAGATAAATGATGTTTCAGAGGATCCTCCGTGCTTTCGATAATCAAGTGCTTCCCTGTGGTGTATGAGTATGATCGTTCAGGGCCGCACCCTTGGGTCAGTTGAAAATCCGCCCGGCGTTATTTACCCGGCAACGTGAACCAGAACTCGCACCCCTCCCCCGGCAGTCCGCTACTGATGACGCCCACCTGCCCGCCCAGTTTTTCGACGATCCGGCGCACGATCGCCAGGCCAAGTCCATGCCCCGATGATCGCGAACCGTTCAGACGGGTGAAATCCTTGAATAGTTTGGCCTGATCTTCCGGCTGGATGCCTTCCCCATTATCGCGGATCCAGAAGCGCGCCATACCCCCTGGCAGCTCCTCTCCGCCCACCTGCACCAGCGGCGGCTTGCCGCCGTAGCGCAGCGCATTGCTGATCAGGTTGACCCACACTTCCTCCACCCAAGGGCCATGCCCCAGGGCAGCCGGCCAGCTTTCCGGCAGCTCGATTCTGCCGTTGGTCTGTTCGATCAGGAAACCATCGCGTTTGACCGCTTCGTTGATCACTGCCTGCATCTTTAAAGGCGCCGGCTCAATCTCCTGGCTGCGCAGCGAAGCAAGCGTCAGCAGCTCCATGATGATGGTATTGGCCTTCTGCCCGGTCTGCCGGATCTGCCCGGTCAGGTCGACCGCAGTATCGGCGTTTTCGAACTTCTTGAGGGTAGCCTCGAGCATGTGGGTCAGAATCGCCAGCGATTGAAGCGGCGTTTTGAGGTCATGCGCCACCATATGTGCAAAGGCATTCAGGTCGCAGATGAGCTGCTCGCGCTCTTCGATCTCGCGCTGCAGCTGCTGATTGGCGGCAACCAGGGCTTGCTGGGTCTGGTAGCGCTCATGGATCTCCTGTTTGAGCGCCACATTCTTTAATTGTTCAATTTCCGCCTCGCGGCGCGCCGCCTCAACCTGGTACACCACCTCCAGATTCTTCAGACGGGTCTCAGCCTCATCGTTGAAGACCTGTTCCTTGATCTGGTGGAAACTCTCGTAGTGGTAAAGGGCCTTCTGGAACTGCCCCGAATGGTTATAAACGGTCGAAAGTGCCTGGTGCACTTCCACCAGGCGTCCCTTTGCCCCGATTTCTTCGGCGAGGCCCAGGGCATGGTTGAGGGTTGCCAAAGCGTCGGCTGTGTGATTCTGCTCGGCATTGACACTGGCGATATGCAGCAGCGCGCCGATGGTCTCGTAACGCAGCGCAATGGCCCGGCTGAGCTTGAGCGCGCCGTTGTAGCTCTCCAGTGCGTGGGCGTATTCGCGCTGAGCCTGGTACACCGTGCCGAGCGTGTTGAGCACCTCAGCTTCACCCTGCTTTTCGCCCAGCTGGCGGTAGAGCGTCAGGCTCTTTTCGCCTGCCGCCAGCGCTTCCACCGGGCTTTCGAGGCGGCAGTAAACGTTGCAGATATTATCAAGCGCTTCAGCCTGCGTGCGCAGGTCCCCCGCAGATTCGGCGATTTGCAGGGTTTTCAACAGGTACGGGAGTGCGCGGTTATGTTCCTGACGCAGGATATAAATGGTTGCCAGGTTGTTGAGCAGCGCACCTTCCAGTTCGCGCTCCTCTGCCATGCGCGCCAGCTCCAGGCCCTTGAGGGTGTACTGCAGCGCATTGACGAAGCTGGAAAGGTATAAATAAACGCCGCCAATCTGGGCATAAGTGGTGATTCGGTCGCGCCTGTCCTCGACCTGTTCGTAGAGCGTCAGTGCCTCCAGCAGCACGCGCAGCGCCTCTTCATACTCCCCCACCTGGGTATGCAGCGCCCCCAGGTTGCGCAGCGATTCAGCCAGACCGCGTTTATAGGCAGGATCGGCGGCAGCTTCGCCGGATGCCAGATCCTGAACGGTCTTGGTCAGCGAGATGGCGCGTGAAACATCACGGTAGCGCAGTTTAAGCGCCAGCGTGTTGATGGTCTCGATCTTATCTTGCAGCCCACTGGCCGCTGCCAGATGGACTTCCAGTTCCCTGATCGTATTCGGCATCAATTCCTCGTAATGCGGGATTATATCATCCGGCCCCCAGATACCGCTGCCGTACGTCTTAAATATTAACACGGATGGTAGAGAATTTTACTTACAGTTGGCTTTCAATGCAGCTTTTTTTGATTTAATCTATGCGAAATTTGCGGGTAAAAATAGGGCCCCTTTCCAGGCGGGCCCAGGAGCGGCGTTTTTTGAGTTGAATACATTCAGGGTCATCCGAGGGAGATTCACGCCTGATTCCGCGTCTGAATGCGCGTTTTGATGCCTGATTTAATAGATCTCTCGATGCGAAACCAGGTTTGGATTTCCCAAAACGGATCCAAAAGACCCGTGCGGCAGCCCCCATGCCTGTGATTATAGAACACCGCATGCCGCCATATATGGGGGTCAATAAATGGGCAGGTTTTGGCAGGCGGCGAAAGGGTATAGAACATCCGCTTTACCAGCCTACGCGCAGATGCCGGAAAACCGTGTTCTATGCTCGATTTTAGAACACGGCTGGATCGTGTAGCTGGGTGTCAGGCTAAATGCAAGTTTTGCATTCTGGCCAGGGGGCGGATTTTGCCCTCAGCCCAGCGGGTAATTCTTTCACTCAGGAGTCCGGCATGCAATAAATGCACTCCTAGAGGATGCAAAATCTGCATTTCTCGTGAGTGCAAAAATTGCACGTGATTCCTATTAACTACTCTTTAACGACTTAAACAACTTAAAAGAATTAAGATCATCAATCCCCCTGCCCCTACTTGACACCCCACATAAGCCCCGTCACAGGATACTTGATACTTGTCGCCCGACACTTTGATTACACTTCCCGTTTTGCTTCGTCCACCAGGTACAGGGTACCGCAGTTCGGGCAGACCAGGTACCAGGCATAGTAATGCTTTTGTTTTCCGGATAGTTTGCGGGCAGGGATTCGCTTTTCGACAGGCGTACCGCATTTGCGGCAGGCCTGCCCGGGCCGGGTGACTTTAGCGCGCCCCTGAGCGGATCTGAGAGGCTCTGCAGCAGATTTAGCCTCATCTTTTCCCCCGATTCCGTCAAATAAACTCAACTGAGGGGCTTCCAGCGCTGCCGAAAAACCCGCATCTGGCGGTAAATTACGCCCGTTGGCAGCTTTCACCGCCAGCCGGTCGGCACGTTCATTTTCCGGGTGTCCGGCATGCCCCCTCACCCATTCCCAGCTGACCTGACGTTCGCCGGCTGCAATCAGCAGCCTGGCCCACAGATCGGCGTTGGGGGTGGGTTTGGTTCGGGTCTGTTTCCACCCTTTCGCCTTCCACTTCTCCGCCCATCCCTGGGAAATGCCCTGCACCAGGTAGCTCGAGTCGGAGTACAGTTTCACCCGCGCCCCCGCCGGCAGCGATTCGAGGCCCATGATGGCGGCATACAGTTCCATACGGTTGTTGGTGGTCTCGCGGAATCCGCCGGACAGCTCGCGCATGTGCGCACCGCTGCGGATCAATGCCGCCCATCCGCCGGGGCCCGGGTTGCCCAGGCTGGCGCCGTCTGTGTAGATGTGGATGATTTCTTCGCTCATGGGTTGAACCGATTATGAGGAATATTGGCCGCTGGCGGGTCTTTGGGGCCTGCATGCCAATGCCCGCAGTCCCGATTATAATGTACCCCTGATCGAAAGGATGTTGAATGACTGAACCTGCCGGCATGGAATTCCCCACCTTTTTTCGGCTGCGCATTGTCGGGCTGCACAGCGATGATTTTCCAGAGTTCCTGCTGGATACCCTGCTGCCCCTGATCCCGGACCTGACCGCGGAACAGCTTGAGCTGCGTCCGAGCAGCAACGGACGCTACCTGGCGGTACACGTGCTGTTCAACGCCGACTCGCGCGAACAGTTGGATTCGATCTACAGCCTGCTGTCTGCCCATGAGCGCGTCCTGTGGGTAATGTAATGAGCGTCTCAAGTGCCAGGCGGTCCAGCGGAAAGGAACCCACTCGTTTACCTTGAAACTGGGCACCTGATCCCTGACACTTTAATTACGCATAGTTAATAAATTCTAGAATTTACTCGACTTTTATTTTCTACCATAAACTCGGCACCCATTTCAGTACACCCTGAATTCCTTCGCATAGACATGGAAAACGGGTCGGAAATTGCCTGAATCCATGCAAAATTCACGTCAA
>CAYPJS010000107.1:0-49761 GCA_964411135.1 uncultured Anaerolinea sp.
ATAAAGGCCTTCCCAAGAGGAGTCTCAATCGAGAAGGTGTATCCCGTTAAATAGCGGGGACGGGGTTTTTTACTCTCATGCCAGATGGTGAGCTGGTCATCTACCTGGTCAGCTACCATTTCGGTGCCAGCGAGGGTCTCAGCCAACTGTTTTTTCTTCTCGGCTGTGGCCATGGTTTCCAGCACAACTTTGTCACGCGAACCGGTGACATAAACTGTGATCCCTTTGCACCCGAGTTTCCAGGCAAGCATATAAGCGGTTGCCACTTCTTCCAGGGTTGTGCCGACCGGGAAATTAATGGTCTTGGATAGGGAATTGTCCACAAAAGCTTGCATGGCAGCCTGCATGCGAACATGCTCTTCTGCCGAAATATCACTGGAGACCACAAATACATGCCGCAGCTGCTCTGGCAATTCTGCCACATGCTGGCAGCTCCCTTCCTGCATGGTCTGGTCGATGATACGCTGGCGAGTTTCTGGTTCGAGGCCAGCCTGAATCAGGGCCTCCTCGAAAAGCGGGCTGGCATATGCCAATTGCATATCCTTGCCATTGTCATTGACATGCCGGATGTAGGCGAGCGCAAATGTCGGCTCGCATCCATACCCTTCGCAGCCGGCAACTGTGGCGATCGTGCCGGTGGGTGCAATGGTAGTTTGGGCAGCGTTTCGGATGCCGTATTGATGCATCTGGTCAATTAAGCCGTCCCAGTCAATGACAGGACGCCCGTAATCATTCTGATGCGGCTGCAGCGGTTGAGGGGCGGTCCATCTAAAATCTTTGGGATCATAAATCGAGCCTTCAATAGCCAGGAAGGGACCACGTTCACGGGACAGGTCAACCGAGGTACGCATGGAAATGTAGCGCACGAATTCGACCACCTGCGCAGAGAACTCCTGACCTTCTTCAGAGCCGTAACGGATTCCACAGTGGTACATTAAGTCCGCCAGCCCCATGATCCCCAGTCCGATGCGCCGTGCACGGTGAGCAGCTTGCTTGAGCTGCGGTACCGCAGGCACATAGCTGTTAGCTTCGACTACATCGTCCAGGAAGCGCGTCGAAAGAGCCACCGACTCGGCTAACTGATCCCAATCCACCGTGGAACCTGGCCCGAAGTGCTGCGCAAGATTGACCGAGCCAAGGCAGCAGTTTTCATATGGGCCAAGCCACTGCTCGCCGCAGGGATTGGTGGCTTCCAGCGGGTAAAGGTGCGGAACCGGGTTTTGGCGATTGGCAGCGTCCAGGAAAAGCATGCCAGGTTCGCCGTTGTGATGTGCTTGCTGGACGATCTGTTCGAATATCTCGCGGGCTCGTACAACTCTATCGGTGAGGATAGGTACCCCGGCTGCTTCCATATCCTCCAGAGTACCCCGCACCTCGCGGTATTTTTGAGAATGGGTATCCGGAAACCGCAGCGGCCAATCTTCATCGTTTTCTACGGCTCTCATGAATGCATCGGTGATGCCGACAGAAATATTAAAGTTTGTAATCTGGTTTTCGTTTGTCTTGCAAGTGATGAACTCATCGATATCCGGGTGATCTACCCGAAGGACAGCCATATTCGCCCCGCGGCGCGTACCGCCCTGCGCGATTTCACCAAATGCATTGTCATAAACCCGAAGGAATCCTACCGGGCCGGTTGCCTGCCCCGCGGATGATCGTACCCGAGACCCTTTTGGGCGCAGTCTGGAGAAGGAAAAGCCATTTCCTCCACCTGTTTGCTGGATCAGGGCAGCATCCCGTAAAGTTTGGAAAATTCCAGCCGAATCACGGCCCATATCATCCGTAATCGGCAGCACAAAGCAGGCTGCCAGCTGGCCAAGCGGCGTACCAGCTCCAGTAAATGTAGGAGAGTTTGGAAAGAATTTTTTAGAGGTTAAAAGGTCGTAATACCGTCGGGCTTGCGCGATTACGTCGGAATTCCAGGCTTCTTCCACGGCGGCAATATGATAGGCAACACGCCAGAACATTTCCTCAACAGACTCAATCGGTTCACCATTAGAACCGCGCCGGACGTATCGCTTAATTAATACCTGGCGTGCATTCTCCGTAAGTTCCACTGCCGGAAGGTCATCAGGACGTTCAGGCGTGGGAAGCATGCCGGTGAATCCCTTTAGATCTTTTACTGCCATCACGAAATCCTCCTCACCCTTCCAGTAATCTATCTATCTCTTTACGGATAGCATGCAAATCTGCTAAATGTAAATAAACGATTGCATATCGAATATAAGCTAGTTGATCCAGGTCCTTCAGCCCTGCAATCACCATATCGCCGATGACTCGGGATGCGACCTCAGAGCGTCCCATCTGCTGCAGCGAGGCCTCGATTTCACCCACCAGCCGCTCGATTTCTGCTGCGGACACAGGACGTTTAGCGCAGGAGATGCGAATTCCCCGCATCAGCTTCTCGCGGTCAAATTCCTCGCGCGTCCCATCTCGCTTGACCACTAAAGGCGTTGCCAGTATCGGTCGTTCATACGTAGAAAATCGCTGCCGGCATTTTTCGCATTCGCGGCGGCGGCGCACCCCGCCCCGGCTGTCGTGCGTCGTATCTAACACCCGCGATTCCTCATGCTGGCAGTATGGGCAACGCATTATTCCTCCTTGTTTGCGTCAGTGGAAACGGTGAATTGAGTTGTTGAACCGATTCCTGTTTATTGTTCTAGGGCAATGGGAATTGTAATCGTTGCGATAAAACAATCAGGTTCGGGAAAGTACACCCCCACAGGTGGGGGTGTAAGATAAGCTGTACCGTATATGTATGCAAAAATTTTAGCACTAACCATTGATGAAGGCAATAGTATTTTGAGGTTTCTAACCTTAAAATTCAAACGATAGAAAATTTATTCTGTTAATTTTTTGGGGGCGATTTATCCATTCGGGAAGAGCGGAATAGGGCTGTAAATGCACCCCTATTTGCGGAGATTCTGGATATTTCGAGGGGAAAATACCCACCGATGCCGGTGTTAATAATTTTCTCCTATCCATGGCATTTCTGGTTCAAGGATTATCTTAACGAATCCTCGGAGGAGAACTTGAATCCGGTCAATTCGATTTTTCCACAAGTTACCAAAAGCCGCCTGGAAAGCGGCTATTAATCACTTTGGCTTAAGATGTTTTTGTCAGAGGAACGCTGGCAAAATATTGTGTCCTGCCTACGGGACCCACTTACCGATTCCATCCCATGAATAGGAAAGATGTGTAGCGAGCTGCTGCCCCAGGCGCTTGCGCACCTTTTTATAAACCTGCTCCATTAACTCAAACCCACCAATTTCATTTATTCGGACACCGATTTCGCGGGCACGAATATTACGGCATTGAGCATTAAAGGACCCGCCTGGCCGCTCTGATAGAAAATCCTCCAGTTGTCCAATGCGGTAAAGGTCTTCTGTGAGACGCTGGACTTCCCCCCGCAACTCAGGCGGCACAGCTCCCCTGCCAAATAAAAAATCAAATAAACCCATGCGTGCCTCCTGCCTGCCTGTTTTTATCCCTCTAAAGATTGTAACATATGCAGGTGCTAATGATACAATGCGGTCATAACCCTGACTGGGCTTCTCTATGAACTGGATATTTCTCTCCCCTCACCTTGACGACGTCGTTTTATCTTGCGGTGGATTAATTGCCGAACTGGTCACCGCCGGGCAAACGGCTGCAGTATGGACGATCTGCGCCGGTGATCCTCCGCCTGCGCCGCTATCACAACTGGCGTATGAGCTTCATCAGCGCTGGGGGTTCGGACCTGATGCCGTAAAACAGCGCAGAGAGGAGGACCGGCAGTCCTGCCACCGGCTCGGTGCTGATGTAAGGCATTTTTCCATCCCTGACTGTATTTATCGCCGCAATCCCCTGAGCGGTGAGCCGTTAATCCCGACCAATTCCGATTTGTTCCAGCCCCTGCCTGCGGTTGAATTCCCTTTGGCTGACCTGGTCCGCCAACAGCTCGAAACATACCTGCCAGACCGCACACAGCTGGTCTGCCCCATGGCCCTCGGCAACCACATCGACCATCATCTCACCCGCCGGGCAGCTGAAGGGCTGCACAGATCACTCCTGTACTACCCCGATTACCCCTACTCCGCGGATCTCCAGCTTGATGAAGGGGGTTTGCACTCTCAGGAGCCACGCAAATTACAGCACCCCATTTCCGATCAATCATTCACCCGCTGGATCGAGGCCATTGGTCTGCACACCAGTCAGATCAGCACATTCTGGGGCTCAACCCAAGAAATGGAAGAGGCTATCCGCGCATATTGGCGTGCGGGAGGCGGCAGCGTATTGTGGGATCAACCAATCCCAAAAAAATAAATTGAAACATTAAAATAGTTCGCAAATTTATTAAAACCGCGTACAATATATCTATGCGAAAGTTGCGACCGAGCAATTCTCTCCTGTTGGGCGCAAATTCTGCCATCGGAAATTTGTGCTATACTGATTCCATGCAGGACGATAGCCCTTACTGGGACAATTGGGCACGAATATTGCATAATTTGGGGGTGACGCGGCTGGCAGCGTCTGTCCTTGAGGGCTTTGGCCCTCTGCGCTTGGTTGCCGCCCAGCTTATTCATGCGGGAACCCCAATTCTGGGAAACCCGGCCAATTCTAACCAATGGCAGGCATTGGCAGACATGCTTGAAGACCGTAAAAAGTCTGACCAGTTTATCTCTTTCCTGAAAGGGGAAGATACCCTTTGATCACGATTGGGCAGGTGGCAGGTCTAGCAGTCATCCTGGTTGCGGCAGGCGCTTTAATCGCATTCCAGGTGAGAATCGGGAAGAAAGGCTTCCCTGGGTTCCGCCGGATACCTGCGTTTGACCATTTAAAGAAAGCGATCGGGTTGGCGGTTGAAAACGGAACCCGAATCCACGTGACCCTGGGTAAGAGCAGCCTGACCCAATCTTCGATACCCTCTGCTCTGGTAGGGTTGACCACGCTGGAGAGGATTGGGCATTCCAGCAGCATCAGCGACAGACCACCTGTTTCTACCAGCGGCGATCCTTCGGTTGCGATCTTATCGCAAGACACTTTGAGGACCGTTTATCGGAGTGTCAACGCACCCGAACTTTTCGATGCCAGCCGCGGACAGCTATCAGGGGTCACACCGCTTTCCTACATTGCCGGGGCTATCCCGATAGTTGCGGATGAGGATGTCTCCGCCAATGTCATGATAGGCAATTTTGGACCAGAGATCGCCCTCTTATCTGAAGCAGCTTACAACCAAAGTGCATTCAGCCTGGCTGCCAGCGATAACCTTGCTGCCCAGGCTGCTTTATTCATCTCAGCAGACGACCCAATAATCGGCGAAGAATTATTCGCTGCACCGACCTACCTGGATGCTGGGAAAGCACATGCCTCCAGCCTGAAAGTCCAGGATTTGCTGCGCTGGTTGATCATTCTTGGCCTGTTTACCGGGGCTGTGCTTAAACTCGCAGGGGTCCTATGAGAGCACCCTTTTCAGCTGCCATTGCAATCGCCGTAGGCCTGATCACCCTGGTGGGTGCTTTCGTACCTGTTCCGCTGCTCCAAAATGTAAGAAGTACGCTAATTCAATGGACCATCATTCTCGCTGGTGTTGCCGGCTTGGTGGCCATCATTCACCTGCTGCGTGTCCATTGGCGTAAGGTTACAGTCGCGCAGAACAAAGATATTACTTCCGGCTTTCTCCTCGTGGCCTTTTTTCTGACCTTTATTGCGGGTATCTTCCTGGGTCCTAATCACCCTGCCATGCAGAAGGTAGTCACCCATATTCAGATGCCGGTGGAAGCCAGCCTCATGGCAGTTCTATCCATCAGCCTGGTCGCGGCAGCCATTCGATTCTTTCAACATCGAAAAGGGTTAATGGCGGTAGTATTCATGGGCAGTGTCATCATCTTCTTAATTATTGGCAGCGGAATCCTATCGGGTGGAGCGGATGTTCCGATATTGAAGAATGCCCTTTCTGCAATCAATGTGCTGCCGATCGCTGGCATGCGCGGAATCTTATTGGGCGTAGCGCTTGGCAGTTTAACCACTGGCTTACGCATCCTTCTTGGATCTGATAGGCCTTACAGCGGGTAAATTTATGAGCGACCTTATCTGTCCGCATTGTGGTGAAGCCAACGCTCTTGATGCGCAAACCTGCATCTCCTGTCATAAATCCTTATACACCGAGCCTGCTCATCCATTCCAAGGGGCGGGGGATGATGAGATGGAATGGTTGAAGAATTATCGTTCTTTCGGCAGCGACGATAACACGACTGAGAACGATGACGATGATAGTCAGGAAGCCAACTCGGACTCAGACGAAACTGAAATTCCTGGCTGGCTTGCCCGCATACGCGCCCGAAAAAGCGATGAGCTCCCCGCCGAGCCCATCGAAGAACCCCGTCAGGAGGAGCCGTTTTCTTCCACTGGCAGCAGCCCTGGTGTAACCGATTGGCTCAAAAATATCCAGGAACTCGAAGCCAAGCAGGCAGAAAGAGACGAGGCAGAGAAACAGGGATTTCCGGACTGGTTGAGCCGAATCGCACAACGTAAAGCAGAAGACTCAGAACCAGACTCGCCTGACGGTTCTTACTCTAACTCCACCTTTCTAACTGGCAACAACGCCCAGATCCAAAATTCTAATGAGGGTCTGCAGACTTTTAGAGATCAACCTGCTGGAGAGATGGAAGAGCCGTCGAATATTGAAGGTTTTGATTCCGAAGGCTTTGTGGATCTTCCCCCAGACCTTTTTGGTGAAGCCCAACAACCTATAACTGAAAATGATGATTTTAATAAATTTGACGCCGGGGAAGAGTCCGCGGGTGAGAAAGCACAAGAAATCCACGAATTTTTCCCCGTGGACCCACCCCTTAAAGAGAAACCTGCATCGGATGAGCCAATCCACGACCTTGAACAATTGATGTCGGTCCAAAATCCATCTTCCGCTGGGGATCACTACGAGGGTTCGGATGCTGAAAATTTTGACGGCGGATTAAGCTGGCCGGAAGGTGAATTTGCCGAAGAGGTCGATCATGCATCCAACCCGGCCGAACAACCTGCCCAAACGAATCAATTACCTGATTGGTTATTCAGTTCGGAAGAAGACCAGCCGCAGGCAGAAAAAACGGTCTCATCCTTCGATATATTCCGTGAGTCCTCCCCCCTCCCTCCTGAAAGTTCTCGAGCGGGTTATGTAAATTTTGCTGAAGAATCGGTACCGGATTGGCTTAAAGAATCGGAAAGTAATCCCTCGAGCGGAATCGCAGCTGAAAAAACCGATGAGGAAGCCGCTTCCGGCATGCCGGATTGGCTCCAGAGCATGCAACCCATTGGATCCCAGGACCAAAAACGCAATGTGGAGTACCAGGGCAAAATCGAGGGAGCCGGCCCGCTGGCAGGGTACCAGGGTATTCTGCCAGGATCGCTGGCAGCGACCCATTACTCCAAGCCGCCGATATATTCGGATAACCTGCATGTTACTGATAAACAGCGAATTTATGCCACTCTTTTCGACACCTTGATCGCAGATGAAAAAAAAGCAGAGGAAATTGCCGAAGAGAAAAGCAAAGTCCCGGCACAGGTTTTGCGCATTGTGGTTGGCTTATTGATAATTGGGGTCGTTGGTATCGCCCTGGTTTTTAATGCAAACCTTGGGATTCAACCTGCTCTATTCCCTTCCGAAAATGTGGCTTTCTTTACCACCATGCAATCTCTTTCGGATGCTGCGGCGGCCCCACGAATTTTGGTCGGCATAGACTATGATGCCGCCCTGGCAGGGGAGCTTGCGATCGCGGCAAGCCCGGTCGTACAAGACCTCATGGCGAATTCAAGCGATCTGGTATTCATCTCCCTGAATACGAGCGGACCCGCCTTAGCGGAAAATCTGATTTCCCGAGCTGCTAGCAGCCTTACGGATTATCGGCCTGCAGAGCATGTTGTGAATTTGGGCTACCTGCCGGGCAGTGCAGCAGCACTGGCTGGTCTGGCCATTTCACCTCAACAGTCCGCCCCACGAACGGTGGATGGCGGTCAAGCCTGGGAAAAACCATCTCTCCAGAAGATCGACAAGATCGCAGATTTCGATGCTGTTCTTCTTCTTACGGACAACACAGAGAGCGCCCGAGACTGGATTGAACAGGTCCAGTCCACCCTTGAAGGCGAGCCATTCCTGGTTGTCTCGTCGGCTCAAGCAGCTCCGGGGTTGCAGCCCTATGTACATTCCGGGCAGGTAACCGGCATGCTGGCGGGTTTATCCGGCCGGGCATCGTATCAAAAATTGAATCAAGCCACTGATGATGCCTATACAGGGTATTGGGACGCCCACCAAATCGGCATGCTCTTAATCACAGCTTTAATTCTGACCGGCGCAATTGTTTTCAGTATCAAAAACCTTTTCTCTGCAGGTAAAAAGGCGTAATCGTATGTTACCCGACTTAATCTGGACCCTGGCAGCCTTCTTCCTCACCATCCTGGTGTTAAGTTATGTGCTGGGTGACAATGAATTATTCCGACTGGTAATTATGATCTTCGTTGGAGTGACAGCCGGTTACGGTGCGGTTTTGATCTATTACCAGATTTTGCTGCCGCGCCTTATCACACCCTTGCTGCGCGACCCAATGAATGAAAAACTGGTTTTAGCAGTACCAGCCATCCTCGGTATCCTGCTTCTCTTCAAACTTACCAAACGGTTAACCAGCCTGGGCAACCCTGCCATGGCGTTGATGACTGGTGTTGGTGCTGCTGTTGCCATTGGCGGAGCGATCACCGGCACTATTTTTGGCCAAATCGAAGGGGCCATTGCTCCCTTCAGCCTGGTCAGCCTGCAGCCGGGTGAAACCGTGGCGGACCAGCTCCTGAGCGGTGTAGTGCTCCTGGTGGGCACCAGTGCATCGCTGGCATATTTTCATTTCGGCGCTCGAAAACAATCCAAACAACAGGAAGTTACCCAACCAGTCCTCGTAAAAATTCTTGGGCAAATCGGCCAGGTTTTCATCGCCATCACCCTCGGATCCGTGTTTGCTGGTGTGCTGGCTGCATCGCTGGCAGCGTTGATTGAGCGGATGGATTTCATCCTGAGTGTACTCAAACCTTTCCTTTCATAATCGACATTCATGAATTCACCCATCGCAGAAGCAGAATCCCTACTGGCAATCGACATCGGCACCATTCACACCCGGGCCCTGTTATTTGATATTGTTGACGGTCAGTACCGCTTCCTTGGTGCCAGCCGTGCTCCCAGCACTCATGGTGCTCCATTTTATGACATCAGCGAGGGAATTTTTCAGGCCCTGCAGCAACTCCAAACCTCAACCGGGCATGTTTTCATCGCTGATTCGACATTAATATTGCCTGGCCGCACGGATGGTTCTGGAATCGATGCCCTGGTTTTAACCTTTACCGCAGGTCCCAGCCTGCGTATCGCTGTGCTTGGTGTGCTCGAGGATGTATCGGTTGAGAGTGCTCGGCGCCTGGCCTCCTCCACACAGAGCATCCTTGTGGAAGCCATTGGCCTGAACGATAGCCGTAAGCAGGAAGTTCAAATAGACGCCATTCTGCGAGCCCGTCCCGATTTGATTGTTATCGCCGGCGGAACCGACCGGGGAGCCACCCGTTCCCTGGGAAAAATCACCGACCTGGTTTCCACAGTTCTCCAACTGACGCCTGAATCACACATGCCTGAGATTATTTTCGCGGGCAATCAGTCGGTGGAGAAGCACGTCAGCGAAGTTCTTTCTCGCCAGGCTGTGGTCCACACCGCACCTAACATCCGCCCCTCCATTGACCAGGAAATACTTGGCCCGGCCCAGGATTTACTGGCGAATACCGTTGCGCAGATACGCGCGCAGCAATTAGGCGGACTCCAATCCTATTTTTCAGTGGCAGCCGCAGAACCACTCCCTTCATCGTACGCGTTGGGGCGATTGGTACGCTTCTTGAGCCAGATCAACAGCCCCGGAAAAGACGTTCTGGCAATTGACCTGGGCGCTTCCAACACAACTCTGGCTGCAGCCCGTGAGGGAAAACTGGATTTGAGTGTTTATCCCACAGGCATGGGGGCAGGACTGGCATTGGCACTTCAGCTTTCCCCGTTGGCATCCATCACCCGATGGTTGCCCATGCCCGTACCAGATGACCTGGTCCGCGATTATTTATGGCAAAAAACGCTTTTTCCCGCCAGTGTGCCTGCCACACCTGAGACTCTGGCAATCGAACAGGCAGCCGCACGCCAAATTTTGCAGCTTGCGCTGCGGACCCATCAAAGCCGTTATCAGAAGAATCTTCTTTCGTTTGAGCCGATGATCGCTGCGGGTGCTGCCCTGACAGAAATAAGTCCCGGAAAGGCGCTTTTAACACTATTGGACGGTCTTCAACCTGTCGGCACCTCTACCTTTGTATTGGATCCATACGGCCTGGCGGCAGCTCTTGGTGCAGCAGCCAGGGTAAATTCAATTCTCCCAGTCCAGGTAGTGGAGTCCAACGCCTTTCTAAACCTTGGTACTGTTATTTCACCAGTCTCACGCGCACGTCATGGCGAGCCACTTCTGAAGGTGCACCTCGAACAAGAATCCGGTGAGGAGGGCATTTACGAGGTTGCAAAAGGCAGCATCCTCCGCTTACCAGTCCTCGCTGGCCATAGTGCCACTATTCACCTGGAAATGCTGCGTCAGGTTGAGATAGACCAGTTGCGAAAAGGCGCCAATCCCAGTTACCAAGTCACTGGCGGCGCGTGCGGTGTAGTCATCGATGCTCGCAGCCGACCCATTTCACTGCCGTCTGATGCCGCTGAACGCCGGGAATTGCTCTCTTCCTGGGACGCAGCTTTGTCCGAATAACCACCCTGGTAGATATCCTATGATTTCACCCGTCACCCACCTGCTTCCCCTGACCAATATTCGCCGGGCACGAATGCTTCCAGATAAAGGCAACGTTCTGGTAAGCGTTAACCAGCGTGTAAATGCTGGAGAGGTGGTTGCAGAATCACCCTTGATTGGTCACCACACCATTCTGGATGTACGAAAAGCCTTTGGTCTTGAGCATTTCGAAGATGCCCATAAACTTGTTCGTTACAAAATTGGCGAAGGCGTGGAAAAAGGCGATATCCTGGCTCAAACCGGAGGAATTTTCCCTCGAATTGTCCGTGCACCGGTTTCCGGGACAGTGGTATCCGTTAATCGTGGACAAATAATCCTGGAGCAGACAGCCCAAAAACTGGAACTCATGGCAGGCATTGCCGGGACGGTGGCCGAAATACTACCGGATCGCGGTGTGGTAATTGAATCCAACGGGGCATTAATTCAAGGCGTTTGGGGAAACGGCAGAATTAATCAAGGGATGCTTCTAATCACAGACCAGCCGCCTGAAGAAGAATTTACGCGGTCCTCTTTGGATCTCAGTATGCGGGGAGCGATTGTTTTGGCCGGGTATGTCAGCAAAGCTGACGCTTTGGAAGCTGCCGACTCGCTACCTGTACGAGGGTTAATTTTGTCCAGTATGGCAGCAACCCTCATCCCATTGGCAATGAAGGTCAGTTACCCGATTATCCTGATCGAAGGCTTTGGTCAGGTTGCGATGAACAACGCCGCGTATCAATTATTGATCACGAATGAGAAACGCGAAATTTGCCTGAATGGAGAGTGGGACGCAAGCCGGGCAGAAAAACCGGAAATATTCATACCACTTCCAGCTCAGGGAAACCCACTTCAGGAATTTGCAGACCTCTCGGCAGGCAAGACGGTACGCGTAAACGTACCCCCTTATTCAGGTCAATCCGCCACCCTGGTTTCACTGCTGCCCGGAATGACCACTCTGGCAAATGGAAAAAGAGTCCAGGCTGCCAATATCCGCCTGAGCAACAACCGGGTGGTCCCTGTCCCCCTGGCAAACCTGGATGTGCTAGAATAGTGTTAAGAGGAGAACCCCATGAGCGTAAACACCACACCCCCCGATGATAAACCAGATGATGGCCAACTGGACGATTACAGGAACCAATTTCAAGATGAGGTACCTGAAGAAGAACCGAAAACCAGCGGGAACCGCACCTTTCTCACAATCATCGGCGTAATCGGTGCAGTGGTTGTTTTAGCCATCATTGCTCTGGTGATCTATTTCTTGATTACAAAGGGTCAACTCACAAACCGTTTCCAGGAACAGGCTGCGCAAATTAACGCCGAAAATACTGCCGTCGCCATGCAGGCAACACAGGCTGTCCTGTCTGAACTGCAGCAAATGACTGAAAAAGCTATCCTGCCCGCTACCTGGACCCCAACTGCAACGCGCACTCTGCCCCCGACCGCAACACCTACCACCCGGGCGACCAACACGCCCGCTCCGACCAATTCGGTTGATGCTGCCGCACGAACAGCCACTTCCGCTGCCTTCCTGACGCAGAACGCTGCCCAGGGCGGCGTTACAACTGCCACAGTCGTCCGCTCACCTACCGCTCTGCCCAGTACGGGTTTTGCTGAAGATGTCAGTCTGCCCGGTATGCTCGGTCTTGCGATTGCGTTGATCGTGGTTGTTTTTGCCGCACGCAAATTAAGGCTGTCAACATCCCACTAGTTGCAGACTGTTTCCTTTCGGATTTCCTCAAAAGAAAATCCCCTTCCAAAAATTCAGTGGAAGGGGATTTATTTATCAAAGAGAAGTTTATAGTACGCTTTCCGAGACCGTTTCTCCATATCCCAATAGGGCTTTTACCATAGCCTCAGTACGGCCTTCGGCGTAGACCCGCAGCACTGGTTCAGTACCTGAAGGGCGGATCAAAAGCCAGGAGTCATCACTCATGATGTATTTGACCCCATCCACCACACTGACCTGCTCTACCGTTTCACTGCCAATCGTCGCTGGAGCCTTTTCCTGCAGATAGGTGGTCATTTTTTGCTTGGAAACCGGGTGACCAAGGCGGATATCTTTGCGCTCATAAAAAGCCGGTCCGACTTCCTGCAGCAGATCGTTCACCAGCTCGTGAAGAGTGGTTTTGTATCTGGCAACCATCTCCACAACCAGCAGCCCCATAATCACACCATCTCCTTCCGGTATATGGCCCTTGAAGGATATGCCGCCGGATTCCTCCCCGCCGATCAGCACATCTTCCTTGAGCATGAGGTCAGCAATGTGGTTAAAGCCTACAGGTGTTTCATAGAGGGTCAACCCGTACTTTTTTGCCAGACGGTCGATCATGCGTGTGGTTGATACGGTCCGGACGACCGACCCGGTCATCCCGCGTTTTTCAACCAGGTAGCGAAGCGCAAGTGCCATAATCTTGTGCGGGTCCACAAAAATCCCGCGTTCGTCCATCGCTCCAATGCGGTCAGCGTCACCGTCTGTCGCCAGACCAAAGTTCCCGAAGCCCATGGAAATGGCTCCGGCTAAAGCTCCAAGGTAGCGTGAAATCGGCTCCGGATGAACGCCGCCAAAACCCGGATTCATGTCCCCTCGAACCTCATACACCTCGCAGCCTGTTCCCTGCAGGATGGATCGGATAACGCCGCGGCCTGATCCATACATCGAATCAACCACAATCCGTTGGGGATTTTCAGCGATGACATCAAAATCGATGAGTTTTCGCAAGTGCTCTGAGTAGGCAGGGATGGGATTAAACCGCAGCAGCTGGTTGCTCTCGCGGGCATGTTCGTATTCCATTACATTCGGTCCACGCCCAAGGGTTTCATTATCCGTAAGATAGATCTCAACCGTACGGCATTGATCTGGGGAAGCGGATCCTCCAAAAGCAGCCTTTAGTTTGACTCCATTGTACCGCGGGGCATTGTGAGAAGCGGTAATCATAATGCCGCCGATCGCATTCAAGCTGCGGACAGCATATGAAATGGCAGGCGTGGGCGCATCAGCCTGAGCCAGGTACACTTTAAATCCATTGGCAGCCAGCACGCGGGCAGTTTCAACCGCATAGCGGTCAGAAAGGAAACGCGTATCAAATCCCACCACCATTGTTTTGGGATCCGGGTGAAGGCTAACTCCTTCGCCGTTTAACCATGAATCAGAACCAACTGCATCCGCAATCGCCTGGGTCACCAGACGCAAATTGTTGAAGGTAAACGTGTCCGAAATCACGGCCCGCCAGCCGTCTGTACCAAAGTGGATCATAAATTAACTCCTTACTATTGGAAACTTAAAATGGGGAACGCGTTATTTTACCACCCCACAGAGGGGGTTGCCGTAGCTAAAAGGCTTTGCACGATCCAACCCACAAAACCATCCTCGGTTCTGACCTGAACCCAGATAACGCCGTTGTTACCGCGGATCGGCTCTGAAATCACCTCAAGCATATTGCCATTCAGGATTGAAGAAAGGATCTTCCCATCCGGAGCGTCGCGAAGATAGGCCCCACCCCCTGTGGGTGCTGAGACCCGCGCCCAGACCGGTGTCGGTTGAGGGGTAATCGTGGAGGTCGGACTGCCTGTCGGAACAAAGGTAATCGTCGGCGTGAAGGTGGCAGTCGGGTCTCTTGGAATAGTCGAAAGCTCAGGGGCTGGAGTTGTCACAAGAGTCGTTGGGGTTGGCGTTGCGATGAAAACATCTGGTAGATTTGTCGGCGTAAGTACCATTGCAGGCATTTGCGGTTTACGGGCAGAAACCAACGCCGCTACCAAAATTCCAACCAACAGCGCGGTAAACAAATATCCCAGAAGCGTACGCAGATTGAGTCCAACCATGATGAATACAGCAATGGCAACCACAACAGCCCAGGCAAGGTGGATGCCTGCCACGAGGAGGCTCTGAAGCCAAATGTCTCCGGCAACAGCTGTCAGATTGAAACCTGCCGCCGCGAGAGGCGGGATTAAGCCGTATGCAATAGCCACACTTGCAACCAGCGGCCTTTGGCGTGGCGAGCGAACCAGCGTGTACACGCACAATCCAACCCCGATAGCAATCACTAGAAAATTGGTCCAGTCATAGCTATTCCAGGCAGTCCATGCTGCCACAGGACTATCCTGGGTTATCGGGGCAATTGCACCGCTTAACGCACCAAAACCAAAAATAATTAATGCGGCTGCAAGATAGCTTGAAATGGATTTCCAAAAGAAACGCAGCGAACCGGTGGCAGTTGACAGACCCAATCCAACCACTGGCCCCAGGAAAGGGGAAAAAAGGATTGCCAGAATCAAGAGCGCGGGAGCCGATGTAATAAATGCAGCCACCAACAATAACCCCGCCAGTAAACTCGAAAGATAAAAGTCGTAAGAAGGGGTTAATTGATGCGCAATCGCTTCAAGATAATTCGAGCGCTCATTTTGGCTATCAGGAAGCAGAGAACGCTGCTGCCTTCTACGCCGCGCCCGTGATGGCGGAGGTTCGATTGGCTGTGGGTCTGGATCGAGATCTGTCAGGGTCATTTTCGCAGGGTCGCAATCAACCGTAGAGGTTTTTCAAGCAAATCCAGTCCAGAAACAATATCCGGTACTACCAGATCGGCAGCCAACAGAGCCTCCACAGCAGTACCTTCGCGCGAGAGGACACAAATTCCGAGCGCAGCCCTGCGCAGCATTTCAGCATCATTAGCGCCCTGCCCAAGCGCAGCCACAGTTTCAGCCCCCAACTTCTCTACAAAGGCTGCTTTTTGACTAGCCTCATCCCCAGGTGTCAGAATATGCGCTCTCACCGACAATTGATGGTCAATTTGGGTTTGCTGCCCGTGGGTATTGGCTGTGACCAGGTGAATTTCCAGTCGATCCCGAAGAGCGTTTATGCTTCTCACCACGCCTTCCAACAGCCTGCCGTCTACTGCAAGCGTACCATTCACGTCACAAACCAGGTGATTAAGTTTTATGATTCCCCGCCCGGGCAGGTTCAGTTCGATCATGGGTCAATTATAATACAGCACAGAATTGGTCCATCCCGGGTAAAATAACCTTTATGCCATCTAAACACCTCTACCATCTCATAGCCAACGCCAGTCTTATGCTGGCTTTAGGATTATTCACCGGCTGCAGCTCGCAGATTAAATCACCTACAGCCGAAGTTACCCCATCTGCCGTGGTTGTTGAAAATACCGTCACACCGACGCCCCTGCCCGAAACACCAGAAATCTGGTTGATCGCTGGTCCAGAGGTGGATGGGGCGGTGAGGCAAACCTATATTGATTGGCTGACCATCCAGGCTGAACGAAATGGACATATTTTGGTCGCCTACGACAGTTTTTTGGCAAGTGAAATCCCGGCAGACCTTAAGGCAGCCGTTTTTCTTTCTGAGCCAGCAGATTTATCCAGTCTGGCTGCCAACCTGCCTGATACTCAATTTGTAGTAATCACGCAATCTGACCTTCAACCGTCGGCAAACTTGAGTGTCATCCAGGAATCAAAATACCATGCCCTTTTCCTGGCCGGTTACCTTTCCATATTGAATGCCCCGGATTTCCGCGGCGGGGCTTTGCTCATAGAGGACGGATCCGGGAATCTACAGCAGCAAGCATTTGTCAATGGCGGCCGTTATTTTTGCGGACGCTGCTCCCCTGTTTTTGCACCAATTGTGGCATTCCCGCAGGTTGTGCTGGTGCCTGTTGGTACAGATGCCGCTGGTTTTCAAACTGCCTTCGACACGCTCAACCAGAATCGTATCGAAATGCTGTACCTGCCAGCTGAGGCAATCCTGCCCCCCTTCCTGGATTATCTGGCAGCTCAGGGAGTTGGCGTGATTTCAAACGCTCCCCCTCCCAGTGGATACGAAAGCTTATGGGTTGCTACGGTTTCAAGCGACTCTTTCAGCGCGTTTGAAAGTTTGTGGGCTCAAATCGAGGCGGGTACGGGCGGACTCTCAATTCGACCGGAATTAAGTCTGACGAACGCTAATCCCGACAAGTTATCAATTGGCAGGCAGCAGCTAGCCGAGCAGTTAATCCCGACCCTGATAGCTGAGGCAATCGAACCCCTCGATTTGCCATAGCGGTTAATGGTTTCTTTTCCCAGAAAAAAATAACCGTCAGGGTTTAGACAATATGGACATCAGAATGGTCGTCCAGGCTGCCTCTGAACTCGGGCATCGAAACCTGTCCGGGAGGGGTAACGTTCCGGCGTTGGATAACCTCCCAGAGGGTCATCCAGATAATTTTGATATCCAGCCAAAATGACCAATTATCGACGTACCAGACATCCAGTTTAAATTTTTCATCCCAGGAAAGGGCATTCCGCCCATTAACCTGCGCCCATCCGGTGATCCCTGGCAGCACTTCATGCCGGCGGGCTTGCTCAATGTTATAGCGCGGAAGGTATTCCACCAGCAGCGGACGGGGTCCAACCAGGCTCATCTCACCACGCAGTACATTCACCAGCTCTGGTAGTTCATCAATACTGGTGGTTCGTAGAAATTTCCCCAATTTAGTTATTCGAACGGTGTCAGCCAACGGTTTACCAAGCGCATCCACGCTCTCCGTCATTGTCCGAAATTTATACAGGGTGAAAATTTTCCCCTTTAAGCCTGGTCGAGGCTGTGCAAAAAGAATTGGCCGGCCGTACGATACCCAAATGAGCAAAGCTGCGAAGAGCATAATCGGTGTCGTCAGGATTAATACGATGATGGACATCGTCACATCGAATAACCGTTTCCCAAACGGAGGATGATTTCTTTTTTCGTCTATGATATCCATAGGCGCATTGTACCAAAAACTAACCCGTTGGATTATAATTTTCCAAACTTTGGTGACCCAAGGGGATCCGTTATGCGGATAAATATATCAATTGAGTATTGCGCAGTTTGACATTATACCGACCGAGCCGTCAGTTTGGCGGCAGACCTGCTTAAATACTTCGAGCGCGATATCGATAGCCTGATTTTATTACCATCCTCAGGTGGACGCTTCGAGGTGACCGTCAACCAACAATTGATTTTCTCCAAAGCGGAGTTGCATAGACATGCAATTCCCGGCGAGATCATTACCCAGGTTACCCAATTTATTGCGGAAGGGCATTCATCATGACGAAAAAGGGACGCGTTTTCTCAGGCGCCCGCCCCACCGGGCGGCAGCATCTTGGCAACTACCTGGGGGCCATTAAGAATTATGTCGCCATGCAGGCTGACTACGATTGTGTTTACAGTATCGTGGATGTGCATGCGCTAACCACCATGGAAACTACGCTCGAATTGAAACAGAACACCTATGACATGGCGCTGGATTGGCTCGCTGCGGGCATCCGCCCTGAAGAATCGATTGTGTTCATTCAATCCCACGTCCCTCAGGTTATGGAACTCCACACCTATCTCTCGATGGTTACGCCCATTGGTAAACTTACTGACCTGCCGACCTTCAAAGACAAAGTGCGAGAAAATCCTAACAATGTCAATTACGGTCTGGTTGGCTATCCCGTACTGATGGCAGCCGACATCCTGCTCTACAATACAGATTTCGTACCGGTAGGCATTGATCAGGCACCGCATTTGGAGTTTACGCGCGAAGTCGTACGATCCTTCAATTACCGCTACGGCGCACCAGTTCTAAAAGAGCCACAGATGAAAGCCACTGAGATCCCAAAAGTGATTGGCATCGACGGCGTCCAGAAAATGGGCAAGAGCCTGAACAACCACATCGAGCTTGCCTCCACGCCAGAGGAGACCACAGCGCGGGTGATGCAAATGGTGACCGACCCGGCTCGCATCCGACGCAGCGATCCGGGCAACCCGGATGTCTGCAATGTATTTTCAATGCATAAGGTTTTTTCCAGCCAGGAAGAAATCGACATGGTAAATGTCGAATGCCGCCGGGCTGGTATCGGCTGCGTTGATTGTAAAAAACTTCTGGCCAAAAATTTGAACGCCCACCTCGCTCCATTCCGCGAACGCCGGACGGAACTGGACCGGAACCCCGATCATATTTGGGATGTACTCGAAGATGGTGCCAAACGAGCAACGGTGATCGCCGACCAGACTATGGATGCGGTTCGTAAAGCCATTGGGATGCCCTGATGCGGGCAGTTATTCAAAGAGTAAGCCGCGGCAAAGTAAGCGTAGGCGGCGAGTTAAAGGCAGCCATTGGACATGGCTTTGTCATCCTGTTAGGGATTGGCCCAACGGATACTGATGCGGTTGCTGCCGCGCTGGCAAAGAAAATTGCCCTGCTGCGCGTTTTCGAGGATGATCAGGGCAAGATGAACCTTTCCATTCTGGATACAGGCGGCAAGGCTCTGGTCGTTTCACAATTCACACTTTACGCAGATACCAGCCGGGGAAACCGGCCGTCCTTTATCAACGCAGCTCCGCCTGAGGTCGCCAGCCCGCTCGTCGAGCAGTTTGCGGAGCACCTTGCAAGCCACGGTATAGAGGTTCAACAGGGA
Organism: uncultured Anaerolinea sp.; assembly: GCA_964411135.1. Taxonomy (GTDB): domain Bacteria; phylum Chloroflexota; class Anaerolineae; order Anaerolineales; family Anaerolineaceae; genus Bellilinea. The sequence continues at coordinate 19,242 of CAYPJS010000107.1, forward strand.
GTGTTCGGGGCAGAGATGCTGGTTGAAATCGACAATGATGGGCCGGTTACAATTTGGATCGAGATATAGCCACGACCCACAGACTCCTTCTTCGAAACCACGCCTGCCGGCGGAATATTTATTGACGATTCTCCTTTAGATATGGTAAGATCAATCCAATATATTCCGTGCAGGTGTTACGGAAAATTTTAAATAGCATGTAGCATTTTGAGAAAGGAGTCGGCCCATTAGTACCACAAATTATCGAGTAAATGAAGCGATCCGCGTACCAGAAGTACGTGCCATTGGGCCCAATGGGGAAAACCTGGGGGTAATCCCGATCGACAAAGCTCTTCGGATCGCGAGAGAAGCCGAAATGGATCTCGTGGAGGTGGCTGGTAACGCCGTCCCACCTGTATGCCGCGTCATGGATTTTGGCAAGTTCTTGTACGAGCGGACCAAGAAAGATCGCGAAGCTCGCAAAGCTCAAACCAAAATCGAAGTCAAAGAAATTCGTCTGCGCCCAAAAACCAATGAACATCACCGCGGCTTCAAAACCCGGGATGCCCGCCGTTGGTTGCTTGAGGGGATGAAAGTCCGGGTCACCATTCGGTTCCGTGGACGTGAAATTGACTACCCCGAGCTGGCGTTGGAAGACCTGCGTGAAATCGCGCAGGAGTTGGTCGATATCGCCAGCATCGAGCAAGCCCCCATAATCGAAGGCCGCACGATGACCATGGTCCTCAACCCAATGCGCCCTGGCAAGAAAAAATCGTCCGAAGAACCCCAGAAGGAAACCGTCGAAAACGGCGAATAATTCTGGCGGGCAGATTGCCCACGATCTTCTCAATCCATGATTTTCTGTTATAATTGGCGGTCGCGCAAGCAGACCGCTTTTTATTTTTATCGAGAGGAGAATCTCTGTGCCTCGCAAGCTGAAAGACGCAAAATTCAAGCTGAAGACCCATAAAGCAACCTCAAAAAGGTTCCGCGTTACCGGGTCCGGCATCCTGGTCCGCACCAAGGGCGGCAAGAGCCATCTGCGCCGCCGCACCTCGAAGCGCACCAAGGCATTACTGAGCGAGATGATCCCCGTTGAAGGGGAAAACATCATCAAGCGCGTTCATCGTTTAGCGCCCTTCCTCAAGAAGCAGGGCTAAGCAATCGGTTTTTATTAGTGCGGCTGTTGGGTGTTCGCAACAGGTGATCTCACCGGCGCCCAGGAGTACGCGAAGGAGTCAAAATGCGTGTAAAAGGCGGCCCTCAGGGCCATCTCCGTCATAAGAAAATATTAAAGTTAGCCAAAGGTCAGCGAGGCTCAAAGCACCTGCTCTTCCGCCGGGCAAATGAAGCCATGCTGAAGGCTTTGTGGTATTCTTTCCGCGACCGCCGCACCCGCAAGCGCGACCTGCGCAAGCTGTGGATTGCCCGCATCAATGCTGCGGCCCGGATCAATGGCATCACCTACTCACGGTTGGTGTTTGCCATGCGCAAGGCAAATATCGACCTGAATCGAAAGATGCTGGCCGATATCGCCGTCCGCGATCCACAGGCTTTCACTGCCATTGTAACCCAGGCGAAATCCGCCTGATTGCCCAAAAACCGCGGGTCTGCATAGCGAATTCACACGGGATGGAAATTCCATCCCGTGTATTTTTTTTAACAGGCTATACTAATCCTGATGATCACTTCGACACAAAATCAAAAAATTAAAAACATTCGAGCGTTATTGACGGATCGGGGCACCAGGCAAAAAGAAGGACTTTACGTCGTTGAAGGCGTCAGAAGTATAGAAGAGGCAGCTTCCAGCGGGCTGCAGTTGGATTTGGTCTTGTACAGCAGCCAGCTATCTGAACGCGGGAACGCTTTGTTGGAGCAATTAAGAAACCGGGGGGTTCCGATCGAGGAAGTCCAGGCGCAGATTTTAGAAAACCTCTCTGACACAGAGACAAGCCAGGGCATTTTGGCTGTCCTGCCCATACCAGCAGCGGTTTTACCCATCTCCTGGGATTTGATCCTGGTTCTGGATCGCCTGCGTGATCCAGGTAACCTGGGCACCATCCTGCGAAGTTCCGCTGCATCCGGTGTTCAGGCTGTGGTGCTGACCCCCTCCACCACAGATCCTTTCGCCCCGAAGGTAGTACGGGCAGCCATGGGTGCTCAATTCTATCTGCCTATTGTGAGCATGACCTGGCCTGAAATTATCGAAGCCTGCAGGAAACGCAAGCCATCTCCAGCTGCCATTTTGGTCGCCGATTCAGCCGGGGGAATGCCGTGTTGGCAGACAGACCTTAAACAGCCAACCGCTCTGGTGATTGGTTCAGAGGCGGACGGTCCGCAGCCGGAGGCTTACCAGGCGGCAGATGCTTTACTGCACATCCCGATGCCAGGCAGGGCTGAATCGCTGAATGCTGCCGTCGCAGCTTCAATCCTTCTGTACGAAATTGCTCGCCAGAGGAATTCATGAAAATCCGATCCATCACAACCTTTTTCGATCCAGCTCAATTTCACTTTGAGGTCAGCCTCGGGAAATTGGCGATGTTCGCTCAAGCAGCAAAAAAAGCGTGCAATCAAGCTGGTTTTGAAGTTCAGTCCCTGCGCCTGGCCACATCTCCATTTGGCGGATGGATAACAAATTGGTCAAAATCTACGATTGCAGATCTTGCAATCCAACTCGAACATCGTGTTCTCCAATCCGGTTTCGGTTATTTTTCGCTCGGTACAGCTCATCCCGACCAACCAGAAGCCTTCCAGGCCATCCCCGCAATTTTGGAAGCGACCCAAAATACATTCGTCACCGGCAGCATGACCGCTGAAAACGGCAGAGTTGCCATCCAGGCGGTAAAAGCCTGCGGTGAGATCATCGCCCAGGCCGCCAGGATGACCCCGGACGGTTTCACGAACTTGCGTTTTGCCGCCCTCGGCAATGTGCCAGCGGGGTCGCCATTTCTACCCTCGGCGTATCACACCCCGGGGGAGCCGCCTGCTGCCGCTCTGGCGCTGGAGTGTGCGGATTTGGTCCTGGAAATCTTTTCGACAGCCGCGAGTCTTGAAGCTGCCCGCTTGAAATTGTTGAGCCGCCTCGAACAACAGGCGAGACGCCTTGAACAAGCCCTGTCAGGTCCGTGTGCCGATTATGGTGTGAAGTTCACAGGATTTGACTTTTCACCGGCACCTTTCCCCTCCCCGCTTTGCTCCAGCGGTGGAGCGTTGGAGGCTCTGGGGCTGACTTCCTTTGGGTTAAGTGGATCCTTGGCCGCAGCGGCCTTCCTGGCGGATACCCTTGACCGCGGCAGCTGGCCCAGGGCAGGGTTCAATGGCCTGATGCTTCCGGTCTTGGAGGATTCAGTGCTTGCGGATCGGGCGGCGGATGGTTACCTGACCATCAAAGATTTGCTGCTCGTTTCGGCGGTTTGCGGCACCGGCCTTGACACCATCCCTCTACCCGGTGACGCCAGCCCGGAACAACTGGGCGCAGTTTTACTGGACGTGGCAGTCCTGTCGCAGCGCCTGAATAAACCGCTCACGGCTCGCTTGATGCCAATTCCCGGCAAGTCTGCTGGAGACCGGACTGGTTTTGACTTCGAATTCTTTGCCAACAGCCGGGTAATGGCGCTCCCGGCAGAACCTTTGGCAGGCCTCCTCAACAGCGACGAATGGATAGAGCTCCATCCGCGCCAACACTATCGTTAATTCAGGTAACACCCATTTAATTACAGAAAACGCGTTCCACCCGGGAACGCGTTTTGCGCATTATCAATTTACATTTTAGAAATCACTCATTTACCTGCTTGAAATCAACCAGCACCAGGTTGGATTCACATTCAGCAAAGGTATCGAAAGTCACCGGCGGAGACAAAGGTAAATCGGACTGGTCGAAAAGTTGGATGGTTAATCTGCCCGAGGATGCAATCGGAGTCTCAGCCAGAGTAAATTCGTAACCCGAAGGTCCATACTGCAGCGCAGTTCCGGACAGACTGAGATATTGAATCTGTTTTCCGCCCAGGAAACCGGTTACCGCCACTCTGATTCCTTTGACCGGACGATTTTGGATGTCGAATATTCGGCCAGCCACACCCATCCATGAACATCCTCGATTAGGGTCATACAAAGTAACTGACAAACCCTGCGGAGGTGCTTGAAGCCCGAACACAAAACGCCCGTTGTCTTCCTCTTCAGCAACAGGCTGCGTTGGCTGAACAGCAGACGGCGTCCCTGGCACCACCATAACCTGAGTGGTTGGGGTCGGGTCCAGACTAGGCAAAATCGTTGGAAGCACCACAACCGTGTCCGTAACCTCAAGCGTCGGGGTAACGGTTGGTATTACTACCTGGTCCGAGGTTGCGGTGGCAGCGCTGGTTGGCAGGATCAATTTTCCGGGTAAGTCCGGTGGTGGGAAGGGGTTAAAACGGCTGTTCGGATTGGAAAAGATCACCAGCATAACGACCACAGCCGCTAAAAGGACCAGCAGTACAACCAGGGTCAATGCGTTCCAAACTTTTTCGTGTTTTCCGGAGTCCGGTGCCCGGTTAATTGGTCCGTTTGATAATTTAGAAAACATAGATTAATCCCCCGTCAGGGTACCACCACATCAATCGTACTCGCCTCAAGCTGCGCTTCCAACCATGCCATTAACACTTTTTGCTGGAGCGTCACACGTGCATCAACCGATAAGGGACGGTTAGGGTCGCGCTCGATAATATAAATAATATGAAAACCGATATCGGATTGAATGATGCCGCTATATTGACCCGGTTCCAGGGAGAACGCAGCTTCCTCAACCGCAAGTTGGGTCAGGTAACCGCGAGGGAACCAGCCCAGGATCCCGCCGGTAATCGGGTCGTATTGTGCAGCTAAGGTTGCAAAATCTGAGCCAGCCTGTAATTGCCCCAGGGCGGTTTGAGCGGTCGTATCAAACCGCACCAGTATTTGCTGCGCATGAACTTGATCGGCGGTTTCAGGGACTGTGCCCGTCACGATGTCGCGTTGAAACGCACTTGCTGATGCACGCCGCAAGGCTGAGCGTAGACCTGGTAGCGTATATCCGTTGGCAGTCATCCATTCATCCAGGGCCGCTTGTCCTCCCTTTTCTGCAGCCAAAGCTTCGAGGCGAGAAGACAGGTCCTCATCGTCCATTTCAAAGCCGTTTTCTACTGCCGCCTGGGCGAGTAAAGTCTGATCGATCAATTCATCCAGGACCATCTGACGCTGTTCTTCCGGAGAACGCGTTTTACCAAGCGTGAGGTCCGCCGCCTGCAATTGGATCAATTGCGCGTTGTACTCCGTCAGGGGAATGCTTTCGCCATTGACAATTAAAGCAGCAGGTTCCGGCGTTGGGGTGATGGTTGGAGTTGGTTCCGGCGTTTCAGAAAATCCTGGAGTTTCCACCGTTTGTGTTGGGGAAGTGGTCCCTTCCGAGTTGTTCCTGCAGCCGCCAAGGCTGCCTGCCGCCAAAACCATCAACAATAACGGGATGAATATTCTTTTGATGACAGGTAAATGCATGAAAGCGATTATAAACCAAAACAGGCTGTGGAAATTCCACAGCCTGTTTTCAATCCGATTAAGGTTTAGTACTCGGGCATGGGCGGAGGAGCGGGTTTATCCTTCTCCGGAACGTCCGTGATCAGAGCCTCGGTGGTCAGGATCATGGCTGCGATCGAAGCAGCATTTTCCAGAGCGCCGCGGGTCACCTTGGCGGGATCAATGACACCGCCTTTGACCATATTCATGTATTCGTCGGCCAGAACATCGTAACCGATCTTGGAATCACCGGCTTTCTTTTGAGCCTGGCGAACGTTCTCGATTACAACAGAACCTTCTTTGCCGGCATTTTCAACGATTTTGCGCATGGGGACTTCCAGCGCTTTGCGTACGATATTGACGCCGATCTGCTCGTCTTCATGATCAAGTTTTACGCTGTCCAGTGAGGTCATAGCATTGATCAGGGCAACACCGCCGCCCGGAACGATACCTTCCTCGACTGCCGCGCGGGTTGCGGAAAGAGCATCTTCAACGCGGTGTTTCTTTTCTTTCAGTTCGGTCTCGGTTGCGGCGCCAACGCGGATGATGGCTACACCGCCGGAGAGCTTGGCCAAACGTTCCTGCAGTTTTTCGCGGTCGTAATCGCTGGTGGTCTTGTCAATTTCAACGCGGATCTGCTCGATGCGGCCTTTGATCTCAGCATCGTTGCCCTTGCCGCCGACGATAGTGGTGTTGTCTTTATCAGCGACAACCTTCTCGGCACGGCCAAGGTCAGCCAGGGTGGTGGTTTCGAGCTTGCGGCCAGTCTCTTCGGAGATTACGGAAGCGTTCGTCAGAGTGGCAATATCCTGCAGCATAGCCTTGCGGCGATCGCCAAAGCCAGGAGCCTTGACGGCCAGCACATTCAACATACCGCGCAGTTTGTTCAGAACCAGGGTCGCCAGCGCTTCGCCATCAATATCTTCAGCGATGATCACAAGCTCGCGCTTTCCAACCTGAACCAGTTTTTCGAGTACAGGCACAATATCCTGGGCCGCGGAGATTTTCTTGTCATAAATTAAAACATACGGTTCGGAAATGACGGCTTCCATGTGCTCAGTGTCTGTGACAAAATAAGCCGAAATGTAACCGCGGTCGAACTGCATACCTTCAACGTACTCAGTTTCGAATTCCAGACCTTTAGATTCCTCAACGGTGATGACGCCGTCTTTACCAACTTTGTCCATAACCTCAGCAATCAGCTCGCCGATGGTGCGGTCCTGGGCAGAAATAGTGGCGACATTGCCGATTTCTTCTTTGGTGGTGATCCCAATTGCCTGGGCGCGGATGGCGTCGGCAACTGCCTTGGAGGCAGCCTCAATACCGCGTTTGAGCAGCATCGGGTTGGCGCCGGCGGCCAGGGTCTTCAGACCTTCAGTGACGATGGCATGCGCCAGCACTGTGGAGGTGGTGGTACCGTCGCCAGCGATGTCATTGGTCTTGGTGGCGGCTTCCTTAAGCAGCTGGGCACCCATGTTTTCAAAGGGATCTTCCAACTCGATTTCTTTAGCAACTGTTACACCGTCATGGGTGATGGTGGGTGAACCGAACTTGCGGTCCAGAGCAACATTGCGGCCCTTGGGGCCAAGGGTGGTCGCCACGGCTGTGGCAACAACATCAATACCGGCTTTTAGGCGGCGGCGCGCATCTTCTGAAAAAACCAATTGCTTGGCTGCCATAGTGATTCTCCTTAACTATCCTGAAATGAAATTTACTTTGCATCCACAATCGCGAGGAGATCGCTCTCGCGCAGGATCAACAGCTTTTTACCATCGATTTTGATCTCGGTGCCGCCATATTTGGCGTAAAGAACGGTATCGCCGACCTTAACATCCAATGCGATCCGCTTGCCGTCTTCATCCCGATCACCAGGGCCAACAGCCAGCACAACTCCCTTTTGGGGTTTTTCTTTTGCGGTCTCCGGCAGGACGATGCCACCCGAGGTGACTTCTTCCTGTTCCAGAGGTTCAACCACTACACGACTGCCTAACGGTTTTAGATTGAGTGACATTGAAACCTCCAACATGAATTTTGGTTTTATGGTCTGGTATTTTTAGCACTCTATAATCAAGAGTGCTAATACTGCCAAATAATAATCGCGATTATTTGGTAAGTCAAGAGGAATGGATTTCTTCTAATGAAACTCTGATATTTATGGCGTCGGTTGGTCGAAACCAGCGCAAATTTCAATGCTTGGATTAATAATCGCCATGATGTCATTATCGTCAGAGAATCTGGCTTTCACATCGGCCATAACCTGGGCTGACCGTTCGCAGTAATCCAGTCCTTCGCGGTGCATTCCCGCCAGCACCGAGCCGTAGGTGTAATAATAAATAACGGATCCATCTGTCAGCGGTAAGCCGATAATCTCATACTGCGGGTCGGTTTCTTCATTGCACTGGCGAACTTCGCAGCTTTCTTCGGCTGTACAGCCATACACAGCGCATTTGAGTGCCGGGATCGCTCCCTCGTAGTTTCTCGACCTGAAATAAACCAGGCCAAGTTGTCCGTAAATATCTGCTTCGTCAGGCAGCAAGTCGAGTGCAGTCCGTACATTCAGCGCAGCTGCAAAAAACTCACCCATTTGAGAATAAGTGCGAGAAATTGCCAGGTAAGGAATTGGATCCACCACACCAATCCGTTTATTAATGTTGACCGCCATCTCATAATATTCAAGTGCGGACTCATACATCAATTTCTGGCGGTCCAGATTCGCAGACCGCAGTCCAAGAGTACGGTAATTGGTTCCAATTTGGATGTAAAGCGGTGTAAAGTTGGGCGTGATTTCGATGGCCTTCTTGTATTCTTCGATTGCGCCCTCATAATCAGCACTCGACTCAAGTACATACCCACTTACGCGGTGTACATCCATGAGAGTTGGATCCCGCTCAAGCGCTTGACGGACATTCTGGTATGCCTGCTCGTACTTGAGGTTGTCAATTAAAATCTCTGCGTAATACGCCAGAGCCAATGCATTCTGGCTGTCCAGCTGTAAGGCTGTCATGGCTGCCTGTTCTGCTTCAGCCATATAAGGACCCTGGTTTTCACCTGCGTGAGTTGGGTTCGAGTTCCAATTGTATACAAACGCCCGGATCGCCTGAACATAAGAATTATCGGGAGCTAATTCGGTAGCACGGTCGATATTGACCTTTGCCTGCTGTAATCGCTCCCCGGCAATCGCATCCGTGGTGGAAAGATTGGAATAATAAGTTTGGATGCGGGCAAGATCAGCGATCAATTCAGCATCAGTCGGGGCTAGCTGTACTGCCCTGTTATAAGCCTCGATGGCAGCTTCCAGATTGCCCGCCTCAAATTGAGTTTCCGCTTCCAGGGTGTAAGAATCTGGCATCCGTGTGGCTGTGGGCGTTGGTAGAAAAGCCTGTTTAATGTCGCCTCGCCGATAGCCAGCCAGCACATAAAGTCCCGCAATAATGAATCCGAGCAATATTAAAATGCGGTACGGACTATCGTGGGACCGCCCTTTTCGGAAAATCTTGTTCTTGTTATCGACTTCGATCATTCTTGTCTGTTTGTTATTTGTCAGGGCGTTGCTGTGGCTTCAGGAGTCTCTTCGGTTATCACCAGGTCGCCATCTGCCACCTGCTGACAAATATTGACAATCTCCTGGGCATTCGCAAGTGAAAACTCTTCGATACTAACGCCTTCCGATACTGCCTGAGCAATCGGCAAAGCCTCACCGCATCGCCCCTGGCGCGCCAACGCCAGTCCCAGCATATAGTAGTACTCGGATACAGGCCAGTAATCCAATGTCAAACCCTCGACAGTTTCGCCGGTTGATGCTGTGCCGCCGCTGACTGCAATGGTTAAAGTATTGATTGCGCGCGGATAATCGCCCTGGCGGTAATAAACCACTCCCAAATTGCCATACAGATAGGGGTCGGTCGGGTCGCGTTCAACCGCTTTTTCACCGAAGGATACCGAGTTGGCATACTCGCCTAGCTTGGCATATGTGCGAGACAGACCTGCGTAAGGTTCAGCATCGGTCGGGTTAAGGGTAATGGCGTTGTTGTATTCGCGGATCGCTTTGGAATCTTCGCCAATTGTGCGATAGTTCTTTGCCAGGAAAATGTGCAGATCGGCGATAAACGGATTCAGCTGGATGGCTGCTTCAAACTCGACGATTGCCTCGTCATAATTCGTGGTGTATTCGTAAACCAGACCTCTGGCGCGCCGGGCTTCCAGGAGGTTTGGATCCAGCTCAATCGCTTTGCGCGAAAATTCTATTGCGCGGTTGAGCATGTCTGAGTCACCGGTGTCTGTCTGGGACCGCAGCGCTAGAATTTCGGCCAGGTAGGCGTAAGGCAACGCAAAATTCGGGTCAATCGCAATCGCGTCCTGCAGAACCGTTTCAGCCGTAACGAAATCATCAGTGCGGCCCAGGGCATACCCCCGCATGGCCATGGCCTGAGCATTGCCCGGATTTAGAACCAATGCATTTCCGGCATTCTCAAGCGCATCCTCAAATTGCGATAGATATATCTGCAATCTGGCAATCGACACAAACATGCCAGGGTTTTCCGGGTTGAGCAGGAGCGCTTCCCGGTAAAGTTCAATAGCCTGCGCATATTTTCCCTCGACCACCAACCGGTCTCCTTCGGTGATATATGCTTCAGGGGAAAGGGTGGGGGTTGGGGTGGGCAGGAATAAAGGCGGGGTTTGAGGAACAATGACCTGGTTAACGTAAAAAGCTCCACCAACCAGGAGTACCAGCACAAGAATTGTAAACGGATTGGATCGCCGCCTGCGGCGGTTCATATTAAATTTACTGCCACGTAAATACATAAGTTGATATTACCATCAGCAAGAAAATCACGTCAAGCATCGCGGCGCCTGTTGGCCTTCATTTTAACAGATTCATCTAATTCATCTGCCGGCTGGCTTGCGCCTGAAAGTTGATGAGGCTAAAATCTCAGCATGCGGTTCGATGTTTTTTCACTGATCCCTCAAGTTCTGCAGCCCTATCTGGATGCAAGTATTTTGCAGCGCGCAATCCAAAATAATCTATTGGAAGTCTACCAACATGACATCCGCGCCTGGGCAACCGACAAACACCATGTCACCGACGATGCACCCTTCGGCGGAGGCGGCGGAATGGTCATGAAGCCGGAGCCAATATTTTCCGCGATCGAAGCCGTACTAGGCAGCCCGCCAACTTGCCCGGTCATCATGTTAACGCCGCAAGGTCGTACTTATACCCAACAAGTCGCCCAGGAACTTTCATCTCACCCGCGGCTTGCCTTATTATGCGGGCGCTATGAAGGGTTTGATGAACGCATCCGGGAACACCTGGTCACCGATGAAATATCGATTGGTGACTATGTACTGACCGGCGGAGAACTACCAGCTCTAATCCTCATTGACAGCATCGCACGATTAATCCCTGGTGCGCTGGGCGACCCGGATGGGGCGCAGGATGATTCGTTCGCCAGCGGCTTGCTGGAGTACCCGCATTATACGCGGCCAGCTGACTTCCGCGGTTGGCGCGTACCTGAAATTCTCCTGTCGGGTAATCACGCAAAAATTGAGCGCTGGCGCCGTGATCAAGCTTTGTACCGTACCTTCAAACGGCGGCCAGAATTAATCGATAAGGTCGAGTTAAGTAAAAAGGATATTAAGTTCCTGGAACAGCTCAAACAACAGGAAAATATCGTAGAAGAACCCGAAGACAAACTCCAAGAATAAAAAAAACACTCCTTTCCCCCATCCCAATTTGTAAAAGAGGCAGTCATCATGCAACCACGCTTGAACCTTGGAAAAACGTTTCTGCTTGGATTTGGATTTTTTGGTGTGAGCGTAATCTGGTCAGTTTATAACGCATATGTCCCGATTTTTCTGGCAAACAAGTTTAATTTAGCACCTATCTGGATTGGCTTTTTTATGACCCTGGACAATATCGCTGCCCTGTTGATCCAGCCGCCTATCGGCGCATGGTCTGACAGGCTGCGTACGCCAATTGGCAGGCGTATGCCTTTCATTCTCATTGGGGCACCTCTCGGGGCACTGGCATTCGGGTTAATCCCGCTTCAGACCATCCTGCCTCTTTTTGTAGCCTGCACCAGCACCCTGCTGCTGAGTATGGCGCTCTGGCGCACACCGGTAGTTGCCTTGATGCCTGACATCACACCTTCCCAATTCCGCTCTCAAGCCAACGGTATCATCAATTTCATGGGCGGTATTGGCGCCATTATCGCATTCCTGTTTGGCGCAGACTTGTATGATTTGAACCCGAACTATCCATTCTGGCTGGGTTCTGCGCTGGTGATTTTTGCATCGTTGATGGTATTGATTTTCATCCGTGAGCCCAAACAATTCGAGACCACCGATAAAACCCCGCCTAATTTGTTAGTTTATCTGCGCAAGGTTTGGGACGAACCGGAAAAATCTCCGCTTCGCATCCTGTTTGCCATCTTCTGCTGGTTTGTAGCCTACAACGCCATTGAGGCTTTCTTCACCCTTTACTCTGTCAACCACCTCGGCCTGGGCGAATCCGACGGGTCGCGCCTGCTGGGACAACTTTCGCTGTTCTTCGTCATCATGGCGCTCCCGGCCGGCTTTATCGGAAGCAAATTTGGCCGAAAACGCACCATCATGACTGGCATAGTCGGTCTGGCTGGATGTATGATCGCCATGGCATTAATCCCGGTCACTACACTCACCCTAAATCTGACCAAGCTGCCTGTGCTGGGAAATGTGCCGGTCATCGGTGTTATCTTGATGATCGCCGGAACCTCATGGGCATTGATTAACATCAATTCTCTACCGATGGTCGTTGACATGACCGATGATCTGCACATCGGAACCTATACCGGGTTGTATTATTTGTTCTCAACCATGGCAGCCATCCTTGGCCCGAATTTGAATGGCCTGATTATCCAGCTGAGCGGTGAAAATTACGCTTCCATCATGTTTTTTGGGCCGATCTTCATGCTACTTGCATTCATCCTGATGGCTGGCGTACGGCGCGGGGAGGCGAAAACTGCAAAACCCTTGTAATATTCGCCAGGGAACAGATATTGCACATTTTTGCCCACTTGTCCGTTAATCCAATCGGTTGTATACTGTGAGCAAGCTTGGATGGGGCAATCAAGTGAGCTTACCCATCTAAATTTGTGCACCCACCCTTTCAATCCCTTTTAGGAGGAGAAACCCGAATGTCGAAGAAACTGTTTGTTGTTTTAACTGTGTTAGTCCTGGCGTCCATGCTTTTGGCCGCCTGTGGCACCCCCGCTGTTGAGGAAACCGCAGCCCCCAAGATTAAGGTCTGCGAAGTAACCGATACGGGCGGTATCGATGACAAATCCTTCAATGCCACTGCATGGAAGGGTGTCCAGGATGCCATTGCCGAATATGGCGTCGAGGGCAAATATCTCGAATCTCAGGAAACTGCTGACTACGAGAAGAACCTGAATGCCTTCATCGAAGAAGGCTGCGACCTGATCATCCCGGTCGGTTTCTTCCTGACGGATGCGACCAAGGTTGCTGCTGAAGCCAATACTGCAGCCAAGTTCTCCATCGTCGATGTCTCCTACGATCCTGTGATCCCCAATGTTCTTGGGCAGGTCTTCCAGACTGACCAGGCCGCTTTCCTGGCTGGCTACCTTGCTGCTGGTATGACCAAGACTGGTAAAGTCGGCACATTTGGCGGCTTCCCCATCCCGACCGTCACCATCTTCATGGATGGCTTCGCCCGCGGCGTTGCCTACTACAACGAAGAGAATGGCACGGCAGTGGAAGTTCTGGGTTGGGACATCAACAATCCTGACGCTGGCCTCTTCTCAAGCTCATTCGACGATCAGGCCAAGGGTAAAGAACTCGGCAATAACCTGATGGACGAAGGCGCTGACATCATCATGCCGGTTGCCGGACCTGTGGGTCTTGGTACCGCTGCTGCTGTCCAGGAACGCGGTAACGCCTTTGTCATCGGCGTCGACAGCGACTGGGCACTGGTCAACGAAGCCTACAAAGATGTCATTCTGACTTCCGTCATGAAACTGATGGATGCAACCGTGAAAGAATCCGTGAAGTTGGTTGTCGACGGTACTTTCGCCGGTGGTGTGACCGTTGGTACCCTCGCCAACAATGGTGTTGGTCTGGGAACCCTGCATGCCTCCGTTCCCGCTGAACTGAAGGCTAAGGTTGACGCTTTGAAACCCTTAATCGTCGATGGCACCATCAAACTCGGCGATGCCTTCATGATCGCCCAGTAATTTGAAATATTGAACGCCGAAACTGCCAGAGGAATCCTCTGGCAGTTTTTTATTTATATCAAGACCACCCATAAACCTGATGGCATTCGGCAGGTATCTACTAACATCAGCTGTGATAAAATAATTTATCCACAGTGTAACAGGGAGAGGTCATGACCCCTATACTTCAGCTGTCCCAGATCACCAAACGGTTCCCCGGTGTGCTGGCAAATGACCATATCGATTTGTCGCTTGAGGAAGGGGAGATCCTTGCCTTGCTGGGCGAAAACGGCGCAGGCAAATCTACCCTGATGAACATCCTCTATGGTCTCTACCACCCGGATGAAGGTGAAATTTTAGTCCGCGGGGCACCACTAAAAATTAATTCTTCCATTGACGCCATCAAAGCCGGGATTGGAATGGTACACCAACATTTCATGCTGATCCCGGTTTTTACTGTCACCGAGAATGTCATGCTCGGCGAGGAGGAAACCAAGCGTTTCGGATTCCTCGACCGCGAAAAAGCTGCAAAGAAAATCAAGACTCTGTCGGAAAGTTACGGGCTCGAGGTCCCGCCGGAAGCCTACGTCCGTGACCTGCCGGTGGGCGTACAGCAGCGCGTTGAAATTATCAAGCTGCTCTACCGGCAAGCTGAAATCCTCATATTTGATGAACCTACTGCCGTTCTGACACCGCAGGAAGCTGACGAATTATTCGAGATCATGCGGTCACTTGCCCGTCAGAAGAAATCAATCATTTTCATCACCCACAAACTGCGTGAAGTGCTCGAAGTTGCCGACCGGATCATGGTTATTCGGCGGGGAAAAGTTGTTGGCGAGACAACCCCGTCCGAGGCTGACCGCAATACCCTTGCATCCATGATGGTCGGTCGTCCGGTATCATTGGAAGTCGAGCGGACAGAAGCCAAACCTGGTGAAGTTGTTCTAACCGTTGAGAATCTGTCCATGGTGGATGCCCAGGGGCAGTTGGCAGTGAACGAAATTTCCTTCGACGTACACGAAGGAGAAATCCTGGGGATAGCAGGTGTCCAGGGCAACGGGCAGACCGAGGTCGTGGAGGCAGTTACCGGCATGTCCATGCCAACCTCAGGCACGATAACCTTACTTGGTAAGGACATTACCAACGCAAATCCACGCACAGTTACCGAATCGGGCTGCGCCCACATTCCGGAAGACCGCCAGAGAGATGGGCTGGTGCTGCCCTTCCCAATCACCGACAACTTCATCCTGTGTAATTATTACCAGGAGCCCTTTTCCAAAGGGATCGTTTTCCAGGAAGAGGAGATTTATCAGAATGCTGAAAAGCTGGTTCAGGAATTTGACGTACGCACCCCCAGTATTTTTACACCGGTTGGGTCACTCTCAGGTGGAAACCAGCAAAAAGTGATCGTCGCTCGCGAAGTCTCGAGACCGATCAAATTCCTGGTGGCATCGCAGCCTACGCGCGGGCTGGACGTCGGCTCAATCGAATTTATCCATAAGCGCATTGTGGAAAAAAGAGACCAGGGGTGTGCGGTTTTACTCATCTCGCCAGAATTAGACGAGATCATGGAATTATCTGACCGTATTGCCGTTATGTACCGGGGAAAAATCCTTGCAGTTGTTCCTTCGGAACATGCTACGAAGGAAAAAATCGGGTTGCTAATGGCAGGGATTGTGCCTGAAAAACTTATTGAAGATACGCCTGCCGGCCCCAAGAAGATCGAGGCCACTTTCTAGGTGAAGGAGAGCAGCTTTGACTAATAAACCAAACTCCAAAACCGATGTCGGGAAAACTGTACTCCAGGAAATAACCGGCGAAGGTCAGGCATCTAAACCAGAGCGCATTCGTGCCCGGCAGACGATCCTTATCCCCGTTCTGGCTGTAATTGCCGGCCTGATCCTTGGCGCCATTCTGATCATACTCACCGACCTGAATGTGTATGCTGCGTTCAAACGGTCTATTTGGGAAGGTCTGGCGACCGGGTTAAAGGCAGTCGGCACAGCCTACGGCGCATTGTTAAAAAGCGCATTTGGGGACCCGGCAAGGATTATCAACGCGCTTCAAAGCGGTGATGCCTTGGCAATTCGCCGTGCGTTCAATCCGTTTCTGGAAAGCCTGGTCGTAGCGACCCCATACATATTTGCGGGTCTGGCGGTCGCGCTTGGTTTCCGCTCCGGGGTCTTCAACATTGGGGTGGAAGGGCAGCTTTTCATTGGGGCGGCAACGGCGACCTTTGTTGGGTATTCCATAAAAGGACTACCAACGTTGATCCATGTGCCGCTGGCGTTACTGGCAGGCGCAGTAGGCGGAGGTCTGTGGGGGTTCATTCCCGGTTTCCTGAGAGCCAAGACAGGCGGTCATGAGGTTATCAACACCATCATGATGAACTGGATCGCCTTCCGTCTCACGGACTGGCTTCTTGCAGGACCCATGCAGCGCCCATCTTCAGGCGGAATGCCCATCAGTCCCGAAGTCCAACCAACCGCCTTATTGCCCAGGTTCTTTCAGAGCCCAATTCGCTTCCATTTAGGATTCTTTATCGCACTTGGAGTCGCCTGGCTGGTATGGTTCTTATTGTTCAAGACAAAATGGGGATATGAATTGCGAACGGTAGGAGCAAACCCGAGTGCCGCAAAATACGGCGGGATGAACATCGTATTGTCGACCATTATGGCAATGACACTTTCAGGCGCGCTGGCTGGTCTGGCAGGGGCTAATCAAGTGCTTGGGATCACCAAATCCATGTCAATGGGGTTATCTTCTGGTTACGGTTTCGATTCCATTGCCCTGGCTCTGTTGGGAAATTCCTCGCCATTTGGTGTTGTCCTGGCAGCATTGCTGTTCGGGTTCCTGCGCAATGGAGCAACTCAGATGATGGTGGCAACCAACATTCCAATTGATATCATCTCCATCATTCAGGCGTTTATCATTATCTTTATCGCCGCTCCAGCCTTGATCCGGTCTCTATTCCGGCTTAAGGAGATCAAAGCAGGCGAAGAAACCGTCTTCGTCCGTGGTTGGGGAGGTAAATAATGGCCACCACAACTATGACCGCTACATTTATTAAGAAAGAGTCAACCACCAAACGATTCATCATGGGCGGTATATTTGCCCTGGCAGCATTGATTGTCTTCTTGGTCTTCATGCCGAATACCCAACCCGGGGCAACTACTTCTTTTGTCATGACCCCTGGTGGTATTACTCAGGGAGTCGTTGGCGACTGGGTCGTGAATTCGCGAAATGCGTGCTTAATTGCGGGGGTCTTGATTGCCCTCATCGCGATTTATCAACTAATCCGAAGCTTCAAGCGTTGGACCAACGCCATGCTCGGGGTGGTGGCTCTATTATTCATTTTTTCGTTTCTGGTTTACGCTGCCACCGGGAGATCCATCAACCTTGGCGGGCTGATCGCCAGCTCGATCTCCCTGGCGGTACCCATTGTGTTCGGCGCATTTTCCGGCATACTATGCGAGCGGGCAGGCGTGGTCAACATTGCAATCGAAGGCATGATGCTGATGGGAGCCATGGTTGGCGCACTGGTCGGGTCTGTCACACAAAACGCCTGGGCAGGGTTGTTGGCATCGATCCTGGCTTCGACCTTGTTGGCCTGGGTCCATGCGGTCCTCTCGATTAAGTACCGCATCAATCAGATTATTTCTGGCACCGTGATCAATATTTTTGCCACCGGGATGACATCCTTCATCTCGTCAAAGTTCTTACAGGTTTACCAGCACCTGAATAGCTCGCCGATGTTTACCCGCATCCCGATTCCGGGTCTTTCCGATATCCCCTTCATCGGGCCGATTTTCTTCAACTCCAACCTTTACAACTACCTCATGTTCATCCTGCTGATTGTTTTGCAGATTGCCCTTTTCTCAACAAAATGGGGACTTCGTGTAAGGTCGGTCGGCGAACACCCGAAAGCAGCCGATACACTGGGTATCAACGTCTTCCGCACGCGGTATATGGCCGTTTTGCTGGGCGGGGTTATGGCGGGGATCGGCGGGGCGTACTTCACGCTCGGTTCTGTCGGCCGGTTTGATGAGATGATGACCGCGGGTAAGGGCTACATCGGTCTGGCTGCCATGATCTTCGGCAACTGGAGCCCAATCGGGTCATTCGGAGCCGGCCTCCTTTTCGGCTTCGCCGATACACTTGGTTCGAAGTTGTCGATTCTGGGATCGGTCATACCTCCCGAATTCATGGCCATGCTGCCGTATATTGTGACCATGATCATCCTGGCAGGATTGATCGGTAAAGGCCAGATGCCTGCTGCAGACGGTACCCCTTACGAGAAAGAATAGCCTTTTCTTCTTCTGATATGTACGAGAGCCCACCCGCTGGGGTGGGCTCTCATTATTATTATTTTATGAATGCAACCCTTATGCACAATTATCGTAAGTAATTAAGAATGGCTGTAGGTTTGGATTGTTATAATGGGGAAAAGGGATTTGCATTTCCACCAAAAAAATATTTTAGCTGTCAGGGATTCAATCGATGCCAACTATCGCTGTAGATCAAATTTCAAAACGTTTCGGGCAGCAGCTCGCTGTTGACCAGGCAACTTTTTCCGTTGAACCGGGTGAGATCTTTGCCCTTCTGGGTCCGAACGGAGCTGGAAAGACTACCATAATCCGCATCATTCTGGATATTTTTAAAGCAGACAGCGGTTCTGTCTCGATCATGGGCGGGCCGATGACAGAAGGAAAGAAAAATCGCCTGGGGTACCTGCCGGAGGAACGCGGGTTGTATCAGGATATCCAATTGGAAAACTGCCTTAACTATCTGGCAACCTTGAAAGGAATCTCGGCTGTCGAGGCGGGCCGAAGAAACACCGAGCTCTTAAAACGTTTCGACCTTTACGATCACCGTAATAAAAAATTAAAAGAGTTAAGCAAAGGGATGCAGCAAAAGGCTCAGTTGATCGTCACACTGGTGCACAATCCTGAGCTGATCATCATCGATGAGCCGTTTTCTGCGTTGGATCCTGTCAATACTCAGATGGTCAAGGATTTACTTCGGGAAGAACGCGATAAGGGGAAATGCATTGTGATGTGTACACACCAGATGCATCAGGTTGAAGAGCTTGCCGACCGCCTGGTCTTGATAAATCAGGGTAAGGTTATGCTGTATGGGGGCTTACAGGAAATACGACGCGGGTATTCAGGGCAGGAGGTACATATTCACGCATTAAATGATCTGCCCGCTAACCTCCCAGGTGTTACCACCATCACCAAGGAAAACTCAAATATAAGCTTGCACCTGGCACCCGGTGCTTCTGCTCAGGCGATTTTGCAGAACCTCGTCGAAAGAGGGGTCCAATTGGAAAAATTCGAGATTGCGATGCCTTCATTGGATGAAATATTTATCCAGGTGGTCACCGAAGGAGAATCTCGGCAATGAAAAAGTTCTGGTTGGTATTCAAATATGAATACCTTAAACACGTTTTGCAGAAACGCTTTATTTTTGGTGTTCTCTCGATCCCATTTTTCATTGCGGTAACCATTGGGCTTGGGCTGCTATCGGTCATTATCGGCACAGATAACCGTCCCATCGGTATTGTCGATCAGGCAGGCGTGTTCAGTCCCCCCATTCTCATCCCGGACATGAATAACGGACCCTTAAAGAATACCGAATTCTTTTTTTTCGAGAGCAACCAGGAAGCACAAATAATACTGGATCAAGGAGAAATTCAAGGATTCTATACCCTCGCACCAGACTACCTTGAAACCGGTAAAGTTTCGTTGACTGCCCTGGAGCCTATTAGCAGTGAACGGTCCGGAGATATTTACGATTTCTTGAGGATTAATTTATTAAAGGATAAATCTACTGACCTCCAAAATAGATTGGTGGACGGCCCTGAATTCGAGTTCCACTCCATCACGGATCAACGCAGCGCAGGTGAAACGAACTTTTTAACTTTCCTTCTGCCAATTCTGATGGGGGTTCTCTTCATCATTTCCGTCAATGTAAGCGGCGGTTACCTGCTGCAGGCAGTCGTCGAGGAAAAAGAAAACCGAACCATGGAGATTATTCTTACCTCTGTCTCAACAGATCAGTTGATGGCCGGGAAAATCATTGGGAACCTGTTTGTGGGGCTTACACAGCTATTAATTTGGTTAGTCACCGCAGCAATTGGTGTGGTCGTATTTTTGCGTTTCCAACCGCAGGCAGGCGGCCTTTCCGTGGGACCTTCTTTCTTCTGGGTAATGGGTTTAACCTTCCTGCCGGCCTTTATTATGATTGCAGCATTGATGGCAATGGTTGGCGCAACAGTCACCGAAACCAGAGAAGCTCAGCAGGTGTCTGGACCTTTTAGTTTGCTCATCGTTGTACCCCTCTGGTTTACAGCTGCCATTATGGAGAACCCAAACAGTCCGCTGTCGATCATTTTTAGCCTGTTCCCATTCACCTCACCCATCACCATGACCATGCGGGCAGGATTTTCAACTGTCCCCGCCTGGCAGTTAATCCTATCCATTATCTTGCTGTTTATCACCGCAGCATTTTCACTCTGGTTAGCGAGCCGTGCATTTAGGCTTGGGATGCTGCGCTACGGGAAGAAACTATCCTTCCGCGAACTTTTGCAGAAGGCTTCATAAGCCCATTATTATTTGAGACCAAACCAAAATGAATAAAATTCGAATCGTTTTCCTTCAGGAATTGTTGACTGTCCTTCGCTCGCGGTCATTTCTACTAACGCTTTTCCTTATTCCCCTCGCGGGCTTCGTCTTGATTCTTGTCATTTCAGGGCTGCAAAAAAACAATCAGACTACATCGATAACTGATTTCCTGACGCCATCTCCGGAATTCGTTCTGCCGGGTGTAATCGATCAAAGCGGCATCATTCAGGCCATTCCGGAAGAGATGCAGCCATATATTAAACTGTATCCGGATATTCCCAGTGCCAATACTGCGGTTGAAAACGGCGAAATTACGGAATTCTATGTAATCCCACAAAATTATTTATCGTCGGGCGAAATTGATGTATATCGGAAGGATTTCAATCCCCTGAGCGAGTCAAATGGATCGGGCACGCTCATTGGCTTGCTCGAAGAGAACCTACTCAAGGACGACCCTGTTCTATTGGAACGCATCCGACAGCCCGTTCAGCTTGAGGCCAACTACACCAGCGATGAGCCAGTGCGCGACCCGGACAGTTTGATGACTTTTTACCTGCCTTACGGTATCACCATGTTGTTTTACATGCTCATCCTGGGCGCATCCAGTACGATGCTGAACAGTATTACCAAAGAGAAGCAAAACCGTGTCATGGAAATCCTGCTGACCTCGATGACACCCGCACAGATGCTGGGTGGTAAAATTCTGGCACTCGGCTTGATTGGGTTATTTCAGACCGTGGTCTGGACTGTATCAGGATTCTTATTACTCCGGTTGAGCGGCCGAACCTTCTCGTTGCCCGTTGAGTTTACGATCCCTGTCTCCGTGCTCATTTGGGGTATCGTTTTCTTCCTGCTCGGTTATGCCATGTTTGCCAGCTTGATGGCCGGGGTTGGTGCGATAGTACCTAATCTGCGTGAGGGTTCTCAGGCTACTTTCATCATTATCCTGCCATTGATCGTGCCTTTGTTTTTCATCAATACGCTGATCGGTCAGCCCAATGGGGACCTGTCGATGGTGTTGAGTCTCTTCCCACTGACCTCGCCGGTTGCGATGATGACACGTCTGGCAGCCACCAACGTTCCATTCTGGCAGCCCCTGGTGGCTGCTGTGCTGCAAATTGCGACCGCTTATTTGATCATCCGAGGCGTCTCCGGTATGTTTCGGGCACAGACCTTACTCACCGGTCAGACATTTAAATTCCGATTGTTCGTCCAGGCTTTGCTCGGAAAAGCTTAGGTGTAATTTAAAATGAGTAGTTACCCTTATATAATGTCATCAACTTGCAAGCTATTTGCCGGAGTGTTATAATTTTTTAATCCCTGTGATTGGGAAACGTTAGACTCTTGCAGTCTGAGCCCATCCAGCAAGGGGATTTCCTTACACCTGAGAAATCAAAACACATATAAAAATCCAACCGGTCGTGTTCAACCTCCGGTAATTAAGGTCATGCGTGAGCACTATGGAAACACGAACTATAAATTTCGTTGAACTTGAGAATACCCCGCTTGATGGTTTACGGAATCGAGCAAAAGATTTATCCATTCCAAACGCAGCCCGATTAAAAAAAGAAAACCTGATTCTACGAATCCGTCAGGCTGAAGCTGAAAAAGAAGGTCTTGAGGTCCGCGGCGGTGTGCTGGAAATTATGCCGGAAGGCATCGGTTTCCTGCGCCAGAACTACGAGGTTGGACCTGAGGATGTTTATGTATCTCAGGCACAACTGCGCCGGTACGACCTGCGCAACGGTGACCTTGTAATCGGAGCGGTAAGGCCTCCGCGCGAGTCCGAACGGCATTACGGGCTTCTTAAAGTGGAGACGGTTAATGGGATTCCTCCTGAAGAAGCTCGAACTCGTCCGGTTTTTGAGCGATTGACGCCCATTTTTCCCGAAGAACGTTTCGATCTTGAGATAGACCGGACCACAATCTCGACCCGTTTGATAAACCTGATCTCCCCAATCGGGAAAGGCCAAAGGGGCATGATCGTTTCACCGCCAAAAGCGGGAAAAACAACCATCCTGAAACAACTGGCAAACTCCATTTCCGCCCGTCACCCTGAGGTGCACCTCATCGTCGCTCTGATCGGCGAACGTCCTGAGGAAGTTACGGATATGGACCGATCCGTTGAGGCAGAGGTGGTTGCATCCACCTTCGACGAACCCGTCACTTCGCATGTACGTACTGCGGAAATCACGTTGGAACGCGCCAAGCGACTGGTTGAGACAGGGCGGGATGTGGTAATATTGTTGGACTCGCTTACCCGCCTGGCTCGGGCGTATAACCTGGTGGTGAATCCGTCAGGCCGCACGCTCTCAGGTGGAATGGACCCTTCGGCACTTTACCCGCCAAAACGCTTTTTTGGCGCGGCCCGGAATATCGAGGAAGGCGGATCGCTGACAATTGTAGCGACTGCCCTGGTCGACACCGGTTCCCGCCTGGATGATGTGGTCTATGAGGAATTTAAAGGTACTGGCAATATGGAACTCCACCTGTCCCGCCGGCTTCAAGAACGGCGAATCTTCCCGGCAATTGATATTGAACGGTCCTCTACCCGCCGTGAAGAACTGCTGCTTGGGCCGGACATCCTTCAACGGTCATGGCTGATGCGCCGGATGTACCTGCAAATGATCGCACCGCCACCCTCTGGAGCAGGTCTTGATCCTTCCGTAGCTACAGAAGCGATTGTGCAGCGGATGCTCAAGACCAAAAATAACATGGAGTTCCTGGAGAGCCTTACGGAGGATAATTGATGCAATCCAGATCCAACCTGCCGGGAGCGGACGAAAAGCCCGCTTCTGGTTCAAGTTGGTTGACATACTTCACCTGGGCGATCGCCATTCTGATGATCGCGTTTATGATTTTCACCATCCTGAATAAAACCGGCGTGGTGGGAGCCCAACGACAGATCGGGAATAATCAGGAATCGCTCGACCTGGGCGATTCTTCTGCGGTGGTTCAGCTGCCTATGCTCAACCCGGAAGATGTAGTGAATGCCGTGCTTCGGGAAGCCAATCCCCGCACCATCATTCCCACCCGGCCTCGTGAGGCCCCCGAAACCTATATCGTCGAATCAGGCGACTCGGTTTTCGGGATTGCGCAGTTCTTTAACCTGGATCCGGAAACTGTTTTGTGGGCGAATTACGAAATCCTGAATGATGATCCGCATATGATTTCCATCGGGCAGGAGCTTGCCATTCCCCCCACCAACGGCGTTCTCTATAAATGGAAAGACGGCGACAAACTTGAAAAAATCGCTGGGGATTTCAAGGCTGAGGTGGATGATATTCTGCTTTGGCCTGGCAACAACCTGGACATTACCAATCCGATAATCGATCCCGGTGAGATGGTCATGATTCCGGGCGGGGAACGCGAATTCCGCACCTGGGTTGTCCCAACCATCCCGCGCGGTGCGGCAGGCGTGAATACCAGCATCTACGGTCCTGGAGCCTGTGATACCAGTGCTGGCGGAGCGTACGGGTCAGGAACCTTTATCTACCCGGCACCCAACCATGTCCTTTCCGGCAATGATTATTGGGGCGGGCATCTGGCGCTTGACTTTGCCGCGTTTACCGGCGATCCCATTTATGCAACCGACGGCGGGCTGGTGGTGTATTCAGGTTCTGTGGGCGGCGGCTACGGAATCATGGTGATGATTGACCATGGCAACGGGTACCAGTCGCTTTACGCGCATCTGAGCCGAACCAATGTGCGGTGCGGCGCCAGTGTGTATCAAGGCAGTGTCATCGGGTACGCTGGCAGTACAGGCAATTCAACCGGTCCTCACTTGCACTTTGAAATCCGATATTTGGGGGGCTTCATTGACCCCTGGTACGTCCTTCAATAAAAAAACCTTTCCGGGCTGGAAAATTCCAGCCCGGTTTCTTTCTATAACAATGTCTGCGGATCAACCTCGATCCGCCAATCACCCAGGTTTTTACCGCGCAGAACTGCCGTAGGATCCGGTCCGCGCAGTACGAGCTGCCATCGGTAGTAGCTGTTTATTCGGGGGAAAAAGCTTGGCGTCGGCCCGATGATTTCGGTACTGTCATACCCGCCTTGCTTGAGCCAGCCTTCGACCTGCACAGCCATTTTTTCAGCAGCCGATTGAGCTTTCTGGGAGAACAAATCACGGTATTCGAGCCGCACAAGACGGGCAAAAGGCGGGTACCCGATTTTCCGCCTTTCAGCAAGTTCCCGCTGGTAAAAACCTTCGTAGTCATATGCCGCAGAGGCTTGAATGGCATATTGCTCCGGCTGGAAGGTTTGCAGAACTACCTGCCCGCCCAACGGGCTGCGGCCAGCGCGCCCGGAAACCTGCATCAAGAGCTGAAAGGTGCGTTCGGCAGAATGAAAGTCCCCCAGGTGCAGACCTACCTCAGCCAGCACCACCCCCACCAGGGTCACCAAAGGCAGGTCCAAACCTTTCGCCAGCATCTGGGTCCCGATGAGAATATCAGCACGGTGAGAGACAAAGTGCGAGAGTAAAAGATCGTGGGCACCTTTCTGTCTTGTCGTTTCCGAATCCCAGCGCAGCGTCCTGGCGTTGGGGAAGAGTTTCGAGACTTCCTGCTCGACTTTTTCCGTGCCTGTTCCATAATCCCTGAATTGACTGGAACCGCATGCGGGGCATTTAAGAGCCATTTTTCTGCGGTACCCGCATGTGTGACAGACCAGAATACTGCCCTGCTCGTGCAGGGTCAAAGAGCGGTCGCAACGCGGACAGTGCATAACGTACCCGCAATCGCGGCAAAAGACGTAGGTTGCGCCGCCTAACCGGTTAAGAAATAAGATAGCCTGTTGATCGGCTGCCAGTGTCTTTGCGAGGGCATCGCGCAATTCACGGCTGAACATCGAGCGGTTGCCAGCTTTCAACTCCTGGCGCATGTCAACCACTTGGACCGGTGGCAGGGGTAATACTGCAGAATCTCCGCCGCTTGACGGGAGCACTGCCTTGTGCCCCAACCTTTCCAGTTGAGCTTCCACCACATGGCGGTGAGCCATAATGCGTTCCGGCAGCTCAAGAATTTGCCAGTTATTCTGGCGGGCGGAATAAATCAATTCAACCGGCGGGGTAGCTGTTCCAAGCAGAACCGTGCATCCTGCCAGACTGCCATATCGGATAGCCGCCTGGACGGCCGAATACGCCGGTGCGGGCTCAGATTGGTAATAGGAAGGATCGTGGCATTCATCCATAACAATCAGCCCAAGATTCGGCAAAGGTGCAAACAAAGCCGAACGGGGGCCGATAATAACCTGCAGCTTCCCAGCCCTGGCGCGGCGCCAGGTGTCATAACGCTCTCCGACCGAAAGTTGTGAATGGATCAGACCAACCTTTCCAGGGAAACGTCCCAGAAACCGCCTCACCGTCTGTGGGGTCAATGCGATTTCGGGCACAAGGAGTATCGCTTGCTTCCCCTGATCCAGCACTTCCTGAACTGCCCGGAGGTAAATTTCGGTTTTTCCGGAACCTGTAACACCATACAGGAGAATCGGCTTGCCAAAATCAGTTTGCGGTGACCTGAGCGTAGCCTGAAGCTGCTGCCAGACCTGCGCCTGTCCATTGGTCAATTCCGGAGGGGATTGAAGAGGGACATCGATTACCTCCAACGGATCACGCAGTACCTCGGACTCGCTCAATTCGACCATTTCGAGCTCTTCCAGTCGGCGCAAATCAGCCAGGGATCCGCCGGAAGCTGCATAAACCCAGGCAACCTCAACCAGCCACGGCTCTCGGACCAGGTAATCCAGGATCGCTTTGCGCCTGGCGTAGGCTGCGGATCCTGTATTTCCGATTTCCCGCAGCCGGGCCTCAATCAATTCCGGCGGACAGGCTAAACGCACCATCCGCACAACTTTTGGTCTTACCGAAATATCCGGCAAAACGGGCACACTGGTAACAATCCCCTGGCGTGCCAGAGCCTGCAGGGCTTCTTTCCAATGCTGTCGGGGAATTGCGCTGGCAATTTGCCTTCCGCGCAGAGGGCCGCGCTCCTGCAGCAAGTTAATGACTCGTACCTGTAAAGGCTTGAGTTGATCTTCGGCTATGCGAATAGCTTGATTAAGGGTGTAAAGCTGGTCAGATTGTTGACTCACCCCGGGCGGCAGCATAAGATCCAGACACGCAGACAGCGGGGTTAGCGTAGCGTGCGCTAAATGCTGCGCCAGGTCGAGCTGGGGCTGTGTCACTACCGGCACAGCATCCAACAGGCTTTCCACTGCCCTGGTTTGCGGGACGGAAGGAAATTCGACAAAGCGGATGATTATTCCCTGTACACGCTGCGCCCCAAACGGAACCACAACCAGGCTGCCTTTTTGGGCGGCGGACTGCAGCTCTACCGGCAGGTGGTAATCAAATGTGCCGGAAATCCCTGGAACGTGTACCGCGACTTCAACGTATTGCTGCATGGTTATACTTTCCTCAGGATTGCCACTGCCCCGTAACCGACCACTGAAGAAGTATCTCCAGTTTCGTCGGCGGAGGTTGAATAATGCAAAATAATTGCTTCATTCGCGCCCAATTGGGTTGCAGCCTCAAGAATCACGGTTACAGCCCCTGCCCCGCAGGCGAACCCTGTTGCGTGCTTTTCTGCGAGAAGAACTTCATTGGTCTCAAGACTGGCGATACACGCCAGCATTTTTCGATCGAGGTTATTGGCGATAGGCTCCGGATAAAAATGTGAAAGATCGGTGCTGGCAACCAGCAGCACAGACCTGCCCCTCACAACATCTGCCAGCGACCTTCCCAATTTTCGCAGCAGCGTGTTGTCCAGTGTCCGTACCATGAGAGGGATTAGTTGAAAATCACCTGAAAGCGTTCGCTGCAGGAATGGCAGTTCGATTTCAATCGAATGCTCCTCGTCAAAGGCTACCGGCTCGAGTCTGACATCCGCATTCTTCGCCAGGTTTTTCTGCAGGTCGGCCAGTGTCTGGAGGTCTACCTTAATTTCGCCCAAAGGCGTTGCATAAGCCTGGTGAGATGTGGTCAAAAGGGGTGCAGGATGATAATTATGGTAAGGCGAGGCGACTACCACCAGATCGAACGATTTTCCCTCCACTGCCTTGAAAGCATGAGCGGCTGTCTTACCGGAATAGCGGTGACCGGCGTGTGGAGTGACAACCGCAACCACGTTACCATTGATTGGAGGAATCACAGCATCACCCAGGTAGTGGTCGATTTGCCGGGTCAGTTGTTCCGGGTTGGATGCATACCACCGACCTGCAATGGGTGAAGGCCTGATTTTTGGTATCGCGTTCATTTCATCTCTTCCCAATACATTATATCCACCCTGCGCCGCACGGATCCACTATCCTTCGCCTTCCCAACCACGCCATAAGGCCAGGTCAAGCTGGACGCAAACCGCTCCGGCATCTAATAATGTGTGCATGTCACCTGGTCCAAAAACGCCGCCGCCGGCAATTATCGGAATACCGATCCCTTTCAGGCGATTCACAGCCATCAAGGTTTGCGGCATTAGCGCTGGTCCATAAATACGTCCCTGGAGGATGCTGCCATCCACTCCACGGACCGACCCGCGTGGAGCACCCAGGCTGATGGCACTGACGCCTGCTTTAGCAGCCGTTTGCAGCCACGTGCTGTCACTACAATCCAACGGAATATTCAATACGAGGGGAAGTTCTCCAACGGCTGCCTGGATCATGTCCAGCCAATCTACAGGATTTTGATTTGGCGGTAAGCCCAACTCAATGGCTCTAACCCCATCGATATCCTCTAATTTCCGAACCATAGCCTGAACACCAGCAGGGTCTTCCCCCAGAATGTGCACCCACACAGGTACCTCGGATTGGGACCAGCGTTTAGAAAAATCCTTAAGCACCCTGGTAAACCCGGGATTTGGACTTCCGGAATGCAGCAGCACACCCCCGGGAAAGACAATCAGGTTCCGGTTGACCGCTGGATATCGCGGTTTGTAACTGATCGGGTTGGTCACAAAAGCGACGGGTGCTACCGGCAACGGCCATACCGGGGGCGGAGCGAAACCCAACATCCCGGCTGCGTTCATCCAACCGGACCCCAAATCAAGTTCCGCCCCAGGAAATTGGTCAACTTTCATGACAGAAGCCGCCATCAGGCCAACCCCACTTGAGCCAGGTCGAAAACCGGTCCGTCTTTGCAGGCCAGTTGCCAACCCTTGCGAGTCTTGACCGCACAAACACCGCACTCTCCAACCCCACCGCAAACCAGGGGTGTATGAACAAGAATTTGGGAATCGCAGCTCAAAGACCGGCGATCATGGATCACTAATTCTTCGATTACCTCTGCCAATTCAGAAAAATTACATTCTATTGCCAGATAGTCAGCCCACTTCCACACCTCTGGCAGCATTTCCATCGGCAGCACCTCAACGGGCGATGGCAGCTCTGCCCGGATCGAATCAGCATACCATACCACCGCCGCCTGCTTCTTCAGCGCTTCCTGGACAAGCGGCAGAAGTGTTAAACCTTGAACTTTCCAGGGCAGGATTGCAACCCGACTGGCAGATGGAGGGAGGGTAAAGCCGTGACCATAAGGGCCGCGCCAGGACAATTTTGTCCCTGGCTGCCAGTGCGGAAGGATATTTCCGGCTACCTCCCAACTATGGTTGGTCTCACCGCATAAGAACAAAGGTTGGGAAATAGTTTCATGAAAACCCGGTGCAAACACCCGGAAATATTGTCCGGGTTTTGGATGTATTTTTAGAACCGTTGGGACGCGCAGGAATAACGAAGGACCGCTCAATCCTACTTCCTGGACAACCCAAACGCCTTCTGCCATCTCGCGTCCTGAAAAATCTAAATTCCTCAACCCCCAAACAAACTCACTGAAAGGGTCAGGTTGAAAATAGTATAATACATTCAATCCCTTATCCTTACAGGAGTACAAGATGAACCTTGCCAGTCTTTTTCAAGGAATCGCCACCCTGGCCTGGCTGGCATTCGCCGGTTTGCTTGCGTTAGCCATTATCCGGGCCAGCCGTAATCGTCCGTTGAAAAACGCAACTGTCAATATTGTCGTCTCTGCTGTGATCGCCATTGTCACCACCGTGGTCGCTGCCGGCATGGTTTTCATAGAACCACAGGAACGTGGTGTGGTCATTTCAGCGATTTCCCCGACAGGCTACCGCGAGGAAGCGCTCGAACCCGGCTTGCGCTGGGTAATACCGTTTGCCGAACGCGTCGAACTTTATCCGATTTCACGCCAGACCTACACCATGTCGATTGCACCGCTGGAAGGTCAGGTCGCATCTGATGATTCGATCACAGCGCGTACATCGGATGGGCAGGAAATTTACGTGGATGCTTCGATCATCTTCCAGATCGATCCAGCCGAGGTTGTGCTGGTTCACATTCGCTGGCAGGACCGTTACACCGACGAACTGGTACGCGCGCAATCACGCGGTATCATTCGTGACGCAGTCTCACAGTTCGGCGTGGAAGAAGTGTATTCCACAAGGCGTCTGGACTTGACAGGCTATATTGAGGAAGAACTTGGGAAGAAGCTTGAAGAGAACGGCCTGGAACTGGTTGATTTTGTTCTGCGCAATATCACATTCTCAGCCGAATATGCTGCCTCCATCGAGCAAAAGCAGATTGCCGAGCAGCTGGCGCAGCAGGCAGCATTTGTAGTCCAACAAAGAAAACAGGAAGCTGAGCAAGCGCGACAGGTAGCCCAGGGCCGCGCAGATGCGGTTGTGATCGATGCCGAGGGAACTGCCAAAGCCCGAATCATCGAGGCGCAAGCCGAAGCTGAGGCGTTGAAGGTCATCGCTGCAGTCCTGCAGGGCAACCCGGACCTGTTGACTTACCAGTACATCAGCAAGCTCTCGCCCACCATCCAAACCCTGCTGCTGCCAAGCAATGCTCCATTTATTTTCCCTCTGCCGGACGGAACTGTTATTACCCCGACCGCCACACCAACCGCCACACCTTGAAATTTCAGGAGACCATGAGTAAACCAGCTGAAAGTCCATCCGGAAAAATGGTCCGGCTGACGAGCCTGTCGAGCTGCGCAGGTTGAGCATCCAAGCTCAGCGCTGAAGCGCTTGCGCAGGTCCTGCGCCCAGTCGGTGAAATATTCAACCAGCAAGATTACCCCAACTTGCTGGTTGGTTTGGGTTCCCCGGATGACGCTGCCATCTGGCGGCTGGATGAATCCCGCGCTCTGGTCATGACCACTGATTTTTTTAC
>CAYPJS010000108.1:0-4824 GCA_964411135.1 uncultured Anaerolinea sp.
GTCCATGCCAAAACGACGGCTGCTGACTTTTCTCTCATCTGCATTGATCCTGATCGGTCTGGCTATGGCCTACCTGGGTCTGCAGCGCGAGGTAACCCTGGTGGTGGACGGCGCCCCCCAGGTCCTGACCACGCGCGCCCTGACCGTGGCGAGTGTACTGCGGGAGGCCGGTTATCCTCTGACGGCTGGCGATCGGGTATACCCGAGGCCCGCCAGTCTGCTCCTTACGCGCAGCACAATAACCCTGGACCGCGCCCGCAGGATCGAATTGCTCACCCGTGACGGCAAAATCACCCCGCTTGAGTCTGCCGAGGCAATTCCTGCCAACCTGCTGGCTCTGGCAGGCGTCAGGCTCTACCCCGGTGACGCGCTGTTGCTGAACGGCGAGCACATCGACCCGTACCAGCCGTTGCCGGCTGGAGCCTCCGTCTTCCGTTTGGAGTATAAGCAGGCATTGCCGCTGACCGTACAGGATGGCACTTCTAAACGGACACTTTATTCCTCTGCCGGTACGCTGATCGAGGCGTTGTGGCAGGCTGGCATCACGCTCAGTCTTGCGGACCGCATTCAGCCTGATCCCTCTTCGCCCCTGACTGCGCCGCTCAGCGTGTCTATCGAACGCGCACAGCCAGTCCAGATCGTCCTGGCGGACAGAACGGTGAATACCTTAACCACAGCCGACACTGTCGGTGAATTACTCATCACGGCGGGTATTTCACTGCAGGGTCTGGATTACAGCCTCCCGGCAGAGGACCAGCCGCTGCCGGAGGACCGGCAGGTGCGCGTGGTGCGCGTACGCGACGAGATCCTGCTGGAACAGCAGCCGATCCCTTTCAGCAGCAGCTACGTGGCTGACGACCAGACCGAGTTGGATCAACGCAGTGTGGTCACGGCTGGCGAGTACGGCGTCCAGGTTTCGCGCGTGCGGGTGCGGCTGGAAGATGGCGTGGAAACTTCCCGATCCGCCGATGCAGCCTGGGTGGCCAAAGAACCGGTTGACCAGGTGCTCGGGTACGGCACACAGGCTGTGGTCAAAACTATTGATACGCCCTATGGCACTTTGGAGTACTGGCGCGCGGTCAATGTGTTTGCCACCTCGTATTCCCCCTGCCGCCTGGGCATCCCCAATTATTGTAATTATCAGACCTCCAGCGGCGCGCAGCTGCGGCAGGGCATTGTGGCAGTGACGCGCGCCTGGTATTCCTGGATGCGCGGACAGCAGGTGTATATTCCCGGCTACGGCATCGCAGTCGTGGGCGACGTGGGCGGAGGCATCCCGGGCCGCTATTGGGTGGACCTGGGGTATTCCGACGAAGATTTCAAATCCTGGGCGTCCAATGTGACCATGTACTTCCTGACACCGGTGCCCGCTGCTGTTCCAGGGATTCTGCCGTGACGACCCTGACCGCACTCGACGTCTCCGGTCTGCTGCGACAAAACGGTCTGACCCCTCGCAAAGGCTTGGGCCAAAATTTTCTGACCGATCCAGTCATCCTGGATAAGGTGGTGCAGGCGGCTGGTGTAACGCCTGACAACCACGTACTTGAAATCGGTCCGGGTCTTGGAAGCCTGACACGGCACCTGGCGCGGGCAGCGAAGAGCGTCACGGCGGTGGAGATTGACCAGAACCTGATCCCGATCTTGCGGCAGGTGGTCAGCCATGAACCGAATGTGCAGGTGATCCAGGCGGATATATTGGCGCTCGACCCGGCTGTAATTATGGAAGGCAAGCCGTATGTCGTGGTCGCCAACATCCCATATTACATTACATCTGCCATCCTGCGCCATCTGTTAGAGTCGGGTCACAAGCCGCAGCGCCTGACCCTGACCGTGCAGCGCGAAGTTGCAGAGCGCATTTGTGCCGGCCCCGGCGATTTGAGCCTGCTGGCGCTCAGTGTACAGGTGTACGGTGTGCCGCGCCCGGTGCTGCGCATCCCGGCAGGAGCCTTTTACCCGCCACCCAATGTTGATTCGGCTACCCTGCGTATTGACTTGCACCCTCAGCCGCTGATCCCGGCAAATCAATTGGATGCCTTCTTCCAATTGATCAAGGCTGGTTTTAGCCAGAAGCGCAAGACTCTGCGCAACGCCCTCGCCGGCGGACTGGGCTGGAAGCCGGATGCCACAGTTGTCTTGCTGCAAAGAGCGGGGATTGATCCCATGCGCCGCGCCGAGACGCTGTCGGTGGAGGAGTGGCGCACCTTGACGGACCGCTTCAGCCAGCGTTAACCCTGCCCTGCAGATCCGTGGCTGCGGGAACGGTTAATAAAAGGATGCGCTTCAGCCTTAACGCATGCTTGGTGAGGTTAATATCGACGTTAAAGTCCGAGAAATTCCCTCGGCTGACGGCACCTATATTTAGGTTTGTGGGGACGGCTTATTGAATCGCGTGTTTGCGGCGCAGATCGGCATAAAAGCCCGGCAGCAGCCACACCCGGTACGCAGCTTCCAACTGGATACGCAGCGACATTTTGGATTGGCCCCAGCGGCGGTCGGCAAAGTAGATGGGGATCTCCTTGGCTTTATACCCCAGCAGCGTCGCCAGATAGATCATTTCCACCTGGAAAACATACCCGTTGGATTTGACCCGCTCCAGCGGCATACCCTGCAGGGTTTCGCGGCGCCATAACCGGAAGCCGCCGGTGGTATCCTTCACGTGCAGACCAAGGATGGTGCGGGCGTAGATGTTGCCAAAGCTTGACAGTCCTTTACGCCAGAATGGCCAGCGCTCGTCCAGCGCGCCGCCCGGGATGTAGCGAGAGCCTACAGCTACGTCGGTATTTGCCAACGTTTTTACCAGTTCAGGCACCTTGTCGATGGGGTGCGAGAAATCGGCATCCATTTGACCCACCGCCTCCGCGCCGTGCTGCAGTGCCCAACCGAAACCCTGGATGTAGGCAGACCCCAGCCCCAGCTTTCCTTCGCGGTGCAGCACCTGCACCCGCCCGCCAGTGGCGGCATTTAACCCCTCAGCGATCTGACCGGTACCGTCCGGGCTGTTGTCGTCAACCACCAGCAGGTTCAGGTCTGGAAATGGCAGCGCCAGCAGCGCTTCGCTGATTTTTGGTAGATTTTCGGCTTCGTTATAGGTGGGAATGACAATCGTGATCTTCAAAGCAGCCTTCGTATCAGGAAATGGGTTCACTGCGCTGTCAACTTCAAACTTGAAAATAAATCCATTAAGCCGGTGGCTTTTTTAATAATTGTAAACAAGAAAGGGCGGGGTTTTAACCCCGCCCTATTATAAGTCTAAGTTGCCAAATATTAGAGATCAGGCTTCAGCGGTTCTTTTAAAATGGTGAACTCGCAAACCGGATCGCCGACCGCGCAGCAGCGGGTCTCGACGATGCTGAATTCACTGCCACCCGAGATCCACTTGACGCTGGACTGCAGCATTCCCAGAAGGATATTGCAGCTGGGCGCTTCTGCATGGCGACCCCAGCACACCGAACATTGGTCGACGGTGTACAGATATGCTTCTGGCTGTTCGGTGATGGTGACGTGCTGATCGCTGACCTGGGAAAGGATGCGCCCGATGGCAGACAATCCAAATTTTAGCTTGGCATGTGGAGACATAAGTTTGAAGGCGAAGTCGCCCACGGAGGCCAGTGCATTGAAATTGCGCAGTACCTGGTCGAAGGTGGCGCGGCCAGCGCGCATGGCCAATCCGCGTGCTCCACGCGGACCGTACATATCGTCCAGAGCGCCGTTAATGGCGGAGTATTCGGCGAAGTCCACATGCCGTTCCAGCGTATCCGAGGGGTAGGCATTGATCCAGGAACGCAGATTGGCGAGGTTCAACACGGCGTTCACGCCGTTCTTACCCATCACATCCTGGAGTGAGAGCAGAGTTACATAACCCAGCTTATTTGGAAGGTAGCGGCCGCTTTTTGGAATGGATTTCATCGATGGCCTTTGTGAATTAGATTAATTTAGCCAGATCTTCTGTCGCGCGGCGCATATCCAGGAATATTAATCCCAGTTTTGCGCGTTCGCGGGCCAGGGCGGTCAACACGGCATCCTCGCCGATCGACATCAGCACCACGTAACCTTTTTCACCTTTAATAAATACCTGAGCCAGACTGCCGCGCCCCAGTTCGTTGGCGATACGCTCGCCCAGGGAGAGCATGGCAGCTGACATGGCCGAAACGCGGTCTTCCTCAACACCCTGTGGAAGCGCGGATGCAATCGTCAGGCCGTCGATGCTGACAATTGCGGATGCTTCGATATCTGGAGAGGACGCCTGAAGATCGCGCAGGCGCTCCACCATGAGTTGGGTTCGTGATTTCGTCAAAGTTGGACTCCTTGATAATGAAAAGGACCCCCTTGGTCACAGGGCCTTGTAATTAATGTAGCATAGGGGTATGCCAGAGTCAAGGAAGCCGAGTTTATAATATTGTAAGCTTGACAGCGCTCGAAAGTGCATGATCTGCCAGCACGCAGCACCTGGCTCGAAAGGGTTGACGATTCTGGGGTTTGTGACTATAATTCGAGCCGTTCAAAAAGCGGGCGTGGTTCAGTTGGTAGAACGTCTCCTTGCCAAGGAGAAGGTCGTGGGTTCGAGTCCCATCGCCCGCTCAACCGCAGCGCGACCGACCGGTCGCGTTTTTGTTTTGTAGGGGCGGGCATTGCCCGCCAGCCTAAGGTCGCAGGCCCCCGCAGACCCTCGGCTTCGCTGCGGTGAGATTCATACTGGCAAATTTTTCTAATCCCAATCCCGCTCAGAATTAACCTGCGGCATCAGCCTGAAAAGGCTCAACGCGTTGGGCTGACTTCACAATTCTGCAAAAACTGTTGTGAGTTATTATTTGTTTGTATATAATC
>CAYPJS010000109.1:0-19208 GCA_964411135.1 uncultured Anaerolinea sp.
ATTCAGCTTGTGGAAGACAAACCCGCTGTTGGTTTACTTGAACAGACCCATGACCTCATTAATGACGGTCATAAGCGTATCCAGCGGAGCGTCTCCAGCTTCAATCATATATCCACCATCGCGGATATGTTTGCTGAAGACAAGCAGATCGCCGGCAGCATCCTCATTGATGAGGGCTGCACGGTGGCAGCCGCCGCAGGCGCGAGTCGCTGGGCCAGTAACCATAGCCGGAACACCACCGATGTTGCGGACCAGGGTTTCGTTGTCTGAAGAAGCCGACAATATACCTGGCAATGAACTGCCCTGGTCTGGCGCTTCGTAAGTGCCTTTCAAGTGGCAGGATTCGCAGTTGGTAACGCCGTGTGTGGGGTACGGGAAATTGATGTGGTGTTCAACTTCCAGTGCCTCGACCGGATCTGCGAAATTGACATTGCCAAGATCGAATACCTGGAACGAGTGGATGGCATGGACGTAGGAGTCAATGGATCTTGACTGCATTTCCAGGTGCGATCCGCCAGCTTTGGTGATATGGCACATGCGGCAAACGACGACATTCCCGCCGTAATCAGCCGAGTGGAAGTTCACAGCCAATGCATCGTGGCAGGTATTGCAGCCATCGACTTTCACGATTGGTCCGTAGAACTCATCGTCGAAGTCGTTTGCGCCAAGGTCGAAGGTGCGTGACGGAGCATTGATTGACAGGGTTACTTCATTGACGGTCAGAGCTGGTAAAACGGCGATTTCCACACGTTTTACAGTCCCATCCGCAATCAAATCTGCCCAATCAGTCAGGTCAAAGGATACTTCCCATGCACCATCAGCTGCAGATACGGTTGAAGCGCGAGGATGCTCGGACCCTACTTCAAATTCCAGAGTTCTGGCATCGTTACGATCGATCGTACCATCGGCGTTATCATCCTTCAACCGCTCATGCGGACCAACAATGAAGTCCTTGGTATCCCAACCGTAAAGTCCAACCATTGCGGTCGGTACAATATCAGCAGGGGCAATTCCTTCAAGATCGGGATCCTCAACAGCAGAGAATTTAACGGTGAGTTTGTTATCGGCGAATGCAGCCTCATCGATTGAGACGGTGACAACATCCGAGTATCTCACACCTTCTGCGGTATAGATCACATCGTCATAGCCGGTGTGGATCTGATTGAAGGCTGGCGCGCTTCCATCGACCTTGTGGCAGCTGGTGCAGTCTGTGGTTGCCCAATCCATAGATCCGTGGATGGCTTCTGGGATGATGGTCTTGAGTGCCAGGGTGGTTGTGTCGTAGATGGTCTCTTCGCCCTCGACCTTTGCTGCACCAGTTACCGGGTGGCAGCTCTTGCAGGTATCGATGGTGAATTGCTCATCTGCCAAAACCATATCCAGTTTACCTTCATGGCAGGTATTGCAGGTCGCCATTGACTGCGGATACGGGAACTCCATGGCATGCGACATATGGACGTCATTCATAACGGAAGTGTTGTACGCGTACTCTTCCTTCTGGGCATCCGTCAGGATTGAATCGTCCGCCAGGTAAGCGGCTGCCAGTTCAGGATTATCGACCAGGAGCTGCCATTCAAAATGACCGCCCTCGCCGTTATCCAGGTGGCAGGCTTTGCAGGTGTAGAAATCCGTGGCAGGATCGCCATTAACCTGAGCGTAGATATAACCATGCTTCAGGTAGGGATCCGTATGGCATTTCACACAACCGTCATCATTCGCTGCCGATACATAGTCAACACCAGAACCGGTTTCCAATAAAGCAGCAAAAGGATACTTATTCTGATAGACACGTGCCGGCAACCGGCCAACATCTTCTGCCCGTCCGTAAACCACGACGAGACCAGGGACGCTGCGGAAGTTGGTCGTGTGGGCGGGTTCTTCCCCGGCCAAAACGCTGGTGCATTTACCAGCCGCATCGCACGTGATCTTTCCTTTAAGGTTCAACCGTTCAATCGCGGGGTCGAATTGGAAAGCGGTGCCATCATATGGTACAAAATAAATGGCTGAGGAAGCGGCTTTGGTGACGTCATACGGTGCGCCATTCTTCAACGCGGTGAAGGTGACGGTATGGACGTTGGGAGCAGCGAAGGAATACCCTACATTGGAAATGGTGATCACACCATCCTGATACATTTCATTGTAGGCTGCCTGATGATTCGCCCCCGAATCTTTGTGGCAGGTTGTACAGGTTTCTAGCGGAACTTCTTCTGATACCATCGCACTGATGCCAGCTGGGCCGGCGGGGCCAGCAGGGCCTGCAGGGCCGGCAGGACCAGCAGGGCCGGCAGGACCCTGAGGTCCGGCACAGGAGGCCAAAATCAGAGCAGCGGCGGCGAGGAAGATCCAAAGCAATAAGCTTTTTCGTTTCATCTATTTCCCTCCCAAAGGATTTTGTGTAACCTAGGTACAGTGCATTAAAAATCAAGTGAACGGGACTCTTTTACTATCCCCTCCTTCCTATCAACGACGATGGAGCAATAATGGTTGATTTGATTAAAATCAGATGAGGAACATGAACATTATAGTATCAAAATTAAAAATTTGATTAAAAATGTGACTACTAATTTTCCAAAGTTGAGAAAAAATATGACATTAGATTGATTTCTAAGAATTGGTTACCCAATTGGACCCGGTCGATTATTTTTGTTTGCCAGCGGTGACCTGCTCGAGCCAGCGCTGCGCCGCTTTTGGTGAATTTATTCTAACGACTGCTAAATGCTGGTTTTCAGGCAGCGCAAATAGTTTTGGATACAGCTGCCGCTGGCCTCTGTGGGAACGAAGGGCGGTCAGCACCCCTTTTGCACCGGCGAATAGCTTTTTGAAAAGGCCAGTTTTTTTACCACTGCCAGTCGACTGAGCCCTCAACACGGAAGTCCGCCACAGCGCTCTTTTTCCAAGCCGCCACAAACTGACAGCCAGTGAATAATCCAGCCAAACAATGGTGTCGGCTCGCGGCCAAACCAGATCGCGGACAGCGCTCTTGTTACCATCCGTTACCCAGCGCTCCCCGGCTATTGCCTTAACGGTGCGTTCACGCAGCAATTCCAACGGCACCGTGCTGAAATCCGGGCCAAAAAAAAGAGAATCCAGTTCGACATGCGGGACACCCAATACAGCTGCCAGCGCCTGCGCCAGGGTGGTCTTCCCCGACCCGGTTCGGCCGATGATGACAATCCGGTTGCAGCCTGCGAGAGAGATGGAAGGATTACGCACCTCAGAAAAAGTTGGAATCTGATCAGATTGAAAAGATTTCATAAGATCCTCATGATGGCTCGTATCTTCTGTGACTGCCCCCTGTGGAGTGCTGTGATCGCCATTATCCATGAGATTCTCCAATTTTCCTCGAATAGAACCTTGTGGTCCAAAACTGCACCACCTGGCTTCTGCGGCTGAGTGGCTCTATTCTACTTCAAATTAAACCTTAATAGACAAAATATATAAACAAACGAAAGGTGTGACAATTCATAATGATTTTTTCACTGTTCGATCTATCTTTACAAAAATGGAATGAATAAACAACCGATGGTCATGCCCCAAACATTTTCGGAAAACCTACTACCTACTCCCCAAACCCGAAAACACGGTATTGTTCCTGCCTGGTCAGCAGTTCTAACCCGCCTCCCAGAATATCACGCTCAATCTCCGCGTAACTGCTGTAAGCGCTGGTATCCACCACCAGATAAGTGATGCCCAGGTCATGCAGCAGGTCAATCGACTCCGGAGATGGGAAGAGCTCCATAATGGGTTTGATATACGTGTATTGCGCCGGCTGGTAGGCGTTGAACAATCCCCCGATAAAAGGCTTTCCATGCATCCAGGTGGCATAGATGTTGAATTGCTCCTCCACCTGTTCGAAGGGAAACATGGCAACTGCGCCATCGCCGGGCTGCTGCGCCAGCCAGGTATCCAACGGACGCGGCTCGATTTTGGTCAGAGATTTGATGTAAGTACCAGGGTAGAAATCCAGGATGCACAGGGCAAATAATCCAACCACAGCCAGTGTTCGAACCTTTCCCCTCAGGCCCGTAAACAGAACCCCGGCACCGATTCCTGCCAGAAGGGTGGTGAATAGATTGACGAAGAAACCGAACCGGGACAACGCGCGCATGCGGTCGAAGAACGGCATGTGGTTGAACAACCAGTAGGTCGGCAGCAGGATCGGAGTTTCGCTTTTCCCGATCAACGGTTGCAGCCAGGCAGGTACCTGAACAATGACCTGTTCTGCATTCCAA
Organism: uncultured Anaerolinea sp.; assembly: GCA_964411135.1. Taxonomy (GTDB): domain Bacteria; phylum Chloroflexota; class Anaerolineae; order Anaerolineales; family Anaerolineaceae; genus Bellilinea. The sequence continues at coordinate 4,233 of CAYPJS010000109.1, forward strand.
TGCAGGTCAGTACCGAGCGCCAGTACGAGAGCTGCTGCGGCGGTGATCACGGATGTCCAAACTAGCCCGATGTCGCCCGTCTCTTTGCGCCGAACTACGGCAATTATCCCTAACGCCAGGGCGAAAAGGCCGATATAAAGCGTGGCTTCCGGCCACAGCTCGCGGTTGAAATTATTTCCAACCCATATCCCCAGGGCAAAGTGATCGGTCGATGGTAATAAAAAATCAGTCGGGTTAGCCGAATACATGCTGGCGTAGCGCCAATCGCGGCTGGCAAGGGTGCCGCTTTCCGCCAGATTCAAGAAATAATGCATCGAAGCGTAGAGCAGCGGAACCGCAATCAGGATGAAAATACCAGCTTGAATCCAGAATTTCTTGGTTTTCAAGACATTGGTACGTCTGATAGTCAGGTACGCCACACCAAACACCAGCGTGATGACCAGCCCCATATAAAGGTAGTACATGGAAGTAAAACCGATCAAACCCAGGCTGACGGCTGCCAGGACTGCTGGCTGCCACCAACCCCTGGCCTCATTGCGCAGTATACCCAGCAGCCCCATGAAGTAGAGTGGAAACCATTGGGTACCTGCCAGATTGAGGTGGCCTATCAGGAAATGGGCCATCCGGTAAGGCAAAAAAGCGAAAATTATTCCGGCAAGCAGGGAAGCCGCTTCATTTTTGGTAAGGTGCCGGACCCAGCAGTACATAGCCCAGCCAGAAAGCACAAAGGTCAGCATCATTGCCAGGTTGTAACCTGCAATCGTACCGAAGAAATAGCTGAAAATCGCGCCCGGAAAAACAGACGCCAGGGCTGTATCGGTGGTGGAAAGGTTCCAACCCTCGGGCCAGTTCATTATGGGCGAGAAAAAGGGATGGCCGCCACCGTCAAAAAATGCATGTTCATACCAGCCGGTCAGCCAGGCAAAATAAAGGTTATCCCCCTTACCCCCCAGCACCGCCTGGTTGAGGTGCAGGATTAATGGATAGGTAAAAGCCGCCGTAAGAAAGGCGTAAAAAATAATTACACCCAGATGTCTGAGGACATTCTGCCGCAGCTTGCTCATGGAAGAGCCCCTTCGAGGCTTGATTGTATCATGAGGGCTGGCAGCAAAAACTGCAGGTCGTTTGTTAATTTCCCTGGTTAGTCCTCATAAAAACCACATAACGCAAGTGCGCGCGGCCCGGTATGGGCACCCAGGATGGGCGAGGTTAAAGAAATTAACAGTTCTACGGGTTCGTGATCCAGATGCACTTTTTCCGCAAGTTGTTCTGCTTCGTCAGGTGCGCCATTATGCAGGACTACCAGATGCAATTTATTCCCACCGTGTATTCGGTGGAAAAAGTCTCTGTATAAGCCATCCACAGCCTTCGAACGGGTGCGGGCGGGGATGCCTGCCTCCACTTTGCCTGTTTCGTGGTTAACGAAGATAAGCGGTTTGATTTTCAAAATGTTGCCAAGAAACTGGGCTGCGCCACCAATTCTTCCACCGCGATTAAGATACTCCAGAGTATCCAACGTGATCATGTAAACAAGGTTGCTTCGGACCCGAGCAGCTGCTTCCACAGCCTCAGCAGCCGCCTTTCCCTGCGCCAGTATCCGGGCGGCGGTGAGGACTTGCCAGCCAAGACCCATGGAATTGCTCTTTGAATCAATCACCGTGACAGGCACGCCCGCATCTTCAGCTGCTTGATGGGCAGACAGTGCTGTTCCGCTCATGGCGCTGCTAATGGTAAAAACCAGGATTTCCTGGGCGCCTTCACTCACTGCCTGAGCATATACTTCGGAAAAGACTTGCGGAGGGGGTTGCGAAGTAATGGGGTGGATGCTCGTCTGGGGCAGCCTGGCATAAAACTCCTCGGCGGTCAGATCGATCCCATCCCGGAATTGTTCATCTCCCCAGGTGATGATCAGCGGGACAGTTTTGATATTATATTGGGCACGCCAGACGGGCGGAATGTCGCATGTACTATCGGTAATAATTGCAATTTTGGATTCGGTCATTTTTTGTTCCTTCGTGGAGGTGCCGTGATCCTTACTCTTCAGCTCCAGGATTTTACCATTTCGGATCACCCTTTGGCGGTAAGGTTTGTCAAATTATTATACGCAGGCTCAGCGCAGCAAGTTCTACGCACTTATCCGATCGATCGCCAGAAAATAAAAATCCCGGCTGTGTAAACCGGGATCGTTTTATTGAAAGCGCTGTCCCCTCATTGAGTGTTGGTCGGCGCAGAATCGGATTGTGGTTCAGGCGGGGTTTGTACTGGCATCGGGGAGGGCGAAGGCGGCATACTTTGGAGCTCTAACAATCGGCGGTCAACATCCTCTCTTTTGATTTTTTCTTCCTGCAGCAGCTTCTCGAGGACGTCAATTTTTTTCCTGGTACTCGAAAGACGCCATTTATTTCGGATCGTGCCAGGAAGCATGCTCAACAGGCCGATAAGCACACCAACCAGCACCGTAACCAGCAGTACCAAAGCCAGTGATTGATCCAACTCCCAGATGATGAAGGAAACGGTAACGGCGGCAGTATTTTGAAGTGCAAATACCACAGCGATAATGGCAATCAGCAGAGCAACAATTAAGATAAACGTAATCATTCCTAAAATCCCTCCAAATCACCCCAAAAAAAAATCAAATAAGATGAGCCGCTGGTTCTTATGATTTTACATCATATATGAGTCCCGTTTTTGATTCACGCCGCCTTCCCAGGGCTGCCCCAATATTTTAAGATTAAAATTTATTAAAACTATTGACAAGCCCAGTAAATATTTGTAAAATTGTTTTGTTATCTTATAGAAAGGAGCGCACGAGAATGGCAATAATCCTTGGCATCGAAACTTTTATCAGCAAACTGTCTGCCGTTGATAGCGGCGTTGCAGTTGTGCCTTCTCGGAGTGCGCCTGTTATCCGGTAACCTTTCGAAACGATAGATTACCAGCAGCCACGGGAGCCCTCCGAAACCCGTGGTAATTTTTTTAATGGAGTACTCTCCGCCACGGGAAAGGAAAACCCCGTGGCTTTTTGTTTTTGTCGGCGTTTCAAATTGCGAGGAACAATTATGTCCGAGACCCATATCACTACAGAAAACCTTTCCTTGCGCCTAGAGCGCGATCGGTTATACCCCATGAAGCATCCAATATTGGGGACGACTCCTCAGATGGAGGACACCATGTTTGAAGCAATGATGAAGTTTGGCGGTTATCGCGTTGATTATATGAAGAGTGATCGTATGGGCTCTCCTTCAGCCATCGGACTTTATGTCCTGGGCGACCTTCCCATCGATCAATCCTACAGCCGCACCGCAAAGCATGCCCTGTTCTCAGCACTGTGCATGATACGGGATCAGGCCGAGGCTGATAACCTGGTAGCTGTTTACCTGGATGTCAACCACTCTGTTAATTTAAGTCGGCCGGCTTATCAACAAATGAAACGCGATATGAAGGCAGGTATGTTCCATCGCCTGTGCGTCCCGTCTGTTCGGGATCTGGTTAGCGATGAAGATGCTTATGCAGACTTTTGGCATTTTTATCGTGAATTGGAATGGTGCGAACTATTCTCAATCGAATCCGGTAACCTCAGGCCAGTAGCATTTCGTGAATTTGCGGGGTGCCCGATGGTCGGCGCCTGGTAGGCGCCGGCCATCACCCCTGGTGCCGGACAGCAATCATTTCATTATTCAATTTATTTGGGAGGACTCAATGAAGTTCACAACACAGCTGTTCCAGTCCGAGAATCTTGTTCTTGAAGCATATGACCCCGAAAAAGATGCAGCCGACGAGGCTTCCTTCACTTACGATCCGGGTTATGTCAGCGCAATCGACGGCGGGCTCATTCCTCATCCCCTCAACACCTACGAGGTTAAAAAATTGCGTGAGGAGGAAATCAAAAAGGGGGAAGATAACGGAAGATTTTTCTTTTTCGCCATTCGGCGTAAATCAGACAATCGGTTTTTGGGGTTCTTGAGTTTTCCGGATGTCTTTTGGTTCAATCGGTATGCATTTTTTAAGTTGCGCATTGGCGACCCGGATTTGAGCAAAACATACTATGTGGAAGCTCTGAATCTGGCATTGAGGTACGGCTTTGAAGAACTGGGCCTGTATTCAATTTACACTGCTACAGGAGATTTCGAGCCTGAAATCCTGAAAGCATTAAAAGACGCAGGATTTAACATCTCAGTACGACAGCGTGAAAACGTTTTCCGCTTTGGTAAATTATGGGACCGCATCTTTGTGGAAATTTTACAGGAAGCTTGGGTTCATCAATCCGGGGAGGTGCAATCATGAATAATCCGATTCTAACAGGACAATTGGTGCGACTTGTCACCATGGATTTCGAAGACGATCTTAAGCTTCTGGAAAAATGGATGGTTGACAGCGAGTATCAGCGTTTACTGGATGCCGGTGCGGCTACCCGCTACACGGTTAAATCCATTAAAGAGTTTTTCGAAAAAGAAATCAGTTCCATGCACCGGTTCATGATCCAGAGGATCGAGGATGATCAGAAAATCGGGATGATCGACCTAAGCGGGTTCGACTGGCATGCCGGCAGCGCCTGGGTTGGCATTGGAATCGGGCCTCGCGAATACTGGGGCAAGGGCTACGGAACCGACGCCATGCGCATCATCCTGCGCTACGGCTTTACTCAGCTCAACCTTAACCGAATCCAGCTGGATGTTTTCTCCAATAATGAACGCGGTATCGCCTCCTATGAGAAGGCCGGGTTTAAATATGAAGGCCGACTGCATGGCAACCTGCTCAAAGCCGGGGTCCGGTATGACGAAATTTTTATGGGCATTCTTCGGCGTGAATGGGAGCAGCTACAGTCTATGTGACAATGCATCGTTCACAGAACCAATTTAACGGTAATAAATGGTAACAACTAAATCAGGAGAAGACCATGGATATTCAAACCTCAACTAATACTTTAACTCTTCGTCCGATCCGTGAAGCAGATTATGCGGAAGTTGCAGAGGTGATCAATTCCTCCGACCGGTCCTATGTCGGTCACGACATCTTAACCGTTGATGGATTAGCCAATGACCTCAAGACTTTCGATGCCAACCCTGAAACCGATACCTGCGTTGTTCGCCAGCAGGATGGAAAAATTATCGCTTACGCTGATTTTTGGACAGGTGTAACTCCACATGTGCGCATGTATGGTTTCCTTCGCATTAACCCAGAACATAAAGGCCAGGGAGCCGGAACAGCGCTTACACAATGGATGGAAAATCGGGCACGAGAAGAAATGTTAAAAGCTCCTGTTGGGTTGAAGGTTACGCTTGGGCAGCGGGCTTATGCTGTTCAGACAAATGCCAGAAAGTTTTTGGAAAACTGCGGGTATGACCATGTACGGTCCAGCTACCGGATGACCATTCTGCTGAACGCTGAAATTCCAGAACCCGTTCTGCCCGAAAAGATTACCTTGATGACCCTGGAAGGAGGCGAGGACCAGCTGCGCCGAGCTTTAAAAGCCCAGCAGGAGGCTTTCCTCGATCATTATGGGGTTATCGAAGAACCGTTTGAGGATTACTACAAGCGTGAGAAAACACAAATTCTCGGCGACCCGACTTACGATTTATCGGCAGGCTACATGGCACTGGATGGCGAAGAAGTAGCTGCCGTGTGCATTAACCAGACCTCCAGAGCTGGAATTGATAATGGCGGCTGGGTTGGAACGTTGTCGGTGCGGCGCCCATGGCGTAAGCAGGGATTAGGGCTGGCACTGCTTCGCACCACTTTTCGCGAGATGAAGAAGCGCGGTAAGGAATCCGTTGGGCTCTATGTGGACTCAGAGAATCTAACCGGTGCCTTACGGCTATATCAGACGGCCGGCATGGTTGTGGAGTACGAAAGCTGCTATTTCGAGAAAGTACTGCGCCCCGGCCGGGACCTGGCAAACCACGGCGAATAGCCTTCAGTTTTTTTCATCAACAGAAAGGAGGTTTCCACAACTCCTCAAAATACGGTTCGAATTTGAAGGAAAGGGAAAGTACCTGCCCAATCTTGGCGGCATCTTCCTGGAAATTCAAAGAAAAAGCTGCAAATGCAGCTCGACAACTAAATGTTCCGCAAAATTAATTCTCACACGAAAAACACTCGGGCAGGGTAAAATAACCTCACTGCCCGAGTGCAGTAAATTTAACCGAGAGGGTATGTTTTGATAAAAGCAGTTATTTTCGATATGGGCGGAGTCCTGTTACGGACGATTGATCCTTTCCCGCGCGAGGCACTCGCCAGAGATTACGGGGTTACCACGAAAGAATTATTCAATATCATTTTCACCAGCGATTCATCGCAAAAAGCCGAAAGCGGCAACCTGTCTGAGGAAGACCATTGGAACTGGGCATTTGAAACGCTGGGAGTTAAAGTTGAGGATCGGGCCAGTTTTCTGAGCCAATGGTGGGCTGGTGACCGTATGGATTATGAATTGCTTGCCTTCATCAATAACCTGCGGCCCGCTTATAAAACGGGTCTGTTGAGCAATGCCTGGCTCAGCACCCGGGACAATATTGCTAAGCATTGGGGTGGTCTAGAACAATATTTTGATGTGGCGGTATTTTCCGCCGAAGTAAAAATGAGAAAACCTGCCCCTGAGTTCTTCCATTGGCTGCTCGACCGGCTGCAGGTAAAACCGCAAGAGGCGATTTTCGTCGATGATTACGGTGTAAACATCGAAGCTGCTAAAGCCCTCGGCATGGTTGCCATCAAATTCTGCTCGGCAGACCAGGCAAAGCAGGATATCCTTGACGCACTGAATCATACTTCCCACAGCTAGGTGTCTGTTTTGCGTGCTTTTGCATCCATGCCAGTCAATCTTGACCAAATCCGCTGCCTTGGCGTTGTGTCTGACACGCATATTCCAGACCGGGTGCGTTCGCTTCACCCCGATTTGATCCCCGGTCTGCGGAAAGCCGGCGTGGAAGTGATCGTCCATGCAGGTGATATTTGCGCTCCATCCGTCATCGAGGAACTATCCGAGGTTGCCCCGGTCATTGCCGTGCGCGGAAACCGGGATTGGGTATTCGCAGGAGTGCTGCCCTGGAAGCGATCGATTACCGTCGGAGCGCTGCGTATAGTCATTCAACACGGTATGGGTGATTTCTGGCATTATTGGCTGGATAAATTTAAGTATGCGTCGGTAGGGTATCGCTTTGAGCGGTACAAAAGGTTGCTCAACAAGACGGCCCCTGACACCGACATCCACATATTTGGGCACACCCACCGTGGCGAGAACCGGGTTGAAGGAGGAGTCCTGTACTTCAATCCGGGTTCGGCTTCACTGTCTCCGGCAACCTGGCCAGACCCTTCTTTCGGCGTGTTGAACCTGGACGGCAATGGCAGCGTACGCGGCGAGCACATTCTTATGCGGCGGTTACCCGTACAGAATGGGAGTTGGGTGATTGACCCATAGGTATTTCATGGATTTCGTGATAATATTAATCGAAATGGAGTGCAGATTCTCGGGCTCTAGTCCATTGGGGGACAGTTGAACCGAACGTATCCAAAAAATTGGTCTGATTGAATTATCACCAATTTCTTGACCTTCCATAATCGCTTTGTTATAATTACCGTTTGCGTATTATGCCCTAATACGCGTGTTGGTCGTATCTCAATGTAGTTTATCCTGCCAATTGCACGTCAGGAGCGAAAAATGCAGTCTTCTGTTTTACCAGTTAAATCCTATGCTCGAATTCCGGTCGTTTTTGACCTGCCCAATTTGATCGAAGTTCAACTCGATTCCTTTGAGCGCTTGAAAGCAGAAGGATTAGGTGATTTGTTTAATGAAATCACCCCCATCGAATCCTACAACAAAGGCATGAAGCTGTATTTCCCCAGCAACATGCAAGAATCGAAAGATTGGGATCTGAAGTATTGGTTTGGCGAACCCAAGCATTCCATTGAAGAATGCGTTGAACGCGACTTAACCTATGCCTGCCCGTTATACGTCTCGGTCTTGCTGGCCGGCCCGGATGTACCTGAGCCAATCAAGCAGGATATCTTCCTAGGGGATTTCCCGCAGATGACCGACAAGGGTACCTTCATTATTAATGGAACGGAACGCGTGGTGGTCTCTCAGCTGATCCGTTCTCCGGGCGTGTACTTCGAAGCTCCAGTTGACCGTGCCTCCGGGCACCGGTTGGCGAGCGCCAAGCTTATCCCTGACCGCGGCGCCTGGATGGAGTTCGAAACCCGCAAGAATGACTATCTCATTCTTAAATTCAACCGAAAACGCACAGTCCCCATTACCATTTTCCTACGCGCTCTGGCTGCCATTGATGACGGCCGTCCGGATTCCCCCATTAAAGAAGGCTCCGATGAGGAACTGATAGCGCTTTTCCAGGACGTTGACAACAACCCCGAGCGCTTGTTCATTCCATCGACCTTCCGGCAGGAACCACCCTGGGATCTGTCTGGTGGACAATCCATTGCTGTAGCGGCTTTGATCGAGTTCTTCAAGCGCATGCGCCCGGGAGACCCGGCCACCATAGAAAACGCCAAACAGTTCATGGAAGAGCAGTTGTTCGATCAACGCCATTACGACCTCGAACGGGTCGGACGCTACAAGCTCAACCAGAAACTGGATCTGATGGATAAAATCCCGGTGTCGCACCGCAACGTCACCCGCTGGGATGTCGTTTATCTGATCCGGCGCATGATCATGATCAACAATGAAAAAGAAGACAAGGATGATATCGATCATCTTGGCAACCGCCGCGTAAAAACGGTAGGCGAGTTGGTGCAGAATAAACTCCGCATTGGCCTGCGCCGTATGGAGCGGGTGATTAAAGAGCGCATGTCCATCCGCGACCAGGACCAGACCTCGCCGGTTAGCCTGATCAACATACGGCCTGTGGTTGCTGCCCTGCGCGAATTCTTCGGATCGAGCCAGCTCTCGCAATTCATGGACCAGACCAATCCTCTGGCAGAGCTGCGCAACAAGCGTACGCTTTCTGCTCTGGGGCCTGGCGGTTTGCGCCGTGAGCGCGCCGGCTTTGATGTACGGGATGTTCACCACTCGCACTACGGACGTATCTGCCCCATCGAGACTCCGGAGGGCCCAAACATCGGTCTTATCGGCCGTCTGGCCAGCTTTGCCCGTGTCAACGAATATGGCTTTATCGAAACCCCATACCGGCGGGTCTCCCGCGCCTTATCGCCAGACGATCCCCGTTTGGTTGGTCGGGCTGCCGCCGAGGATTTGAAAGACCCAGAAACCGGTGAAGTGATTGTGGTTCAGGGCGAACGTATCACGAAGAAGATGCTGTCTGCCATTAAGAAACTGAATCAGACAACCATTTTCGTTGTCCCATTTGTTTCAGAGGATGTTGAGTACCTGTCTGCAGATGCCGAGGATAAATTCGTCATCGCTCAGGCCAACACGCCTTTGAATGCACAGGCCGAATTCGATACCCAGCGTATCATGTGCCGCCACCACTCGGACTTCCGGGTAGCCGGCCCAGATGCCGTCAACTATATGGATGTCGCTCCGCATCAGGTGGTCGGTATCAGTGCTTCACTGATCCCCTTCCTGGAGCATGACGATGCGAACCGCGCTTTGATGGGTTCGAACATGCAGGCACAGGCTGTCCCGCTCATCAACCCGGATATCCCGTTGATTTCCACCGGCATGGAATCTTTCGCTGCCAAATATTCCGGCCAGGTTTTGGTAGCGGAAGAAGAAGGCGACGTGGTTTCCGTCACCGGAAAGCAGATCATGGTCCGAGGCCAGAACGGACTTCGCACCTACAACTTGCGCAAGTATCAGCGCTCCAACCAATCCACCTGCACCGATCAACGGCCTGCGGTGGTCAAGGGGCAGCACGTCCATAAGGACGATGTTCTGGCTGATTCTTCCTCCACAGTCAATGGCAACCTGGCACTCGGTCAGAACGTGGTCGTGGCTTTCCTCTCCTGGGAAGGCGGCAACTTTGAAGATGCCATCCTGATCTCGGAGCGCCTGGTTCAGGCTGACCGCTTTACTTCGGTTCATATTGAGAAATACGAAGTCGAAGCCCGCGACACCAAGCTTGGTCCAGAAGAAATCACGCGCGATATTCCGAATGTCGGCGAGGATGCGATCAAGGATTTGGATGAACACGGCATCATCCGCATTGGCGCTGAAGTTGGACCGAACGATATTCTGGTAGGCAAGATTACGCCTAAGGGTGAGAAAGAACTGACTCCTGAGGAACGCCTGCTGCGCGCCATCTTCGGTGAGAAATCACGCGATGTGAAAGACACCTCGCTGCGTATGCCACACGGCGAACGCGGTAAGGTCGTGGATGTAAAAGTATTTACCCGTGAAGATAATTCGGACCTATCAGCCGGTGTGGATATGATGGTTCGGGTTTCAGTTGCCCAACGCCGAAAAATCACCGCTGGCGATAAGATGGCCGGCCGTCATGGGAATAAAGGTGTGGTATCCCGCGTAGTGCCAGTCGAGAACATGCCTTATCTCGAGGACGGTACACCGGTTGACATTATCTTGAATCCACTGGGCGTCCCCGGACGTATGAATATCGGTCAGGTTCTTGAGACCCACCTGGGCTGGGCTGCTTACCGGCTTGGTTTCCGCGCTGTGACGCCTGTTTTCGATGGCGCAAACGAGCAGGAGATCGAAGCGGAGCTGGCTCGCGCCTGGATGATCGATGAATCCTGGAAAGAAGCAGCTGACCGCGGTTGGGAGTGGCTCAAAGAACAGGAATACGATCCGCAGACAATCCGCGATGATGATGAAGTCCGCTTGCTCTACATGGAGCAGCTGCTGGCTGACAAGAATTATGATCTCGACCGCATTGCTTATGATGAGGCTTATGCTCGCTGGGCCATGCTGGAAGTCTGGCTTCAGGAAAAGGGCTATAAACCCGAGAACCTGCTGATCTACCGCGAAATGGTCGCCATGGATCCTGATATGGAGATCAAAGATCAGCGCGTTATCGATGCCTGCATCCGCCTTTGGCTGACCAAGAACGAAGTTGAATTCGACGCCAAAGCCACCGGGAGCGAAATCCGCAAGGTTGCGGAGAATTACACCGTACGCACCGGTCTGCCCATTCCAGTCATCGGCAAGCAGCGTTTGCGCGACGGAAAGAGCGGCGAAGCTTACGACCAGCCGGTAACGGTGGGTGTAATGACCATGCTCAAGCTGCATCACCTGGTGGAAGACAAGGTCCATGCCCGCTCTACGGGACCATACTCCCTGGTCACACAGCAGCCGCTGGGTGGTAAGGCACAATTCGGTGGTCAGCGCTTCGGTGAAATGGAAGTGTGGGCACTGGAAGCGTATGGTGCAGCCTATACACTGCAGGAGATGCTCACGGTCAAATCCGATGATATTCAGGGCCGCGTCTCGACTTACGAGTCGATTGTCAAGAGCGAACCGATTGAAGAACCAAGCCTGCCGGCTTCCTTCCGTGTTTTGGTGAAGGAGTTGCAGAGCCTGGGTCTGGCCATGGAAGCCACGATGGATTCTGGCGAGATCATCAAGTTCGGCAAGGATGAGGAACGTGTACGCCCGCCGGCCATCAGCACAGGTTTCCTTGGTGTCGGCCAGGAGTATGATGATTTGTTGTAAGCGGAGGTGAAAGGTTGACGGTCGAAACGCCCCATGATATAATCGCCCTTCGTGCCTTTCATGTTCGAGAACCTTAAATGAACATTATAGAGGCCATCATTGCAGCCGATGGCCTCCATTGTTGAAAAGTTCCTGATTTTTACGGCGTTTTTTCGCCAAAGTAACGCTCAATTGGAGATAAAAGAAAGTGCCAACCATAAACCAACTGATTCGCAAAGGTCGTCAGACCAAGAAGGCAAAGAGTAAAGCCCCCGCTTTACAGTACACCTTCAATTCGATGCATCAGCACCGCACCCGACAGGGCGCCGGGGCACCCCAGAAGCGCGGCGTTTGCACGATTGTCCGCACGATGACCCCGAAAAAACCAAATTCGGCGCTGCGAAAAATCGCCCGCGTCCGCCTGTCGAACGGTATCGAAGTTACAGCCTATATTCCGGGTGAAGGCCATCAACTTCAGGAGCACTCGGTAGTATTGGTGCGCGGTGGCCGCGTTAAGGACCTTCCTGGTGTGCGCTACCACATTGTCCGCGGAACGCTGGATACCACCGGCGTTGCCAAGCGCTCACAATCTCGCTCCAAATACGGCGCCAAAAAAGCCGCCACCGGTAAATAATCAAGAAATAGGACGGAGAAAGTTCCATGCGTCGTACTAAACCAGAAAATCGCGAAATTTTGCCAGACGTTCGCTATAACAACGTCTACATTACCACCTTCATTCACCGCATCCTGCGCAGCGGCAAGAAAAGCACTGCTACCGGGATCGTCTATGAAGCTCTGGAAATGGTTCAGGAAAAGACCAGCAAGAACCCCGTTGAGGTGTTTGAGCAGGCTTTGAAAAACGTCGGTCCGATGATGGAAGTACGCCCGCGCCGCGTGGGTGGTGCTACTTACCAGGTCCCGATTGAAGTTCCGTCAGGGCGCCGCGTTGCGCTTGCAATGCGCTGGATCACGGATGCTGCCCGAGCCCGCACCGGGAAATCTCTCGCCGAGAAGCTGTCTGCCGAATTGATGGATGCTGCCAATAATACTGGCTCTGCAGTCCGCAAGCGTGAAGAAACGCATAAGATGGCTGAAGCCAACCGCGCGTTCTCTCATTATCGAGTTTAATTTCATCACTGAAACTTTCTTTATTGGGTATTGAATCATGCCTCGTAATTTTCCGTTAGATAAGTGTCGTAACATCGGGATTATCGCCCACATCGACGCAGGGAAAACCACGACGACTGAGCGGATCCTGTTCTACACCGGGCGGACGTACCGCATCGGTTCTGTAGATGACGGCACTACTGTGACGGATTGGATGGCGCAAGAGCGCGAACGTGGAATTACCATCGTTTCTGCGGCAGTAACTGCTGAATGGAAGGGGTATCAGATTAATGTAATCGACACCCCGGGTCACATCGATTTCACTGCAGAAGTTCAGCGGTCTTTACGCGTTCTGGATGGCGGCGTGGTTATTTTTGACGCTGTCCAGGGTGTTGAACCGCAGAGTGAAACCGTCTGGCGTCAGGCTGACCGCTATTTGGTGCCGCGTATTTGTTTTGTAAACAAAATGGACCGGGTTGGTGCATCCTATGATCGCACAATCGAGTCCATCCGCTCCCGCCTGGGTGCAAATCCCATTCCCATGCAGCTTCCAATTGGGGAAGAGGCTGGTTTCCGCGGAGTGATCGATCTGCTGACCATGCAGGCAACTTTCTGGGAAGACGACCTTGGAAAAGATCCGGTAATTGGCGAAATTCCTGGTGGTTTGAAGAAGGCCGCAGAAGAAGCCCGCAGTGTTATGGTTGAAAAAATCGCTGAGTTTGACGATGATTTGATTGTCAAATTCCTGGAAGGCGAGACCATCAGTGTGGATGAACTTAAGTCTGCGCTGCGCACCGCTGTCATCGAAAACAAGGCAACCCCGGTTTTTGCTGGCTCTTCGCTGCGCAACAAGGGCGTTCAGGCGGTTTTGGATGCGGTGATCGATTTTCTCCCGTCCCCGCTTGAAATTCCTGCCGCCCGCGGTCATGCTCCGGATGATCCCGAAAAAATCATTGAACGTCCCACGGATGATGATGCGCCTCTGAGCGCGCTGGTATTCAAGATCGTTGCCGATCCCTATGTAGGCCGCCTGGCGTATTTCCGTGTCTATTCTGGCAAGGTTGTCCAGGGTGAAACGGTCTTTAATCCGGCAAAGGGACGCCGCGAACGCATTGGGCGCATGGTGCGAATGTATGCGGATCGCCGTGAAGACATTACGGAAGTTTTCGCCGGTGATATTGGGGCTGTACTAGGGCTTAAGGATACTTTCACGGGCGATACTCTAACTGATCAGAAGGATCCGATCATTCTGGAGAGCATCACGTTCCCGGAACCGGTGATTTCGATTGCTGTTGAGCCGAAAACCACCGCCGACCAGGACCGCATGGCAGAAGCACTGCGCCGCCTGGCTGAAGAAGATCCAACATTTAAAGTACGTACCGATGAAACTACCGCTCAGACCATCATCTCGGGCATGGGCGAACTTCATCTGGATATTATTGTAGACCGCATGATGCGGGAATTCCGGGTTCAAGCCAATGTTGGCCGACCGCGGGTTTCGTATCGTGAAACCATTTCGCGTCCTGTTCCTGAGATCAATTACAAGTATGCCAAGCAGAGCGGTGGTCATGGTCAATACGGTCACGTTGTTTTCTCGATGGAACCGCTTGAGCGTGGCAACGGCGTGAAATTCGAGAACAAGATTATTGGCGGCTCAATTCCTAAGGAATACATTCCTGCTGTTGAAAAAGGTGTAAAGGAAGCCGCTGAATCAGGAGTTGTCGCGGGTTATCCGGTGACGGATATCCTGGTAAAACTTACTGATGGGTCCTACCACGAAGTGGACTCGAGCGAAATGGCTTTCAAGATGGCATCCATTTTTGCCTTCAAAGAAGGTATGCAGCGCGGCGGTCCGACGTTACTGGAGCCCATTATGAAGGTTGAGGTTGTTATTCCTGAGGACTACCTCGGCGATGTAATTGGTCAGTTGAATTCTCGCCGCGGTGAAATTCAGGGGATGGAGATCAGGCCTGGTAATGCGCAGGCAGTACGTGCGCTGGTCCCAATGGCCGAAATGTTCGGCTACACTACCGATTTACGATCTGCTACGCAAGGGCGCGGTGTGCATTCGATGGAATTCGATCATTACGCCGCTGTTCCCGAAAGCGTCAAACTAAAGATCACGAATTCCTAATCACACTATTTGGATTTTTCTTTCAAGGAGAGTTTTGTACCATGGCGAAGCAAAAATTTGATCGCAGCAAGCCGCATCTGAATGTAGGGACGATGGGTCACATTGACCACGGTAAGACGACCCTGACCGCGGCCATAACCAAATACTGCTCATTCCTGGGCACCGCGGACTATCGTGGATA